>NZ_JBYCCT010000011.1:0-33242 GCF_057473865.1 Coleofasciculus sp. H7-1
ATTCCGAATTTTATCTAGCCGTTATAGAAATAGAAGAAAGAGATTTGGCTTGCGAGTAAACCTGCTAGCAGGAATTTATAACTATGAGCTAAAAATAGCTGAAAAATCTTAATTCCGCAAGAGGTCTGATAATTCCGCCTCTGGAAAATGGCGATCGCGAAGCGCTGCTGCTCTCTTCGGAGCGGCTTTGTTAGCGCAGCGGGCGGGCAACGCCCGACAAGAACTAGCGCAGATCGCTTAAACCGTTACGAATTTGAGCGCCGCTACAACGCCATGCCCAACTGAAAAAAGCTGAGTTAATCGAAGGGATTGAATCTATGCCTCAAGTTCTCCCATCATTTTGGAACCTGCCTGCCGAACAGGTATTACATCAGCTCAAGAGTACCCCTCAGGGCTTGAGTCGCCAGGAGGCGCAGCAACGGCTCACTCAATATGGGGCAAACAGTCTGAAGCAGAAGCAGCAGTCTAACAAGCTACTCCTGTTGCTAGACCAGTTCAAGAGTCCGATTATTTTGATTTTAGTGGCAGCGGCTATTCTCTCCAGTTTCCTGGGAGATGTCATTGATACCGTTATTATTCTGGCGATCGTACTAATTAGTGGACTATTAGGATTTTGGCAAGAGCGGGGAGCCACAGATGCCGTCGCGAAGCTACTGGCTTTGGTGCAAGTGAAAGCCACAGTTTTGAGAGATGGTCAATCTCAAGAAATTCACAATGAGGACGTGGTTCCGGGTGACATTGTGTTGCTTGCTGCTGGCAATAGTATTCCCGGTGACTGCCTGATTTTAGAGTCGAAAGATCTGTCGGTGAATGAAGCAGCACTGACGGGAGAAACCTATCCTGCTGACAAAATCAGTGGCGTATTGCCAGGGGTCGCCGGACTCAGCGATCGCACCAACACCCTGTATATGGGCACAAACGTGATCAGTGGTACCGCGACAGCGGTTGTGGTACAGACTGGAAAGCAGACTGAATTTGGCAAGGTGTCAGAACGCCTGAAACTTAGACCGCCCGAAACCGAATTTGAAACGGGACTCAGCAAGTTTGGCTACTTTCTGATGGAAGTCACGTTGACTCTGGTGGTGCTGATCTTTGTCGCCAACGTCTACTTGCAACGCCCTGTGCTGGAATCCTTTCTCTTCTCTCTCGCCTTGGCAGTGGGACTGACTCCCCAACTGCTGCCCGTGATCGTCAGCGTTAACTTGGCTCGCGGTGCCAAACAAATGGCGAAAAAGCAGGTGATTGTGAAACGACTGCCTGCGATTGAAAACTTTGGCAGCATGAATGTATTTTGTACAGATAAGACGGGCACGCTGACGGAAGGGGAAGTGAAAATTCACGCTGCGGTTGATGTGGACGGGAAGGAGAGCGTTGGCGGAGCCTCGACGCAGGCGAATCGCGTGCTGCTCTACGCCTATTTGAATGCTGCGTCTGAATCAGGCTATGTCAATCCGATCGATGCCGCCATTCGTCAGCACCAGCCATTCGATATTTCTGCTTACCAGAAGTTGGATGAAGTGCCCTACGATTTCAACCGCAAGCGTCTCAGCATTTTGTTTGGCAAAGACAAGACACGTCTGATTGTCACGAAAGGGGCACTGAAGCCGATTCTTGATGTTTGCTCAACGGTAGAAACGGGTGAAGGCACCACCATTGACCTTGCAGACCGGCGGGACAAGCTTCAGCAACAGGCTGAGGAATTAGGCAGTGAAGGGTTTCGAGTGTTGGGGGTGGCTTATCGCGACTTCAATGGCGATTCTTTCAGCAAAGATGATGAAACGAATATGACTTTCTTGGGCTATCTTGCCCTGTTCGATCCACCCAAAACAGGCATTGCAGAGACGCTCAAGGAATTGGGGATGCTCGGCGTGACCACCAAGATGATCACGGGCGATAGTCGAGCGGTTGCTATCAGCATCATTCAACAGGTGGGACTACCGACGCCCAAGGTTTTGACGGGTGCCGAACTGCATCAGATCAGTGATGAAGCGCTGATTCATCAAGTTGGGAAAACAGATGTCTTCGCTGAAGTGGAGCCAAATCAAAAAGAGCGCGTCATCATTGCGCTGAAAAAAGCGGGAAATGTGGTGGGCTATCTCGGTGACGGCATTAACGATGCCTCGGCACTTCATGCTGCCGATGTGGGTATTTCTGTTGAGAGCGCGGTTGACGTAGCTAAGGAAGCCGCAGACATTGTGTTGATGCAAAAAGACCTCAATGTTTTGCTCGAAGGCGTGAAGGAAGGACGAATCACGTTTGCCAATACGCTCAAATACGTGTTTATGGCAACCAGCGCTAATTTCGGCAATATGTTTAGCATGGCAGGCATTTCTCTATTTCTACCCTTCTTGCCCCTGCTACCGAGTCAAATTTTGATCACGAACCTACTGACCGATTTTCCCCAAATGACGATCGCCACCGATCGCGTGGATAAGGAACTAGTCAACAAACCCCGCCGCATGAATATCACGTTCATCCGTAAATTTATGCTGGTGTTTGGGCTGCTGAGTTCAGTGTTTGATTACCTCACCTTTGGGTCACTCCTGTTGCTGCACGCCAACCCAGCGCAATTTAGAACGGGTTGGTTTATGGAGTCGGTGATTTCTGCCTCCATGATTGTGCTGGTGATTCGGACGCGGCAATCTATTCTCACAAGCAAGCCAGGGAAGTATTTACTCATGGCAACGATCGCGACCGCTGTTATCACGCTCCTAATTCCCTATACCCCGCTTGCAGGGCTACTGGGATTTCAGCCTTTGCCGATCGCATTTCTGTTCGTGCTGGCAGCCATTGTCGGACTCTACATCCTCTGTGCTGAAAACGTTAAACGAGTGTTCTATCAACACGTCCACTCTTGACCATGCCTTACCACCAAAACCTTTTCATGCCATTAGTGAAGTCTTAGATATGTGTACAGTGACTTTTTATTTGCCGTGGTGCCAAATTGATGTCATCAAGGGTGTGAAGCTTGTCCCTGCTAACGTTTAGCTTCGAGTATGGACAGGGAGTGGACTTGCCTTGCATCAACCTCAATGCTTGGAAGCGTGCAGCGAAGAGACTGGCTTGATGACACGAATTTGTCCCGATGTCATTTAATTTGGCACTGTACAGTTTCAGGAGTTTTGGATAGTCTTTCAGGTTAAATGAGAGAAAATATCGCTCATTTCAACAAGTCAAATGCAGGCATTTGTAGGGGCAATTTATAGTATTGCCCCTAGCCGTAATTTATCGCAGAGTGACAAACTCTTCGGCGGTGGAAGGATGAATGCCAACGGTGGCGTCGAAGTCTTTTTTGGTGGCTCCCATATTGACTGCGATCGCTATCCCTTGAATAATCTCAGCTGAATACTCGCCCACCATGTGAGCGCCTAGCACGCGGTCAGTATTTTTGTCAATGACTAACTTGACCATGACCTTGTCATCAGCGCCGGTGAGACTGTGGAACAGAGGGCGGAATCGGGCGCGATAGATTTGCACGTTGTCATCGCCTAACTTTTTCCGGGCATCGGCTTCGCTGATTCCCACCGTAGCTGCTTCTGGCTGGGTGAATACGGCGGAGGCAACATTTTCGTGATTGAATACCCGGCGATTATTACCAAACTCAGTATCGGCAAAAGCGCGACCTTCACCAATGGCGACGGGCGTTAAATTGATCCGGTTGGTGCAATCGCCTACAGCGAAAATATTCGGCTGGTTGGTGCGGCTGTACTCATCGACTTCGATTGCACAGTTGACGCTGTATCCGTGCAACCTGGGTAAATCTTCGTCTTCACAATTAACAACCTTAACACCGGCATTCTCCAAACCAAGTTTTCCTAAAAGGGGTGCGCGACCGATGGCGACTAGAACTTGGTCGGCGGTGAGAGTTGTATCCACGTCTTTGCCTTTTTCAGTGAAGGTGACTTGAAGCCCTTCTGAGGTGCGCTCAATGCCTTTCCCAGTCACATTAGCGATCGCGTTGATACCGTGATGCGTCATGGCATCCTGAATGCCAGTGATAATATCGTCATCAAAACCTTTTAAGATGCGATCGCCTCGAAGCAACAAACTGACTTTCGATCCCAGTCCGTGCATAATACAGGCGAATTCCACGGCAATATAGCCAGCGCCAATAATGACGATGTGCTTCGGCTGTTCCTTGAGGAGAAATATCTCGCGGGAAGTGATGGTATGTTCCATCCCTGGTAAATCCGGCTTGACGGCTTCCCCACCCACGGCGATTAAAATTTTGTCAGCGCTGTACCTTTTTCCATCCACTTCCACGGTATGCGGATCTAATAAAGTGGCGCGACTCTTGATTAACTCCACCCCAGCTTTTTCCAAAAACCCAATATGCAACTGGCTGAGACGGTGGACTTCCTTATCGACAGTCGTAATCAGATGCTCCCAGTTTAAGCAACTCTTGCCCACAGTCCAGCCATAGCCTGCGGCATCCTCAAACAGGTGGGAAAATTTGGAGGCGTAAACCATCAGTTTTTTGGGAATACAGCCCCGGATGACGCAGGTACCACCCACTAAATCTCCTTCTGCGATCGCTACTTTCGCTCCATAGCTAGCCGCGCGTTTCGAGGCAGCCAATCCCCCCGAACCCGCACCAATGACAAACAGATCGTAATCAAATGCCATGACTAGAAGTCCTCTCTTTCTTCATTTAGTTTAAAAGATGTAACGATGATGCTACCTTTCCCATTTTCCAGAGATCGCTTAAAGTCGGATGAGAATACCGTAAGTTTTAGCGAAGAACAATGGATCGAGAGCATCGTGGCGTCACCGTCTGGTTTACAGGTTTAAGCGGTGCGGGAAAAACCACCATTAACAAAGAAGTCGCGCAAGTATTGCACAAACGCGGATACAAGGTGGAAATTCTCGACGGAGACGTGGTGCGCCAAAATCTGACCAAAGGTTTGGGGTTTAGTAAAGAAGACCGGGATGAAAATATCCGGCGCATTGGTTTTGTCGCTCATCTCCTGACTCGGAACGGCGTAGTCGTACTCATTTCGGCAATTTCGCCTTACCGGGAAATTCGAGAAGAAGTGCGATCGCGGATTGGAGATTTTGTCGAGGTTTATGTGAATGCACCGTTAGCGATTTGCGAACAGCGGGATGTGAAGGGATTGTATAAGAAAGCGCGGTCTGGGGAAATCAAAAACTTCACTGGCATTGATGACCCTTATGAGTCACCCCTCCATCCTCAAATCGAATGCCACACAGACCAAGAAACGATAGAGGAAAGCACAGAAAAAGTTTTGAGAAAGCTAGAAGAACTGGGCTACCTCTGGAAGGATAAAGGATAAAGGGATAGGGATGGGCACCTCCCACCCAACACCTACTTCTTCTTATCTGAGCCTCTGCCTCTCTCCCCCTCCACTTCTCTAACCGTGGGGGTACGCGGGGGAGGAGGGTCATTTTGTAACTGTTGCCGACCGTTACGGATGACCTTGAGCATATCATTGAGCTGCTGCTCGATATTAGTGAGAACTTGGTCGGCGTAGTCATCAGCTCCGTTTTGAATATCCTCGCATTCTTGGATAGCAAGCGATCGCATCTGCTCTAGTTCTTGTTGTGCTTGTAGGCGCATCCGTTCAAGTTCTGCAATCGTTTGTTCTTGGATGGCGTCGCACTCCTGCTGCACCGCCTGCCGGATCGCTTGAGCTTCCCGTTCTGCTTGCCGAATCAAGCCCATTTCATCCAATATCTGATCGGCTCGGCGTTCTGCTGTTTCAATAATCTGCTGTGCATAATCCTCCGCTTGCAGAAGAATTTCTTCCTTTTGCCGAACAATTTCTTCGGCTTCTTGAAAAGCCGGTGGCAGATTGATCCGCACCAAATCCAGCTCTTCGAGTACCGAATTCTCATCGACTAAGCGCAGGCTAGTCAAGGGAATGCGCGTACTATCGATAATCATTTCTTCTATGCGGTCGAGTTCCCGCTGGATATCTACACTTCCTGATCCGCTGTCGGGTAATTCACCTTCGGGGAAGCGTCCATTACTATCGGGTTCAAGGCGGGAAGAGTCTTGGCGTAACATCGGTAGATATCTAAGGCGACGTGCTGGGGAACAAGATGATCGACAGAGCCGCCAAATCTGGCAATCTCTTTCACTAAGCTACTACTTAAGAAACTGTACTCGTTAGAGGTTGCTAGAAAAACCGTCTCAATCCGATCGTCCAAGGTTTTATTCGTATGAGCCATCTGTAGCTCATGTTCAAAGTCAGAAAGCACCCGCAAACCGCGCAGCAGCACGCACGCTCCTCGCATTCTGGCATAATTGACCGTCAAACCGTCAAAGCTGTCAACTTCTACATTCGGCAGCGATCGCGTCGATAGACGAATCTGCTCGATGCGCTCCTGTACTGTAAACAGGGGCGTTTTGTTGGGGTTCCGCAGCACCGCAACAATCACGCCATCAAAAAGCCGACAACCGCGCTTAATGATGTCGAGGTGCCCCAGAGTAATTGGATCGAAGCTGCCAGGATAGATTGCAATCACGGAAGAGGTGTGTGAGCTAGCTTAAGGAAATTGTACTCATACAGTACCCCTAAAACTACGAATTGTTAAATGTCTGCGGTTTTGGCGAGAAGCACCATCACTACAGGAGAGCGATCGCAACCAGATACGATTCATCGCCTCAGCAGCCTCTTCTCGCGGCATACACGAGCCAGCGATAGCGAAGCGCCGTACCTGTCGGTTCGCCCTCTGCTGCAATCTATGCAGAGAGTCTTTCTATTCGTGCAACGAGTGCCACTCCTCGACTTTCCCGGTTCGCTAGAAAATCAGCAAAAGCTAAAATCCCATTAGTGAATCTACACATTAAGTTGAAAAACCAGGAAAAGGCTCAATTTTTTCAGCAGTTCGCCACTTTGTTGAATTCTGGCATTTCAGTACAGCAAAGCTTAAATTTGGTTAATCTGGATCGCAATTCGACCTTCGGGCGCTATCTGCAAACCGTCAGTGCGGCGGTGGATTCTGGGCAAGATTTGGCTTCTGCTTTGACACTAGACGCTCGATATTTTGATGCCTGGACGATTAGCCTGATTCGGTTAGCCGAATACAGCGGATCGCTAGCAGAGACTTTTGGGAGACTAGCAACAGCGGCGGAAGCGAAAGCCAAACGAGAACGCCTCTATCGTTCGGTGGGAATCGCCGCGATCGCGCTGATTTGGAGTCTGTTGGTACTCGCCGCCGCACTTTTCAAGCGAAATCCTCAAAAGCTTACCCACCCTGGTTTCTGGCTGTGCAGTTTTGGTTTGGCATTGCTTTTGGTTGGGGTACTTCTGCTAAATTCTCGCTTTCCCGGACGCGGGTTACAGCGGTTGGCGGCGCAACTTCCCGGTTTGGATAAACTCATGCAAGCGCGATCGCTCCTTTACTTTACCGAGTTGTCATTGCCTTTAAGTTGTGGGGTGACGATTCTCGCCGCACTGGAACTCTTGCGCGATCGCATCCCCGATCCTCAGATGGCAACTCACGTAGCAAAGGCTTCTCGACAGATTCGCCTCGGTAGAACCTTGAGCGAGAGTCTGCAAAGCAAGTTACCGCCACTGGCAATCCAATATATTCGCACTGGCGAAGAAACCGGCAACTTAGACACGGCATTGCGAAAATTGGCGGAATATTACCAAGGTGACTTAGAACGACGCTTGAGACAATTGGAGGGAATTTTGCGTCCTTTGAGCTTAGTAGCCATCGGAGGTTTAGTGCTTTTAGTCGGAATTCGAGCGTTTCAATCTCTGCTGAATTCTCTGCCAGGATAATTTTATGAGTATCGATGAAACCGAGGGATTGAGAAACTGGCTCATAATTCTGCCACTTACATTTATTGGCATAGGAGCAATAGTTTTCCTGTGTTTATGGCAACTTGATGTAGTACCGATTGAACACTTAAAGAATTCTTCTAAAATCCTGACCACAAAGGAGTTTATTGAGCTTAAAAGGCAGGGCATCAGCTCTGTTATTGAAGCTTTAAAGATTGTTGCAACAACCTTTGGAGGAGCCGCAATCCTCTTCAACGTTTTCTATGCAGCGAAGCGAGCTAAAGCGATGGATGATAGCGCGATCGCTGCCAATAAAAGTGCTGAAGCAGCTCTAGATAACGCTAAAGCTGCTCTAAAAAATGCAGAAGCTGCACAAGATAAGCAAATCACAGAACGCTTTACTAAAGCTATTGAACTTCTTGATTCTAAGAATACCTCTATCCGTTTAGGTGGAATTTATGCCCTAGAACGAATTGCGAAGGATTCCAAAAAAGACCACTGGACAATTATGGAAGTGCTAACAGCTTTTGTTCGAGAGAATGCTCTTTTGAAGGAAGAAGAGATACAGCAGGAGCAATCACCAAAAATTCCTACGGATATTCAAGCAGCACTTACAGTTATCGGACGGCGCGACGTAGATAAAGACCCAGAAAATCAAGGGCTAAATTTACAATATACCAACCTTGATGGAGCAAACCTCAGAGAAGCTAACCTACAAAGGGCAAACCTCAGTGAGGCTAACCTACAAAGGGCATACCTCATTGAAGCTAACCTACAAAGGGCAAACCTCAGTGAAGCTAACCTACAAAGGGCATACCTCAGTGGAGCTAACCTAGAAGGGGCATACCTCAGTGGAGCTAACCTAGAAGGGGCATACCTCAGGGCAGCTAACCTGCAAGAGGCAAACCTTATTGAAGCTAACCTGCAAGGAGCAGACCTCAGTGGAGCTAACCTGCAAGGAGCATTCCTTATTGAAGCTAACCTGCAAGGAGCAGACCTCAGTGGAGCTAACCTGCAAGGGGCATTCCTCAGAAAAGCTAACCTACAAGGCGCAGACCTTAGGGAAGCCGAAAATCTAGAATTCGAGCAACTTGAAACAGCATTTGGAGATAGCACAACTGTCTTGCCAGACAATTTGGAAAGACCTGCACATTGGACGCAAGCTGAGTGAGAGGCAAGTGCGATCGCCCTCAATATAGTGGTTGTTATTTGAATCAAATACAGAACCTAACCCCCAGCCCCTTCCCTACAAGGGAAGGGGAGCCATCTTCAAAATCAAGTAGGATTTAATCAACCAAATGTTGACCCATTCCAACCCCACATTGAACCTTTCGCATCGGCAAACTCAATGTAAATCCGATTAGTGGGTACACCGAGTTTCTCATTAATCCGCTGGCAAAAATCCTGGCTCATCGCCTTAGTTTGCGACGGACTCATGCTACCGACACTTTTAATTTCGACGTAGCAGACGGGATCGACAGTCCCACCAAATGTCATCGCCACACCCGGCTCAAAAGCTGTCATCACGTAGGATTCCGGTTTGCCTGTATGCTTCGCTAATTGAGCCGAAAGACTTTTGAGCAGTCCTTCAACAGCAACCTTATCGGGAGAATCAACAGAAGTTTGAACTTTAATCAGCGGCATAATCTTTTACTCAGAATTCCTTGCAAAAGGGATTAGGTAATAGTTATTAGCCATTAGTTATTAGTTATTAGCCATTAGTTATTAGTTATTAGCCATTAGTCCTTTGCTACTAACCAATTACCAATTACCAATTACCAATTACCAATTACCAATTACCAATTACCAATTACCCACCATATTCCCAAGGAGTATTTTCGAGTAAAAGTGGTTTCCCATCGCGGTGGACGCCAGCAGCGATCGCTTCCCCGACATAAACAGTATGATCGCCGTGTTCCACAGCACCGACAACCTTACACTCCACATAGCCGAGGGAGTCGGAGATGATGGGACAGCCGGTTTCTTGTCCTAGATAAAATTCCACATCTTCAAATTTATTACCGACTCGGCGCTGCGGCTTGAAGAATTTTTGCGCCAAGTCTTGCTGTCCTTCGTCCAGAAAACTAAGTGCAAAGACGCCACTGGCTTTGATCATGGCGTGGGATTTAGAATCCTGCTTAACGCAATTTATAACTAGCGGTGGCTTAAACGATCCCTGCATCACCCAGCTGGCTGTGAAGCCGTTAACTTCTTCGCCATCTTTGACACCACAGATGTAGAGTCCGTGAGGAATCTTACGCAGAATTGTTTTTTTGGCTTGTTCGTCTAGCAAAGTTTCACCTGATAGCTACTGATACATCGCTTAGTTTATCAATGTCTTGGCAAGAAACATCAATAAGAGAGATAGTTCACAGACAGACCAAACAGGTAGGTTTGCTTTATAGCATTTCAAGAGTTGGGCGGAATATATTGCGGTCAGGACTTACGCAAAACTTATACATATAGCGTTTTTTCGGGTTCAATCCCCCTGTGGTTGCCCCTATATGTCGCGCAAGTTGCGTAAGTCCTGTTAATTTGACTTGAATTGCTTTAGATGAAGCGATCGCTATGCGCTACTTCCATTGAATCGTACCTGCGATCGCTCCCTAAGCAACCCCATACTTCTTAAACCAAGCTTGGAGGCGTTTCCAGCCGTCTTCAGCTTCCTCTTTGCGGTAGCTGGGGCGGTAGTCGGCAAAAAAACCGTGTGGCGTGTCCGGATAAAGGATAATTTCCGAAGCATTGCCTGCTGCTTTCAGCGCCTCACGCATCTTCTCCACCGTCTCAATGGGAATCCCGTCATCACTGCCGCCGTAGAGTCCCAGCACGGGTGCTTTCAGCTCATCAACCAGGTCAAGGGGATATGTGGGAGTGAGGGGCGAAGAATCGCCACTCAAGCGTCCGTACCAGGCAACGCCAGCATTTAGCGTAGGATTGTGAGCTGCATACAGCCAAACGATTCGCCCACCCCAGCAAAAGCCCGTAATTCCCAGTTTATCGGTGTTTCCTTTACTTGACTTGGCTGCCCAAGCCACCGTTGCATCCAAATCTGACATAACTTGGGCATCGGGGACTTTAGAGACCACTTTGGTGATAATTTCTTGAATATCGCTCATCTGGGAAACATCACCTTGACGGGCATAGAGTTCCGGAGCGATCGCTAAATAACCCAGTTTCGCAAAGCGGCGACAAATATCTTGTAAATGTTCGTGGACACCGAAGATTTCCTGCACAACTAGCACGACAGGGAAATTCTTACCCCTTGCAGGCATCGCCCGATAAGCGGGGATTTCCCCATCTTCTACGGGAATCTTCACTTCACCCGCCACCAAGCCTTTCTTATCGGTAGTAATGACTTGGGCAGAAATGGGGCGAACTGCTAGGGCAAACCCTGCCGCCAGCGTAGAGACAATGATAAATTCGCGGCGCGTGAATTTCATGTCGCAGTTTTCTCCAAAAAAACTTTCCCAGTCTAGATTGTGCATCAGTTGGGCGCGGATAACCCAAAAGTCTGACTGAAATCGGCGTTGCGGGTATCTGGAACGATATGAACGAACCGGCGATAGGCGATCGCCCGTTTGACGATCCGGGTAATAAAATATACTTCCCCCTTGATGCGCCCCAGGCTTTGTCAACAAATAGGCGAGGCGTGATTAACCGAATTTCATCTCAATCCTTGACGGTTCTAATATTCAAGGTAAGCGATTCGCTCTTGAGGGCAAATCGCTGCTTTTGGCATACTTTACTTTCCGCCTATCCGCAGCTTCTCGCTCAAGCCTATCTTATGAGAGATTAAATCTATCTACAGACAGATGCAAGATTTTCATTAAACATTAAATTCAAATAAAATTTGATTAGAGAATTTTATTTAGCTGTAAGTTTAATTCTGACAGATGTTGAGAACTTCTATAAATCATTGCTAAAGAGCCGCAAAACTTTACAGAATCAGTACATCAGAAATGTCCAAACGATGTTAAGAGCCTGCGCGAACCTCCCTCATTTGCATAAGTTCACAATGGGGATCAAAGCTAGACAGGCTCATATTCCTAAAGAGTGATTCATTATAATCGCTCAATTAAGTATGGATAATTATCAAAAAGATTGCCATAATAGTCTAGAAAGGTCAATTGATTTTTTCCTGATTGCGTTCAGCTAAACTGTTAATTTAGCTACATTTTTACCAGATGACATTGGTGTTAAATCTGGCAATTTCCTTGTTTTAAAAAACTGACTGACATGAAAACTTTAAAAATGCAGATAGTCCAAGCGATTCGGTGCCCAAACTGTGGCAGTCCGGGCGAACGGCATTACATTTCTAGCAGCCAGCTAACGCGGACACAATGCCGCACTTGTGACTACTTGATGGTGACTTGTTCTCAAACCGGGGGAGTAATCGAAGCATACGCACCCGGTCTTGATGCAAGTCGTCTCTTGAAGCAATTCTTTTAAGATTGCTTTTACTGAGAAGCTCGAAGTTGTCCGCAGGCAGCATTGGCTTCTAAACCACGGGAGTAGCGCACGCTAACAGCAATATGCTGTTTTTTCAGAGCCGCAACAAAGGCTTGAATTCGGATGGAATTCGGACGCTGATAGTCAGCATCGTGGATAGGATTGTAGGGAATTAAATTGACGTGAGTTTGGAATCCCCGCAGATGGGACGCAAGTTCATTAGCGTGTTCGGGGAGGTCATTCACACCAGCAAGCAGGACGTATTCAAACGTCAATCTGCGACCTGTTAATTGAACATATTCCCGACATTCTGCTAACAAATCTTCCAGCGGATATCGGTGAGCCGTGGGGATAAGTTTTTCCCGAAGTGCCTGATTGGATGCATGGAGGCTGACAGCGAGGGTGATTTGCAAGTGATGTTTCGCTAAATCGAGGATGCGATCGCGTACCCCCACGGTAGAGAGAGTCATAGAACGCTGTCCAATTCCCACATCTTTATTCAGTATCTCCAGCGATCCCAGAACATTTACCGTATTCAGTAGCGGTTCGCCCATTCCCATAAACACAATATGGCTGACTCGTCGCTTGAAGTCTTCCTGAACCGTTAACACCTGATCGACGATTTCGTGGCGTGCGAGATTGCGAGTAAAACCTCCCTTCCCCGTAGCGCAGAAGTCGCAAGCCATCGGACAACCCACCTGGGAAGACACGCACACCGTGAGGCGCTTTGCGGTAGGAATGCCGACTGCTTCGATAATTTGACCATCTGCCAACCGCAGCAGATACTTCACCGTGTCATCGGGGGCGACAGAACGATAATGTAGAATTGAGCGTCCAATCGGGACATCTGCTACTTGGTCGCGCCACTGCTTGGAAAATACAGTAATTTCAGAAAGCGATCGCGCTCCTTTTTCATAAATCCACTGATGCAGTTGCTGTCCCCGGTAAGCCGGTTGTCCTTGAGAAAGCACCCATTGGGTTAATTCGGCTAAATTTGCCCCTAAAAGGGGAGGAATCGTTCTGGCTGGGGTTTTATTCGTTACACGCTGCTCTTTAGCAACGCTAGCAGTTTCATCAGACTGATTTTGATGCTGACTGCCTGTAGAAGACTGAACCTGAGAGAGGGGCGTAGCGGACATAAATAATCAAAAGTTTTAGCTAGGATCTCTATCCTAGAACCTCTCGATCGACGCTGGGGTTCACTTTATAGGTTTGTCCGATCGGAATCTCAATTTGAAACTCTGTCCCTTCCCCAGGTTGAGATAGACATTTCATCTGTCCACCATGCTTATCCACAACAATTTGATAGCTAATCGATAACCCCAGTCCGGTGCCTTGACCGACTGGTTTTGTCGTAAAGAACGGGTCAAACAGTTGCGATTTGACACTTGCGCTCATCCCCAACCCATTATCTTTAATCCGGATTATCACCCAATTCTTGTCTAAAAGTTGGGTAGAAATCGTTAAAGTGCTAGGTTTATTTTTAATTTCTTCTAAACTTCGCACTTTATCTTGCTCCTGCAAAGCATCAATCGCATTATTCAAGATATTCATAAATACCTGATTCATCTGTCCGGCATAACATTCCACCGACGGCAAGTTGCCATATTGCTTGATGACCTGAATAGCCGGACACTCCGGTTTATGCTTGAGACGATTGTGCAAAATCACTAGGGTACTATCGATTCCCTCATGAATATTGACAGGTTTCATGTCGGCTTCATCCAACCGAGAGAAGTTACGCAAAGTCAGAACAATCTCCCGAATCCGGTTTGCCCCTACTTTCATCGAAGACAAAGTTTTGGGCAAATCTTCAATTAAAAAATCAAGATCGATCTCTTGAATCAGGTCTTGAATTTTCGGGTCAGTGTAGGAATAACCTTGCTGGTAAAAGTTGGCTAAACTGAGGAGATCCTGAGTGTAGTTATCCACATGGGTAAGGTTGCCGTAGATGAAGTTGACGGGGTTATTAATCTCATGGGCAACACCCGCAACGAGTTGACCGAGGCTAGACATTTTCTCAGTTTGAATCAATTGAGCTTGGGTGTGGCGTAGGTCTCGCAGAGTTTTTTCTAAAGCGATCGCTTGCTTTCTAGCAGTCTCTTCCGATTGCTGCAATGTTTCTTCTGACTGCTTGCGCTCGGTGATGTCGCGTAGGATGACAATATATTCTTGAAGTTGGCGATTTGATCGGTGGGAGAGCGTCACCTCAATCATGCGTAAGCTGGTTTCATCCTGCCATGTCTGTTCGCTGCGACTTTGCCAAATCTCAGGCGACCCAGCTAACCCAGAGAGGAAATGGTTCAGGCGACGCCCAATCAGCTGATGAACGTCTATCTCAAAAAGGGCAACAGCGGCTGGGTTGGCTTGACGAATCGCGCCGCTATCATCCAGTACGAGAATGGTATCCGGAACCGTGTCCAGGGCAGCGATAAAAAGATTTTCCGCGTGTTCCCGTGCTTCGGCGATCGCCGCAACTTGGGGCAAGCTAGTCCAGCAGGCAACAGCGATCGCCACAAAGGCGATAGTCATCAGCAAAATGACTAAAAGATTGTTGCTGGCATTCCGAGAAATCTGCCCAATCCCGTCCCGAAGCACCCAGGCGATCGCGGTCGCACTACAAACCAATAGAATCAGGACGATCACCTGAAAGGCAACAAAATCTTTGACCTGAAAGCTTTTCACCCGGTAACGCTCAATCCACCAGGCTGGGGAGAAAGGCATAAATGCGATCCGACGGATAGCCGCATCACAAGCCAAAACAGCGATCGGAGACAGCAGCCCGACCAGCATATCTTGCCAGCTCCAAGTTAAACCCCCCACCACCAGAACAACCGCCTCGACGACTAAGAAGCCCAGCGACCACCAAGGCCAGCGCACTTCGGGTTTGCCTCGCTGCAACCACAATCCCAGATGAACTGACATCATGGCGATCAGATAGCTAGTACCCGTTACCACCACAATCCGAGAAATATCTCCCCAAAGCAGATAGATCAAGCTGGTGCAAAGGGAAAATATCAGGGCAGGTTGCAGAACGCCTTGTCGGGAGACGATAGCGAAGACGGGGGAAAGGTGCCCATCTAGGGCAAGCTGGTACAGAATGCGGGGAGCATTAGAAACCGCAGTCGCGCAAGCCAGAAGACAGCTGGAGGCGATCAGGAGGGTCACGATTAAGGAAGCTGACTCGCCCCAGAATGGCTTTGTCGCTGCGAAAAAGTTCAAGAACGTGTCTTCGCCCAAGTCTGGTACAGTTGCCAAGCGCATGAGTACCCAAGAACCGCCCAGCATAACCGGCGGAATTAGCCAAGCTGACAAGTTGAGAAATCGCAGCGTTTCTCCAGGGCGTCGGCTGTCGGCGACAAACGCGGAGGCTATCTCGCAGGCGTAGGCAATGTAGATAGCGAAAAAAGACCACTTTGCCCAATCCACAAAGTTTAAGGTTGACCAGCTGCTAGGAAAAAATCCGGGACTCGCGGGCGAGAAGGCTAACCATCCTAGACCTTGAAGACAAAACACCAATAAGAATCCGACTGCTGGAAGAATGAAAAACGTGTGCAAGATTGCTAAAGCTCTCGTGCCGCTGAGCGCGACAATATAAGCAATCAGCGTGAATCCAACTTTCAGAGCCGTTTCCGGACAATCAATCCCTAAAGGTTCTAGATTAGTCTTGATGAGATTTGTGAGGATAATCGGGTTGATTGGCAGATATCCTGCCCAGCCGACGAAGTAGGCGATCGCTGCATAACGAGCTAGACCGGGATAGTTTTTGAGTAACTTAGTCGTGTAATTTGGAGTTCCTCCCGATATTTCAGGCCAGTGTTCCCCTAAGCGTTTCACTTGCAGGTTCAGCAGCATCCCCACAATCGCTGCGGGCAACCACACAAAGATGGCAGATGAGCCTAATGCTGCATGAATTAGCGGGGCTGTGCCAATCCAGCCTAGATGACCTGTGAACCCGAAACCCCAAGTTTCTAAGGCACTCAGGCTGCGCGGCAGGTGCATAAATGAACGCTGATTTAGCCGCAGATTATGATTTTCAACGATAAGATTTTGAGTAATTCGGTTTTCAGCCATATTCTGTCGATCTCAGCTCGATTGTGCCGCGAGTGCTGCCATCATGGTTCTATATAAGTAAAGTTGCAATATCACTATCTATCTATCTGCTCGGTACTCGCTACCGCTATTTGTCTTAATCTTGCTGCTTGCTATCATGTTACTTGGTGCATTGCATAATTTAGCAGGTTTTGCAAGGAGCAGCAGTAATTTGATTGACTTAATGTTGATTGCCCTTTGATAAGTGGTTTCAGATTGTCCAAGTTTCCAGGGGACTAAGAATTGGCTAGAGGCGCGTGGGCGATCGCTATTTAGCTGCTGCCATGCAAGACTTGAATCAAGCATTCGATAAACTATGAAGTGCTAGCAGCGAGTCTTGTCCAGGCTACGCTGGAACTCAATCAAAGCCGATGCTTCTTGATATTTCCACTCTGCCTTTGGCATTTGAATTTACCTCTCCAGGCCCAATCCTCATTGAGCTGGGACCGTTTACCATTCGCTGGTACGGTCTGTTAATTGCCTCAGCCGTATTAATTGGCGTCAGCCTTTCCCGATATCTGGCTGACCGCCGTCACATCAACCCAGATATACCGGGCGACTTGGCACTCTGGCTAGTTGTAGCGGCGATTCCCAGTGCCCGACTCTACTATGTTTTGTTTCAGTGGCAAGAATACGCCCAAAGACCGGGTGACATCATTGCCATCTGGAAAGGGGGCATTGCTATTCATGGGGCGCTTATCGGCGGCACTTTAGCAGCTTTGATTTTTGCCCGAATCCAGAAAATCTCTTTCTGGCAACTTGCTGACTTAGTCGCACCCTCTGTCATTTTGGGTCAAGCCATCGGGCGTTGGGGCAATTTCTTCAATTCTGAAGCCTTCGGGGCACCCACGAATTTGCCTTGGAAACTGTTGATTCCGGTCGAGAATCGTCCGCCCGATTACAGAAATTTTGCCTACTTCCATCCCACCTTTCTCTATGAATCTCTTTGGGATTTAATGGTGTTTGGGTTGCTGATGACCTTGTTTTTTCGGGATTTGAAGAGATCGCGCCTCAAGGCAGGCACGCTGTTTCTGGTTTACCTAGTGGCTTATAGCGCCGGTCGCGTTTGGATTGAGGGGTTACGCACCGATAGCTTAATGCTGGGGTCGTTGCGAATGGCACAGGCGGTCAGTTTGCTGGGAATGACGCTGGGATTGGCGGGTCTGGCTTGGCTTTATTTGTTCCGTCGCTCTCTGCCGGATGTTGTCTCAGCCCATAGTAATCAGAATGCTCCTAGCGAGAATGCACAACGATGAATCATACAATTTCACTGGTGCCAGATTCCACATCAGATTCCCCCAACCCTCTTTCTAATGGGGCTTCAAGAATTGAAGTGTAGCGCCAATCAAGTGAATTAGTAGAACTTAGGTGTCAGCAGAAATTATTCCCAAAAAAAATGCTCTAGAGTCAAACTCTAGAGCAAAACCAGGGTGCATCTACCATTCCTTAATTACCGGGAAAGTGGAGCGAATCCGGAAAGTATCCGTAATCAATTCAATTTTTTTGACTCGGTAGGCGCAGGGATCTACCGCTGTACGGGAATCACAAGCAATATGCAATCCTTGCAGAACGATCAACAAATGACTCAGGACTCGCCGCACATCACCACGTCTCAAATCGCAACCACAGGAGGATTGAACCCGAAAAAACGCTATATGTATAAGCTTTGCGTAAGTCCTGTGACTGATAAGTTACACACCCTATAAGAGGTTTGTCTGAGTTGGAGACTAAATTTATTGGCGAACAATCACTGCCTGCCCTAGCACCAGCAGTTTACATTGTCGGTGCAGGGCCGGGAGATCCAGATTTATTGACAGTTAAGGCGCAGAAACTACTGGCTGTTGCGGATGTAATCTTATTTGCCGATTCTCTAGTGCCAGTGCAAATTTTGCAGGGAGTGCGTGCGGATGCGGAGATTATTCGCACTGGGAATAAAACCCTCGAAGAAATTCTGCCAGTGATGATTGAACGAGTGCGATCGCATAAATCTGTGATCCGCCTCCACTCTGGCGATCCCAGTCTCTACGGTGCCATCTTTGAGCAAATGCAAGCCTTGGCAGAGGCTGACATTCCCTTTGAAATCGTTCCCGGTATCAGCGCCTTCCAAGCCGCCGCCGCCAAGCTCAAAGTTGAGCTAACAGTGCCAGGACTGGTGCAGACGATTATCCTCACCCGCATTAGCGGACGCGCCTCAGCCGTGCCGGAACGCGAAGAATTAGCCTCCTTAGCGGCGCATCAGGCAAGTTTATGCCTTTACTTGGCGGCGCGTCACGTCGAAGACGCGCAAGCGAAACTGATGCAGCACTACCCCGCCGATACACCCGTGGCGATTTGTTTTCGAGTCGGTTGGCCTGATGAGAAAATCTTCTTGGTTCCCTTGCATCAAATGGCAGCCGTGACGCAGCAGGAAAATTTAATTCGGACGACGCTTTATGTGATTAGCCCCGCGTTGGGAACTGTGGAAAATACTTTCGCGAAACGTCGTTCGCGTCTGTACGATCCCGAACATACTCATCTGTTTCGCCAAAAATCAGCGAACTCCCCCAACTCCACCTTACAAGGGTAGGTTTTGAATATTCAGGACTCGCCGCAACATCACCACATCTATGAGGGCAACCACAGGGGGATTGAACCCGAAAAAACGCTATATGTATAAGCTTTGCGTAAGTCCTGATATTTGATGATCTTCTGGGTTTTCAGAACTAGGATCGGAAACACTATCGGGACTTACGCAGAGATCCCCCTTGCATCCCCCTTTTTAAGGGGGATGCAAGGGGGATCTAGGTTTCAAGGTTTCAGTGCGTAAGTCCTGCCCTAAAAACGAGAAACCTGGTCGCACAATTGAGAATATGGCGAATAAGTCTCTGAAAGCGTCAAAAACCTACACCTGTGGGGGAGAAGTTTGCGGGTGCAAAATGTAAGGTGATAAAAGTCTTATTGGTAACAGCACCCAATGCAGATGAAGCGTTAATAACCAGATAACAATCAGCCAATTTTGTAAACTATGCTTTCGCAAATCGTGCGCCCAATGGTTCGCACTCAAATCCGGTTACTCGCTAGCTGTCAGGCAACTCGTTCCACACTGATTGGGACGATTGCCCAGTGGCTGGGCTTTCTGGGTGTGCGTGCCCAAGTCACTCACCTGAACGCCGGTTCAGACCAAAAAATTAGCATTTCTCTGACGGTAGACCAACCCGAAGGGTGCGACGAACAAGACTGGCAGCAAATTGTCCGCAACCTTAACCAAGAAACTGTTGATGCAAACCCATCTGAGCATTCCCAGCCTCAGCTAACGCCCCAGCAACAGAGTAAGCTACAGCGGTTGCTGGCTTATTTGATTCAGGCGGCGGAACCGGAAGTCAGGATCGGCTGGGAGGTTTGGTCTCGTCAGCTTCAGGCACTAGGTTTAGAAGAATCAATGCTGCTAGGTGTCAAATCGGCACTGAAAGTACCCCAGTCGCTTGAGCAATTGATGGAAGGACTCGATCCAGACATCGCGGCGATCGCACTTCCCAAAGCCGTCAGTATTGCCTTGCTCGATCGCCGAGTCAATGCCTCGGAAGACAAAGCTTTGACAGCCCTTTTGCAGCTAATGAAGCCAAATAGCGAGGTTTAGTTTTATTCACCCTCGATCAACAAGACAATTTTACCTGTAATCGATCCGGCTTCCAATAGTTGGTGGGCAGCGGCGGCGGCTTCTAGGGGGAAAGTTTTGGCGAGGTGAATTTTGAGAGAACCTTGATGTATCCAGGTTGCACACTGTTCTAAAATTTCTGCGTGATGCTGTTGAGCTTCCAGAAGTCCTTGCAATGCAGGCGTTAGCATCAATTCAAAGCTAATGCGGAGATTGCGCGATCGCGCCACCTTCCAATTATAGTAAGCGGGGTCTGGCTCCAGAATCGTCACCAGATCGCCATAAACTCGCACGGCGGGGAAAGTTTTATAGAAAGTTTCCCCGCCCACCGTATCAAAGGCTAAGTCTACTCCCTCTCCTCCAGTCCAATCCAGAGCCGCCTGTACAAAGTCAGTTTCCTGATAAAAAATTACCTCATCGGCACCTAATTCGCGGACAAAATCAGCCTTTTCCTGAGAACTAACGGTGGTACAAACTTCCGCACCTTTCAGCTTAGCTAGTTGAATGGCGACGTGACCGACACCGCCAGCACCCGCGTGAATCAGCACCCGTTCCTTGGGTTCTAGCCGCCCCCGTTCAAATAACGCTTCCCAAGCGGTAATCAGAACCAGAGGGGCAGCGGCGGCTTCTGCAAAGCTCACACAGGTGGGTTTCTTGGCGACAAATCGCTCATCTACAACCGCCATTTGAGCATAATTTCCCAGCTTTGCCCCCAGTCCACCCGCACAGAAATACACCTCGTCGCCAACCTTAAACCGCTGTACGTCAGCACCGACGGCTTCCACGATCCCCGCACCATCACAGCCTAAAATAGCGGGCATTTGGTCTGGGTAAAAGGTGCCCCGCCGCCGCAATTTAGTGTCAATCGGGTTAATTCCCGCCGCCCGAAGACGGACTAGGATTTCTGTGTCTTGTTCAATCGTCGGGTTTGGGACTTCCTGAAGTTGCAAGACTTCCGGTGCGCCAGATGCTGTCATCAAAACTGCTTTCATCAGGTCGTTCTTGTTGCTAAGCCAAGGGTCTTTTATTCAGAACTTTACCGCAAGTATGGATGACTCGCGTCGCTAAGGCGATCGCATCTTTTGCCGGAAATTTTGCATCATAGGTAAAGTAGCCTTTTGCAACATTTCTTTGCAAAAGGTTGCCGCCAGTCAGGTCAAAGCATGGAGGGAGCGCGGTGATGAACGAAGCCCCAAAAGATATAGAAGTTGATGAATTAGATGAAACGTGGGACGGTGATGAAGAATCTTTCGCTCCCAGCCGTCGCCGGAGCGATCGCAAAAAAAGAGGTCTGTCTGGTTGGAAGGGTGTGGCGCTTGGCTTAGGGCTAGGCATCGCCCTCACCGCAGGCGGAATGAAACTGCTTTCACCCAAGACCGAGAAGAAGCCAGATGCCACACAACAGGCAGCGCCGCCCAGCCAAAGTGTCACCGCATCTGTAGCGCAATCCGCCGTGGTTGCCCGCACGCTGACAACCAGCGGCACAGTAGAAGCCCGCGAACTCATCCCCGTTTTGTCCCAGACAACCAGCTTACAAATCCAGAAAATATTGGTGGATGAGGGACAAACTGTGGAAGCCGGACAAGTGATGGCAGTTCTCGATAATTCCGTACTACAAGCGCAACTCGATCGGGGGAAGGCACAGCTAGAATCGAGCCAAGCCGCTGTCAGGCAAAGACAAGCAGCCTTCGCGCAAAGCCGTGCCACCCTGGCAGAAGCCCAACGGAATCTTCAGCGTTATCAGCAACTTGCTCAGGCAGGGGCGATTAGTCGTCAAGAGCTAGATGCTCGCGCCACCACTGCCGCAACCGCTAGAGAAGAGGTTCGCCTTGCCCAAGCGAATATCAATAGTGCCCAAGCCGAGGTCAGGAGCAGTGCGGCAAATGTGCAACAACTGCAAACTCAGCTAGGGCAAACGCAGGTTCGCGCTCCAGCAAGTGGCATTGTTACCAGACCACAAGTAAATGATGAAATCCAGGACATTGCCCGAATTGGGGATGTCACTTCTGGCAGTAAACCGCTCTTTTCCATCATCCGCAACGGACAACTGGAACTGGAGGCAAAACTTCCCGCCATCCAACTGCCGCAAGTAAAGATTGGGGCACCAGCAACAATTACCTCGGATAACGATAGCCGCGTTCGCTTGCAGGGGCGAGTCAGAGAAATCGCGCCCCTAGTGAACGCACAAAGGCGTGAAGCAACCGTAACGATTGACCTGCCACAGCCTTCGCTGCTGCGACCGGGAATGTTTGCTCGTGCCGCAATTACTACCACAACGACGACCGGGGTAACGGTGCCTGCCAAGGCGGTACTCCCTCAGCCGGATGGGAGTGCAATTGTATTCCTGCTATCGGGTGAAGACACGGTTCAAGCGAGGAAGGTAGAACTAGGAGAAGTGGAGAGCGGTGATAGAAGGGAGATTAAGAGCGGTTTACAACCAGGCGATCGCGTCGTCGTTGCAGGTGCCGGATATCTCAAAGAAGGCGACAAAGTTCGAGTCGTCAACGATCAGTAGCTAATGGCTAATCGCTAAGAGTAATCAGACTTTCAATTAGCAATTAGCAATCCTTCAATCTTTCAATTCGCCTTTTATGAACATTTCCGCTTGGTCAATTCGCAAACCCGTCCCCACCCTGGTCTTATTTTTGTTTTTGACAGTGGTAGGTTGGTTTTCCTTTACAGGTTTGGGCATTGATATCAACCCAAATATCGATCTGCCAACGGTTTCCATCACCGTCACCCAGGCGGGGGCGGGACCAGCGGAACTGGAATCCCAGGTGACGAAACCGATTGAAGATGCTGTAGCGGGTCTGGGAAATATAGACCAATTAACTTCAACAGTTAACGACGGCGTCTCTACCACCGTCGTTAATTTTGTATTGGGGACAGATAGCGATCGCGCGACGAATGATGTCCGCAATGCCGTTGCCCAAATTCGCCAAAGTTTACCCGCAGACATCAACGAACCGATCGTGCAACGGCTGGAGTTCTCCGGTGGTCCGATTATGAACTACGCCGTGATTTCCAAGCAAAAATCGGTTGAAGAATTAAGTAATCTGGTTGACGAAACGATTAGCCGCGCCCTGCTGTCGGTGCAGGGAGTCGCTCAAATCAAGCGGGTTGGCGGTGTTGACCGCGAAATTCGCGTCGATCTCGATCCAGATCGTCTGAAAGCTCTGGGAATTACAGCGACTCAAGTCAACGACCAAATTCGCGCCCTCAATGTCAATTTACCGGGCGGACGCGCGGAGTTAGGAGGGAGCGAACAAAGCATTCGCACCTTAGGCAGTGCGCCGAATGTCCAGGCGTTGCAAAACTATGAAATTATCCTTCCAAACGGGGGTTCAGTGCCCTTGTCCGCCCTGGGAGAGATCCGCGATGCTTCTGCCGACCCCCGGCAGGCGGCACTACTGAATAATCAACCCGTCGTGTCTTTTTCCGTCTTGCGTAGCACTGGCAGCACTCTGGTGACGGTGGAAGAAGAGGTACGCCAGAAAGTAGAAGAACTGCAAAAAACCCTAGGGACGGATGTCAAGCTGCAACTTATCTTCACTCGCGCTGACTTTATCCGCGAATCCTACGATGGCACGATTGATGACTTGATCCAAGCGTCTGTGCTGGCAGTGCTGACGATTCTGATCTTTTTGCGAAACTGGCGTGCCACGTTAATTACTGCCGTGGCGCTGCCGTTGTCCATGCTGCCCACTTTTGCGGTGCAGTATTTGCTGGGCTACACCCTCAACAACATGACTTTGCTGGCATTGGCGCTGGCGGTGGGGAACTTGGTGGATGATGCCGTTGTAGAAATTGAGAATATGGATCGCCACATGGATATGGGCAAAACGCCCTTCCAAGCGGCTTTGGATTCTTCTGCGGAAGTGGGTTTGGCAGTGCTGGCTAGCGCGGCGACGATTATCGCGGTGTTTTTGCCAGTTGCCTTTATGGGTGGGATTCCGGGGCAGTTTTTCCAGCCGTTTGGGGTGACAGTAGCGGTCTCGACGATCTTCTCTACGCTGGTGGCGCGGACTATCACCCCGATGATGGGCGCTTATTTGCTCAAACCGAAGAAAACCTCACCCCCCAATCAGCTACCCGTCAATGGGAACGGCGGGAAAAATCGATTTCAACCGTATCGCTGGGTGCTGAAATGGGCTTTGAGGCATCGCCTGACAACGATGGCGATCGCTCTGGCATTTTTCCTGGGCAGTCTGGCGCTAATACCATTTATTCCCAAGGGATTATTTGATAACGGTGACATTGGTTTCTCGGAAGTTGCCGTGCAACTCCCTCCCGGTTCAACGCTGGAAGATACCAAAAAAGTTGTACAGCAGACAACTCGGTTAATTCAGCAAAGCCCAGCCGTTGAGAGTGTCTTGGCAACGACAGAAGTGAATACTGCCAATCTTTTTGTCAACCTGAAACCGAAGGAAAAACGGGAGAATCTCCCTCAGAAGGAGTTTGAGAAACAAATGCGCCAAGTGTTCTCCCAAGTGCCGGGGGCGCGGATTAGTTTCCAAAGCCAGGGAGCCGGAGGAGCGGGCAAGGATTTATCAATTGTCCTCAAAAGTGAAAACCCCGAAGCTTTGAACTTGGCAGCGGATGCTCTGGAAAAGCAGATGAGAAGCGTACCGGGTTTAGTAGAAGCAACATCTACTGCCAGTTTGGTGAAACCAGAAATTCTGATTATTCCCGATGCGGCACGAGCGGCGGATTTGGGAGTGACAGTGCAAGCGATCGCTCGTACCGCCTCCCTTGCCACCATCGGCGACAATGAAGCGAATCTGGCTAAGTTTAACCTCCCCGATCGGCAAATTCCGATTCGAGTCCAGATAAATCCCGATGCGCGGCAGGATATCGACACTCTCAAAAATCTTCAGGTGCCCGGTCAAAACGGGAATCTTGTCCCGTTAGTGTCGGTGGCAGATATCCGCTTTGGCAGCGGTCCGGCGCAAATCGATCGGTTTAATCGCGCTCGTCAGGTGTCGGTACAAGCAAACTTGCAAGGCGTTGCTCTGGGAGATGCGGTGCAAGCCGTGCAGCAGCTACCTGCCCTCAAAAATCTGCCCCCCGGAGTCGCGCAAGAATCGGCTGGGGATGCCGAGATTATGCAGGAGATTTTCGGTCGCTTTGGTTCGGCAATCGGACTGGCAATTATGTGTATCTATGCCATCCTGGTGCTGCTGTACAACAATTTCCTCCATCCCCTAACAATTATGGTGGCGTTGCCTCTTTCTTTAGGCGGCGCACTGTTGGGCTTAATGATTGCCCAAAAAGCGTTAGGGCTGTATGCGCTAATTGGGATTGTGTTGCTGATGGGGATTGTGACAAAAAACTCCATCCTGCTGGTGGACTATGCCTTGATTAACCAGGAGGAAGGCAAGTCACAATATCAGGCGCTAATCGCCGCTGGGATGGATCGTCTGCGACCAATTTTAATGACTTCTCTGGCTACCATTGCGGGAACCATTCCCCTTGCCTTGGGAATTGGTGCGGGGGCTGAAGTCCGCAGCCCGATGGGAATTGCGCTGATGGGCGGCTTCACAACTTCCACTCTGCTAACGCTGGTGGTGGTGCCGGTGTTATTCACCTACGTGGACAACTTCCAGCGCTGGCTTGTGCAACTGCCGAAGCGCGGATTTGGCAGAAAACGGGGGCACAAAAATGGGGAGGTGCGTAGGACGAAGTCAGAGGCGAAGCGATCGCTTCCCGCCACTCCCAACCCAGAACAAGATAAATTCCCCGTCGGTAAGAAGTAGTTAGAGCGCGTTTCACAACTAAAACCCTGTGGGTATCAACCAATAGGGTTTTAGTTTATAGAAGCGATCGCATTCTTGCCACACCGTACACGCCCATTTTTCAAGCTTGCATAGTTGATAACTTTGATTCTGGTTCCGATTCTTCGTAGTCATCCAGCATAACCAAGATAGATATCTGGATTGACAACCTAGCAGCAGCGGCGGCGGCAACTATTTCTGGAGATAATGAGATCCCGCCCTGTTGTTCCTCTCGAATAGTGCTAATGTACAAATCTACATTGCAATTAGTTCGATCTAGAACTGCCAACGTTGGTGCCATTTTTTCTAAGCAAAGAGCAGCTTGCTGCATCTGGTTGTCTATGTCTTCTCTTGGGCGATCGCTGTCAAAATTAGCAAATTCTAAAGACCAGATATCAACAGGTTGAACTCGCTTTTTTGAAACTTGTTCTCCCCGTCGCAAAACCTTGGTTGGTGTTATACCCATATCTGTCAATTCCTCTAAATCAGGCAGATTACCAGACAATCGTAAAGACATTTTAATTGTACTCACTACAATTTCTTCCTGAAATTAACTATGTTTCTAAGAAATCATCCGCTAAATCGAGTAGTTCATCACCAGTAAAATTGTCAGCACCGCCGCGACCTTCTTGACGTTTAACCTTTTCAATATAATCACCAAACCTTTGTCACTGCTCTTTGTTCATACGCTTTTCTCGTGCCACAGAATCGACCATTTCCTGGTCTTTTCTATTCGCTCCCTTACCTCGTCCAAGTCTTTGTCTTTCACGTTGCCTTTCCTCAAGTTCTTTCTCCCCGTCTTCTAGTTCTTCATCTTCTGGCGGCACTTTATATAATGCTAGGCTAAAAGTACAGCAACAAATTTATAACATAGTAGCGATCGCTTAAACATTTCTAACTTCCAACCCCATCATTTGCCTCTATGACTCTATCAACTCCAAAATCGCGCCATCTAACTTCCGCCATCCCAAAATGGCAACCCGCAACATGGGAAGATTATTTAGCTTACGCTGACGATCTGAACCCAGAAATAGTAGGTTTATTTTTTAATCAGGGATATCTTTTCGTTCAAATGGGTAATGAAGGAATTAACCACGCCGCAGTTAATGAATTATTCACAATGCTGTTTTTTATCTGGTTTAGTCGCATACCAGGGCAAATATTCCATTCTCTAGGCGGTTGCTTAATGGAAAAGCCGAATACGCAAGCAGCATCACCAGATTTAGTTCTTTATATTGGTGAAAATTACCCAATTTGGCGAGAAGGCGAACGACGTTACCTTAATTTGAATCAGTGGCGATTTCCCGATTTAGTGGGTGAAGTCGGTGACACAACTATAGCAACTGATTTGGATGAGAAAAAGCAGCTTTATGCAGCTTTGCAAATTCCTGAGTATTGGGTTATTGATGTTAAAGGCGAAAGAGTGCTGGCATTTCGTTTGCAGGATGATGGCAAATATCAGCAGTGCGAATATTCTGTAGCACTTGAGGGGTTGCCGATTTCTTTATTAGAGCAGACTTTATCACAGCTAAAACAAGGAACAAATGGCAGCGCGGCTATCTGGTTTGCTCAACAGATGGCTAATTTGTAGGAGTTGGGGAGAATGCGATCGCGCGTTGCGCCGACCTGTCGGTTCGCGCTTGTGAGGTGGAATGCGATCGCTCTCTAGCTTTGTGGTTCATTTTATGAAAACTGAGCAGCAAGGATATTTATGGAATCAGTGATATCGGAACATATTGAAATTACTCTCGGCGTATGTGGTGGTAAACCGCGCATTGCCGGACATCGGATTAAAGTGCAGGATGTGGTTATTTGGCACGAACGAATGGGACTGTCCCCTGACGAAATTGTTTCCCAATATCCGGGAATTACCTTGGCAGATGTATACGCTGCCTTGGCATATTATCACGATCATCTGGAAAAAATTCGACAACAAATTCGAGAGGATGAAGCCTTTGCTAAAGAATTACAGGCTCAAACTCCTTCTCTTGTTCAGCAGAAACTAAGGAATCGAAATGTTGGAAACGATTCGGTTCCACATGGATGAAAATGTCAATACTGCCATCGCGGATGGTTTACGACGCCGTGGCATTGATGTGACTACTACCGCAGAAGCAGGACTGATTTCCTCGCCAGATGAGGTACAAATAGAGTTTGCACTTTCCCAAAATAGGGTAATTTTTACGGCTGACGCAGATTTTCTACGGCTTCATCAAGCTGGTGTCGAACACGCTGGCATTACTTACTGTCACCAAGGTAGTCGCTCAATTGGTGACATCTTACGCGGTCTAATTTTAATCTGGGAGTTGCTGGAACCGGAAGATATGCGCGATCGCGTTGAATTCCTTTGAATCAGGCGATCGCGCTGTTGTGCAGTGGAAAGCGATCGCATCATCTTCAACTCTCTTACTCTAAAGGAAAACTAGGTATAAATTTATCAATTTCATTCATAATTTGCATTGTCTCTTTGAGAGCAACTACCACTCGCTGATAGTGCAAATCATCAAAGGATAAATTACGCTTGGCTTTTTTGCGGTCTTTGAGCCATTGATTTCTGGTAGTAAGTCTCGGTTTTGCGGTGAAAATAAATAAAATGGCGAATGCAGAAATACTTCTGTCTAGTCAACTGTATAAACGTCGTTCTCTAGCAAAAACTTGTACTTATCTTGACGCTTACCGTAAATATCAAAGTGATATATTTTAGCCATTACATTACCTCAAACAGAGAACGCGGTAATCCAGACTGGCGGATAATTGACTGTAAAGTTCCAATGCGTAACTCTGCATAATTTGGAACAACAGCAGTAATCGTGGTTTCATCTGTTTGCCGTTGCATGATAATATGACTACCGCTTTGCCGCACTTCCACAAAGCCATTTTGCTCTAAAATTTGGCAAACCTCTCGCGCTGATAAAACTCGTAACTTACCCAACAGACACCTCTACCCTGGTAACAAAAACTTCCGTCTGCAAGCGGTTTTGTACCTCTAGAGGGTCGGCAACTTCAAAGAATAGTTCTAATGCTTCAATTAGGTTACTTTTTGCTTGCTCGACTGTATCACCTTGACTGGCAATATCTAATTCTGGACAAAGCGATACATATCCATCCCCTTCTCGTTCGATGATGGCAGTAAATTGTTGATTTTTTTTCATATTTACTTTTCTTTGGGATACTTTACCATTATACAAACAGCTACGCCTTGTTGAATATCAAAAACATTTTCATCTTTTGAGCCATCAGGAGAAGATTCTTTTTTCTTACTGTTACCATGCAAATCCATAATGTAGATTTCGTCAAAGGTTTTCTCTAGGCTTTGGCGCATTCCTCTAAACGTTGGGTTATCTATATAACCAACCAACAACTCTCGCCGCCTTACGGTAAAGTCTGGAATACCTGCTTTATTACCTTTCTCCTCAATCGCCACATCTATCGCCGCACCAGGGTTATCCAATAAGTTCTTGATAGCTGGGTAATGGGTGCGTTCGCTTCCACGCTGAAGATTGCTCTGGATTCACTGAATGTAGGTGTCAAAACGCATTAATAAATTTGACCTCGCTTTTTGTAGCTTTAGCTATGTAGCAATTCTAGGGACGCGATCGCATCCTCTCCCCAAAAACGCTTGCCCGACAGGTCGGCGCAACGCGCGAACTGACAAGTCAGCGCTTCGCTATCGCATCCCCACACACCCAAAAACGCAGCAGTTTGAGCTATTCTGGTCAACAGCAGCAAGAAGAGATAATCCACAATGCAGCCAGCTTTGCACATCAGCACCCAAGTCTTACCAGGTAACAAAATCGAAATCTCAGCTCCAGAATTGCCAGTGGGTGATGCTGTAGAAGTGTTCGTCATTTTATCAGAAACCTCCACCCCTAGTCGCCGCTCTGCAATTGACTTACTTGATGAATTGCAGGGAACGAGACTCCTCAAAACTCCAGAAGAAGCAGATCAGTATATTGAGGAGGAACGCAATGCGTGGCAAGCCTGACGTTTCCATCATCTAGCCTAGTTTATGTAGACACTCAGATTTTTATCTACAGTGTTGAAAAGCATCCGATTTATTGGTCTATATTGCGCCCAATGTGGTTGCAGTCTCAAGCTAGCGACATCGAAATTGTTAGCAGTGAACTAGCATTACTGGAAACTTTGGTCGCCCCTATAAAAAATGTTGACTCCCTTCTAATTAATGCTTATGAAACCTTGCTTTCGTCTACAGAAGTTCGACTGATTCCGATAACAAAAGCTATTCTGAGGAATGCTGCACAATTACGAGCTAATACAAATCTGAGAACGCCAGATGCTCTTCATGCTGCCACTGCTCTTGCTACAAGTTGCAGCTTTTTTCTCACAAATGACAGTGGTTTTCGTCGCGTTGCTGGTCTATCTATAGTTATACTTAACGACGTTGCAGCGACTTGATTTAACTAGATCGATTGAGTATGTCTAGCGATCGCATCCTTCTCCCCAAAAACGCTTGCCCGACAGGTCGGCGCAACGCGCGATCGCACTCTTACACCAAACGCGATCGCATCCCCACAAAAACGCTTGCCCGACAGGTCGGCGCAACGCGCGATCGCATCCTTCTCCCCAAAAGCGCGATCGCTACTGTAGTTGTGGTGAACCGAAGTAATCGGGCAGTTCTTCCAAAGTCCATTTCAGCAGCCGACAAAGTGCTTTCAAATCGCGGGGAGTAAGCTTTGGTTCATAAAGCCCTGTCTCCCAATTACTAACTGTCTGGACAGTCTTACCCAAAGCTAGTGCAACGTCTCTCTGCGTTAAGCCTAATTCTTCTCTTCGCCGCTTCAGAGGAGACTCCCGATCGTATTCTTGCTGTTGTTGGTCTTTGGTCATGTAGTATAAAAGTTCTTATATAAAGATGCTTGACAACTGAATCCTAAGAGTGCTTATATAAGATAGATACAGCAGCGGGCAAAGTGACTGAAAAGCCACCATCTGGCTCAGTCGCCTTCAGAGGTTCACAAGATGCCTGCCCTTTCCTTAGTTTCTTACATAACTGCCAATCTACCAAGCAGAGGTGGGCGATCGCGCCTCAGTGCGATCGCAATGAGCCAAACTCATCTGGTAGTTCTTCTAGCGTCCATTTCAGTAGACGACAAAGCGCTTTTATTTCACGGGGGGTGAGCTTTGGTTCATACATACCTGTCTCCCAGTTGCTAATTGTTTGGTCAGTCTTACCCAAAGCCAGTGCAATGTCTCTTTGAGTTAAGCCTAATTCCTCTCTCCGCTGCCTTAAAGGAGACTCTCGCTCTTGCTGTCGTTCTTCTGTCATGCTTTCCAAACAAGCTTATCCAAGCAGACTTGACAAATCAATTACAAGCGTGTTTGGATAAGTAAGAGACTATAAATGAGCAGGTAACTTGAAAAGCTACCATCTAGCTAAATTGCCGTCCGACTTTCTTTGATGCCTGCCCTAACTTTAGTTTCTTACATAACTGTCACGCGATCGCGCGATCGCTATCTTTGCCTGGGGTGGTTAGCCACACCCTCGTAAATATCCATTCAAAACCCATAACTAAGTAACTCACAGCTATGACTGGGAGAATCTTATGACGTATTACGCCAAACTTCATCCTTGGTGCATCATCCGTTCGCTTCCCGATATGCGATCGCGCGTTGCGCCGACCTGTCGGGCAAGCGCCTCACTACGATTCCGGCTTACCGAAGTCGTCGGGTAACTCATCCACAGTCACTTGCAGCACTTTGAGCAACGTTTTGAACTGGCGAATAGTCAGCTTTGGTTCTGCTCTGCCTACCTCCCAATTGCTGACCGTTTGCACTGTTACTCCTAGCGCATCTGCAATTTGCTTTTGAGTTAGATCGCGGCTTTTCCGTAGCTTTACCAGCGCGGATTCTTGCTTTTGGACTCCTGTCATCTGAATATAAACCAGTTTGCCTAAATCAATTTGTCTAAACTGGCTTGACAACAGACCGTAAATTGATTTAGATTAAGGATAGACAAGCCAATAGGGTAGGCAACCTAAAAAGCTGTCCTTTAAATTAAGTTGCCCTCGTAAATGCCTACCCCTAACTTAGTGTCTCACCATAAAGCCATTTACAAGCACTCAGTAAGGTGTCACGTTCTCTAACACCTTGCTGTGCGCTTCCTTATCCATAACTAAGTAACTCACAGCTATGACTGGGAGAATCTTATGACGTATTACGCCAAACTTCATCCTTGGTGCATCATCCGTTCGCTTCCCGATATGCGATCGCTTATCGTCGCTCGTTTTCGCGGTCGCAATGACGCAGAAGCGCATCTGCGAATTCTGAAAGCGAATACTCCAAATATTCCCTACTCCATCATTTTCGATACCACGCCAGAAACCAGCGACTCAACCGTTAAACCTGGAATGAATTGATTATGACAGCCTTGTTTCGCCGCATTCAACCGCCAAAGACATTTCGCCTCACTGTTGCACTCTTAGCGAAATACCTGAAAATACCAGAATCCTTAATTGTGCGATTCGAGTGTTGGCAAAATGTACTATTTGTACATCGCACAGATCGCGGCGGACAATTTGTAAGTTATCGTCAGATGCGACTCTGGTGGGATGCGATCGCCCTTTTATTTGAAAGTTGCCACACCTCTAACGCACTGCAACAACTGGGACTTCAGATTAAAGAAGAGAGCCACAAATTCTCCGACTACTACCAAGCAATGATTGAAGACCTCCGCCAACTGTGGGTAAAACGCCGAGACTACCTCAGCAGAAGCTTACCAGCAAAAGAAAGCGCCGCATAAAGCGAGTAAAATAGTACCTTTGGGGAAACGCTTGCCCGACAGGTCGGCGCAACGCGCGAACTGACAAGTCAGCGCTTCGCTATCGCATCCTTATATATCATCTTTACCTCAAACAGCAAGAAGGCTCACACCGTAATCTCTGATTCGGTGTCGAGATGAATTGCGAGTGAGTCGAGTTGCGTAGTTTGATTGTATTTGAGCGTAGCGAAAACAGAGAAAACTACAGCGACTTGATGAACAAAATATTTTATTTTTTGGTAACACAACTGTATAAATACACGTTATCATGAATATGTAAACACGGTAAGGACTATAGCATCCTTCAACAGGCTCAGTAACCATCCTTCAACAGGCTCAGTAACCATGTACAGAGCAGCTAAAGTTAGAATTTATCCCACTGATCAGCAAGAATCCTATCTAGCTCAGTGTTTTGGTAATGCTCGTTGGTTGTGGAATTATATGCTTAATGCCACTACTACCGCTTATAAAGAAACAGGTAAGGGTCTTTCTAAAGCTGCGATGGACAAGCTGCTTCCTGGCTTGAAAAAAGAATATGAATGGTTGGGCTTGGCTTATAGTCAAGTGTTGCAGCGAGTAACATTCAACCTTTCAAGTGCGTTTGTCAATTTCTTTGAAGGACGCGCTAAATATCCTAACTTTAAATCAAAGCATGGTTTGCAATCCATTCAATATCCCCAGAACGTCAAATTAAGACCAGAGGATTCTGTGATTAAGTTCCCTGGTAATTTGGGGATTATGAAAACCGTGTTTCACAAGGA
>NZ_JBYCCT010000012.1:0-33212 GCF_057473865.1 Coleofasciculus sp. H7-1
GGATGGGCATCTCTAGCTAAATGTTTGAAAACTTGTAATTCTACATCCATTGCCCTACCTACTGTGTAGAGTTTTATTTTTCAATTTCTTTATTCATTATATTCGGAAAGTGACAGAAGAGGGATAATCCCTACTAGCAAAGGGGTTAAACTTTGCTGGTAGTCACATCTTCCGGAAACCAGCTTTTGTAAAAAAAATTTACTGTTTGTAATTTAGATGACAGATTAATCCTGCTTAATAATGAAATAACTTTACAAAATCTTTATAAAACTTTTTAGGTGCCATATCAAGAAAAGCAATGTAGGATAAGTTATTTGACGTATTTAGTCTGGGGGTTCAAATATATTTTTTTGATAAAGATTCGTAGAATTACTAGTCTTCAAGATAGACATCAGATCAAAATTGAAAAACCACCGAAAGATTGATCTTTTTACTCAAGACCACTATCTGTAGCTTCCATGATTGTTCAAGTTAGACGCTTTTTTAAAATCCGAACAAAAACAATAAAGAAAATGAATCGTAGTTCTTAACCTAGCGCTCTCAACTTTCTGGTGCCGCGACCACTTCTCAATAAAGCTACCAGGTTTCCATCAGTACTTATGAACACCGTCACACCAGGCGATATTGATTCTTCTACAGCTCAGAATTTTTCTACGCTGGTTGAACTGCTGCGGTGGAGGGCACTCCAGCAGCCGGAAAAGCTAGCTTATACGTTTCTGATTGATGGCAAGAAAGAAGGTTCCCAGCTCACTTATGCACAGCTCGATCGTCAAGCGAGAGCGATCGCTGCCTTGCTACAACAGCATAATGCTAAGGGAGAGCGGGCACTGCTGCTTTATCCACAAGGTCTAGAAGTGATCGCTGCTTTTTGCGGTTGCTTATACGCCGGAACGATTGCCATTCCCGTACCCCCACCGGAAGCGGGGCGACTGAAGCGAACCTTGCCCAGACTGCAAGCGATCGCAAAAGATGCCCAAGCCTCATTGGTGCTAACCACCTCTGGAATTCTTTCCCTGGTTGAAGAGTACGACGAGAAGATTCCGGAATTTCAGGCGATGCGCTGGATTGACACCGAGCAGGTAGACCTGTCTCTGGCTGATACCTGGCAAGATCCAGCCGCAACCAGCGATATGCTGGCGTATCTCCAGTACACCTCAGGCTCCACCTCCACCCCCAAAGGTGTGATGCTCAGCCACGGCAACGTGATGTTCCACTCAGCGAACCTCCAAAAAGCCTGTGGCTATACCCCAGACAGCGTGACTGTGGCGTGGATGCCTTACTTCCACGATTACGGATTGGTTGAAGGACTCATCCAACCCCTCTACAACGGTATCCCCTGCTACGTGATGTCGCCCTTCGCCTTTATTAAACGCCCGTTTCACTGGCTCCAGGCGATTTCGCGCTACAAAGTCACCCATAGCCAAGGTCCTAACTTCGCCTACGATCAATGCGTGCGTAGGGTTACACCAGAACAACGCGCCACCCTAGACTTGAGTAGTTGGCGTGCAGCAGGCAATGCCGCCGAGCCAATCAACCCTCAAGTCATGGAAAGTTTCTACGAAACCTTTGCACCGTCTGGGTTTCAGTGGAATGCCTTTTGTCCTGCCTACGGATTGGCTGAGGCAACTCTGTTAGTATCCTTCTCTGCACAAACCGCAACACCCGTTTTGTGCAATCTCGATCCGGCAGCATTGGAAAAAAATCGCGTCGTTCCAGCCTCCAAAAATCATGATATTGTGCGGACGGTAGTAGGATGCGGGACTAAAGTTGGCAATACCAAGATAGCGATCGTGCATCCAGAGAAATTCACCCGATGTGCAGAGGATGAAGTCGGCGAAATTTGGGTATCCGATCCTAGCGTGGCTCAAGGCTATTGGCAGCGACCCGAAGAATCGGAAAGCACTTTCCAGGCACGCATCGCAGATACAGGTGTTAGCGAAGCGGGGCGAAGTCCAGAGACATTTCTACGGACTGGCGACTTGGGATTCTTAAAAGATGGTGAGCTATTTATCACAGGTCGCATCAAAGATTTAATTATCATCCGAGGCACCAATCACTATCCGCAAGATATTGAATGGACTGTACAAGAAAGCCATGCAGCGCTTCGACCCGAACATGGCGCAGCGTTTTCAGTGATGGTGGGCGAGGAGCGACTGGTAATTGTCCAAGAAGTCGAGCGCCATACCCAGAATCTAGACAACAATGAGGTCATGGGAGCCATCCGTCAGGTGGTATCAGAACAGCACGAGCTACAGGTTTATGCTGTGGTATTGGTGAAGCCTGGAAGTATCCTGAAAACTTCCAGCGGCAAGATTCAGCGTCAGGGTTGCCGAGCAGCTTTCTTAGCAGGAAGTCTGGATGTAGTCGCGGATTGGAGCGAAAATCCTCAAGCCACGGCAAAGTTTCAAAGTCTCAAGGGAGAAGTAGAATCCCTGTTGCAGAAAGTGCAAATGCCTAAATAGCGATTGGGATTGGGAATTGCTAATTGCGATTACCCATTACCCATTACCCATTACACGGAGAATTCAATGCATCAACTAAAACAGTACTGGGTCGCTGAAGCGCTCGAAAAGGATTTAGGCGATCCGACACAGGCGGAAAGTGTGATGTCCTTCAAAAGCGTCATGGAGTTGGACGAGCGCGAAGAATTTCCAGAAAAAGAAGTTGAATGGCTCTACAACTGGAATCTTCATCACTACCACATCCCCGTGGAATACGGCGGCGAACTGAAATCTTATGAAGAATTCATCGCTTTTGTGAGAGTTTTATCCAGACGCGACCTTACGGCATCGATAACTTTCAGCACGCTTTTCTGGTCTGGTTTGGTTTGGATGGCGGGCACCCACGAACAGAAACAAAAGCTAGCAAAGTTTATTAAAGATAAGCATGGTGCCATGTGTCTCGCTTATTCAGAAAGGGCACACGGAAGCGACCTGGTTGCCAGCGATGTCCAGGCAACTAAGGTTCCTGGTGGTTATCTCCTGAATGGGGAAAAATGGCCAATCAACCGAGCGACAATTTCTGGAATTTCGGTTGTGCTTGCCAAAACAGATGACAGTGGTGGGGCACGCAGCTTGTCTCTGTTTGTTGTTGATAAAAGCGAGATCGATCCAGCGGGTTATTCCAATCTTCCTAAGATCAAGACTTTGGGAATTCGCGGTTCCGATATGAGCGGAATCCGTTTTGATAACTGCTTTGTGCCTGAAGAAATGCGTTTGGGGCAAGAAGGCGCGGGTTTAGAATTAGGGCTGAAAGGCTTTCACCTAACTCGTACTTTGTGTGCAGCATTTTCTTTAGGATCGGCGGATACAGCGCTTAGAACGGTGCTGAAATTTGCTCTAGGGCGGAAACTGTACGGCAAAACTGTTTTTGATATTCCCCACCCTCGGACTACTTTAGTAGAGGCTTTTTTAGATATTTTGGTTTGCGATTGTGTCACGATTGCAGGGGCAAGAAGTTTTCATGTCGCGCCGGAACAATCTAGCGTTTCATCTATCTTCGTGAAATATTTTGTGCCGACGGCTGTGGAAAAGGTTGTTCAAAACCTTTCCGTGATTCTAGGGGCACGCTTTTATTTACGCGAAGGTCACGATGAGGGAATTTTCCAAAAGGTTGCCAGAGACAATGCCATTATTAGCGTGTTTGATGGCAGTACGGTTGTTAACTTGCACGCGCTGATTTTACAGCTTCGTCAGATGGCGAAATACCGGGCGAAAAGAAATGCTGCTACTTATGAGAGATTGCGATCGCGTCTGGAATCCAGATTTTCTCTAGCGGCACCTCTGCCGCCGTGCGAACGAGCAAAATTTGAGCTGTTCAGTCGGGGATGCGATGACGTTTTACAAGGTCTGGAAATCTCTCTAGAACACTTGTATGACTTAAAGACGGATTCCAGCGTCGATGCTGAAGTGTTGCAGAAGCTGATAACACTGACAAGCACTGTCCTCGAAGAACTCGACGCACAGGATGAATTCTTGGCAAGCTCAGGCTTTGAATACGGACACGATCAGTCTCCTGAGTTATTTGAACTAGCCAAGAAGTACTGCACATTGCACGCCGCCGCCGCAGCTGTACATATGTGGATTTACAACCGAAAAATCTTGGGTGACTTTTTTGCCAAAGGTGAATGGCTGGCAATTTGCCTCAACAGACTCCTGATGACTTTTCGTCCTTCATCAGGTATCATTCCTAGCATTTACATCGAGAATGTTGCCCAAGAACTTCTCAAGCTTGACAGAGAAAACAAGATGTTTTCGATTGTCCCCCTCCAACTAGCCCAATCCCAATCACAAGAGGAGAAACCCCATGCAGCTTCAGAACTCCAGCTCCAAGCCTAGTGAAGATTTAAGCAAAAACAATTTACAAGACGACAGTATGATTGTTGAAAACTCCCCGGCTGAAGCGATTCAAACCTGGCTAGTTACCAAGCTTTCTAAGCAACTTTCACTCAATGCAAAAACCATTGATGTCCGCGAACCTTTGACGCGCTACGGGCTGGATTCCATCGATGCTGTCACCTTAGTTGGGGATTTAGAGGATTGGCTGGGATGCGAGCTTCCTTCGACTCTGCTGTGGGATTACCCTACTATTGAAAAATCTGCTGAATACTTGGTTAAAGAGTTTGATGTCTCAGCGGCAGTATCTACAGATGCTGTAAGCAATGGAAAGGCAGCTAGTAATGACCAAACGGAAAAAGTAGAGGCATCTTCCAAGTCTTCTGGTTGGGGCGGTCTCTGGAACCGGATTAGCGGCAGCTAGAGAAAGATAAACGGGTTGGTAATTGGGAATTGGTAACTGGTTAAAAATTTTGTTTGCTGTTGTGGTGGCTGTAAATCTTCAACTCCGGACAATGAAAGATAACCCATTTCTGATGACTAATTACCAATCGCTAAATACTCGATTAAGATACTAACTTTTAATTGCTAAAAAATATGGAGGAAACAGTCAATTGAATTTCTCTGATTTCTCCTTCTGGTGGGTACTTCTTCTGATCGGCGTTCCACTTTTCACGGTTCGCTATATAGGCAAGTACCTGAACATTTGGCGAGATTACTTTGATAGCATCGGGTTGATGGTGCTGTCGCTGACGCTGTTTATGAATGCGTCGCGCTCCAGCTTTATCATCTTCGCCTTTGAGATTATCTTTAACTACTTGATGGTGCGGCTGATGTTGCGCCGTCGAGGTTGGGAATCGCAAGCGATCGCAGCAGCGGTGATCGGGATCGACATCGCCATCCTTGCCTACTTCAAATACGTGAACTTCTTTGTGGAAGATGTTCTAGGACTATTTGTGGGAGGAGTTGCTGAGAGTTGGCAGCAGAGAGGCGGCATTCCCGGAGCAGGTGCAATTCCTCCAGGGATTTCGTTCTACACCTTCCAGATGGTTGCTTTTGTAGTGGATTCATTCAGAAGCAAAAACAAGCAGCCAACTAAAGTTATTGATTACATCAACTTTGTTTCCTTCTTCCCACAAGTCGTCGCTGGCCCGATTGAGCGCCGAGCTGACCTGTTTCCTCAAATTGAATCATTCCGCTTTAAGTTCTCTGTAGAAAACTTCGAGGATGGTCTCAAGTGGCTGTCTTTGGGCTTGTTTATGAAGTTGGTACTGGCGGATAACTTGTCGCCGTACATCAACTTGCAAGAAACTGCAAATGTCTGGCTAGTCTGGCTATCTATCTACTTATTCACCCTAAGAATTTACTTTGATTTTGCCGGATATAGCTTCATTGCGCTGGGTTTAGCGAAGTTTCTAGGGGTTCAACTAACGCTTAACTTCATCGCCCCCTATACCTCCCCAAGCATCCAAGAATTTTGGCGTCGCTGGCACGTGACGCTGAGTACCTGGTTTCGAGACTACGTTTTCCTCCCCCTGATGGGCGCAAAGAAGCAGTGGGCGGCATTTTATCTGTTCGTCACATTTACGCTCTCAGGCTTTTGGCACGGAGCCGCTTGGAATTTCATCATTTGGGGTGCCTATCATGGCTTGTTACTGCTAGTTCTGCGATATGCGGGTCGCCCTTTTTACCGCTTCGTTGGCGAACGTCTATTCATGCCTCAGTTCTTATCGTGGGCGCTAACGTTTGGTTCAGTGATGCTGGGCTGTCTATTCTTCATGGAGTCAGATATCACTCGACTGGTACAGAAGCTGCAAACACTGGTGACGCCTTGGGCGTACTCGTTCTCAAATTTGGGAAAGGCAATGAGTTCCTTTAGCGAGAATGAGGGAGCTGTATTAGTTTTGATACTCTTTCTCACAGCGGCGGAATTGTTCTTGGAACACCTCGCAGTTTGGCAAAAACGGACGTGTGAATATGATTTGCTGTTATCTCCCTGGTTAACTCGTGTTCTTCTGGGTTTGACCATCTTGCTAGCTGCAAATACCCCTTCTAAATTTATTTACTTCGAGTTCTAATGTGGAAACCTCTAAAGCTTGCTAGTTGGATAGCGGTTGCTGGCTTAGCCTGGTCTGTTGGGTACCTTTATAACGTGCGCTACGGTGGAGAACTGAGCTGGCTGCGTGCCATGTACGAACGCAAGGTGGCGCTGGCAAGCCAAATTGAAGCACCCCACCGCCTGCTGATAACAGGTGGTTCTGGAGCGCACTACACGTTGAATACCAAGCTAATGGAGCAAGAACTCGGCATTCCCGTATTCAACATGGGGTTAGATGGCCCAATTGGTCTAGATGTCATCCTTCCGAGTATTTTGAGTCAAGTTCGCCCAGGCGATATCGTGCTTCTGATTCCAGAGTACCTGTTGCTGTTGGATGAGGATGGGCTGGGCGATCGCTCTGGTTCGTTTGGGATGGCAATTGGACAGCCCGGTTTGGGAGGAATCCCTCCCAAACAGTTGGCTCTAGACGCGATGCTGCTTGGGGTTCCAACTCTTAGAGGAATTACTAAGTCGAGCTTGGAGGTGATTGAAAACGGAAAAATGACCGGCTACTACTCCGATCCGGTTGACGAACGTGGCGACCCTACCGTGACCAAAGAACGCGCTGGGAAGTGGTGGCAGATGAAATTTGAAGAACCCGTATCTAAACACGCGCTTCAGCGGATCTCTAAATTCCGCGAAGAAGTCGAGGCAAAGGGAGCGACTTTAGTGCTGTCATTGCCGTGGGTATATGCTAACAGTAGCGATGAGAAGACGGTTAGTAACGTTAAAAAGACGGCTGAGGAACTGAGCAAAATCGCTCCATTGATCTACGAGAAGGACTCGTTGAACTTGAAGAGTGACTCTAACTTGTTTGCCGATACCCACTATCACCTGAAACCGGAAGCCAGAACAATCAGGGCAATGGAGCTGGTTCAACAGCTAAAGCCAGCGATCGCTTCGCAACTGACAGCACCCAACTCCACAACCAAAGTGCCGCAATAGCTAATCGCTAATCTTCCATTAGGGTTCGATATCAAGCTTATTTACACGCACCCCTGTCAATGATATGGACGGCAAGCTAGACGGCACAAGGCATCGGAGAAAGGTCAGTTCTGCTTCTTCTGGGTCTGGGAACGCAACTCCCACCCGAATTTGCATTCTCGGTGGGGGCTTTGGCGGTCTTTACACTGCTTTGTACCTGCGCCGTTTTTCCTTACTGAAATCAAATAAATGCGAAATTACCCTGGTTGAGCAAAAAGATCGCTTTCTCTTTACTCCCTTGCTATACGAACTGGTGACAGACGAACTGCAAGCGTGGGAAATTGCTCCTTCTTATCAGAAGCTATTAAGGAACACAAATATTCGTTTTTGTCAAGAGACGATTCAGGAGGTTGATTTACAAACGCGCCAGGTAAAGCTTCAATGCGGTGAGGTACTCGCTTACGACTACCTAGTTTTGGCAGTAGGGGGAGAGACGCGCTTAGAGGGCGTTCCCGGAGCTGGCACTTATGCCCAAACCTTTCGCAGTTTGGCGGATGTAGAGCTTCTTAAACAACAGCTGCGCGAGTTTGAGCTTTCTGAGCAGAAACAAATTCGGATCGCGATCGCTGGCGCTGGCCCCAATGGCGTAGAACTAGCTTGTAAAATAGCCGACCGGCTACAGGAACGAGGGCAAGTGCTGGTGATTGACCGGGGCAATCAAATTCTTAAAACCTTTTCCGCTCATACTCAAGCTGCTGCTCACCGTGCTTTATCTGCTCGTGGCGTGCGGGTAGAATTAGAAACGAGCATCAACCGCATTGAACCTGACCAAATCACCTTGGTTCGGGATGGTCAGATTGACACTCTGCCTGTAGATTTGGTATTTTGGACGGCTGGAACCCGACAGATCGATTGGGTGCGCGAACTCGATTGCCAGCATAATCGCCAGGGACAACTGATTTCTTGCCCTACCTTACAATTGGTTGACTATCCAGAAGTGTTTGCCTTGGGGGATTTGGCGGAAATTTACAATCCCCGTGGCGCACGGGTGCCAGCAACTGCTCAAGCCGCTTTTCAACAGGCAGATTGTGCTGCCCGCAACATTTGGGCAGCGATCGCTGGCAGACCCTTACGGCGCTTCCGCTATTTGCACTTGGGAGAAATGGTGACGCTGGGAAAGGGTGCCGCTGCGGTCTCTAGCTTTGGTCTGAATCTAGAAGGGCGCTTGGCATCTATTACCAGACAAGTCGTCTACCTCCAGCGACTGCCAACGGTGCCTCACCGTCTCCAGGTGGTGAGAAATTGGCTTCACCAAGCGATTCGGCGGGTTGTTTTAACAGTCTGGAAGTGGCTGACGGCAATCCGGCGGCAGTTAGTAAAGCTAGGGTTCAAGAGTTTGGGAAAACGGCGATTGGCGGCGAATTACTCCCGACGATCTAAGTATTAAATTTAACAAACGGCTAATCGCTGACTGCGATTAATCATGAAAAAATTTTCCATCAAGGTCTAACGTTTTATGGCTTCTACTCAGCAAAAATCTAAAGCCATTTTTACTTCCAAGCTTGAGCAACTGTTTGGGTTAGACCTGCGATCGCTAGCCCTGTTTCGGATTGGCTTGGCGCTGGTTGTCCTTGCCGATTTAATCATTCGGGCTGGGGATCTGACAGCACATTATACAGATGCTGGAGTGATGCCGCGATCGCTACTAGCCACTATCTTAAAACCTTGGTATTGGTCAGTTCATGCGCTGGGCGGTCAAACCTGGTTTCAAGTAATTCTGTTTTTGCTGGCTGGATTTGTTGCTTTAGGGTTATTGGTGGGATATCGCACCAGGTTGGCAGCGATCGCAACTTGGGCGCTAATGGTATCTCTCCACAACCGGAACCCAGCTTTAATTTTTGCGGCGGATGATGTACTTCGCGCACTGCTTTTCTGGACAATGTTTTTGCCCTTGGGTGCTTATTACTCCATTGATAGTGCCCTGAATACATCCACCCAAAAATTACCCAAGCGCATCCTCTCCGGTGCCACGCTAGCACTGACGCTACAGCAATGCTTCATCTACATCTTTTCGGCGGCTTTTAAAGCTAAGAGTACGCTTTGGTGGCCTGATGGCAGTGCGGTTTATTATGCCTTGAATTTCGACCAGTACGCTACAGCATTTGGTCAATTCCTACTTAGCCTGCCTTCTGCACTCTTAGTCTTACTCACCTTTAGCGCCTTGTCGTTGGAATCAATCGGGCCACTGTTCCTCTTCGTTCCCTTTCGTACTAGCTTTTTCCGCTGCTGTACAATTATCTCGTTTATCCTCTTACATATCGGTTTCGGATTGTCGTTTGTACTGGGGATTTTCCCGTTTCTCAGTATAACTAGCTGGCTAGTTTTCATCCCAACTGAAGTTTGGGACTCAGTATCTAAGCGGCTGTATACTCCCGAACGAGCCGGACTCCAGATTTACTACGATGCCGACTGCGGCTTCTGCAAGAAGGTTGTCTACCTGATTCGCACTTTCCTGATATTGCCTGCACAGACGCCACTGCTCTTAGCTCAGGACGATCCCTCGATCTTTGCAGATATGCAAGCGAAAAATTCCTGGGTAGTGGTGGATTGGCAAGGAAACAGACATTTTAAGTGGGAAGCGATCGCCTACGTATGTAGTTTATCCCCCATCTTTAAGCCACTGGTTCCCCTTCTCAAATGGAGACCCGTGATGTCTGTAGGAACGAAATTTTACGAGACAATTGCATCTAACCGCAAGGCTGCTGGTAACTTTACCAAACCCTTCAAGTTCCGTCCCCTTGAAGTACGTTCTTCGCGACCGATGAATATAGTGACGTTACTCTTGCTAGCTTACGTCACCATCTGGAATTTCCGAAGTTTTGCCCCAGAAAAATTTAATCGAAAAGCGTTAAATTCAATTGACTGGATTAGTCGCATTTTGAGGGTAGACCAATCTTGGAGTATTTTTGCTCCCGCTCCCCCCAGAGATGATGGTTGGCACGTAATCCCAGGCAAACTTAAAGATGGAACTGAAGTTGATGTTTTGAGGGACGGCGATCCTGTGAGTTGGGAGAAGCCGAGTCGGAAGATGCGAAACGCCCTCTATCGAAATATGCAGTGGCGCACCTATTTCATCAATCTCAATCGCGCTATCGGCAAAAAGCTTTATCCCTACTATGGGCAATACCTCTGCCGCGACTGGAACGCTCGACACCAAGGTTCAAAACAACTGGATAACTTTGAAATTGACTTTATGAACGAGAGAACTGTGCCACCCGGTCAACCTCAAAATGTAGAAAAGAAGCCCACTTGGCAGCAATCCTGCTCCCAGAATCCCGAACTAGATAAGTAAAGATCATCTAGCAAAAAGTTTGGAGTGACAAGTTTAAAACACTTATCATTCAAATTTTTTCCAGCCGAGCGACCAGATAAACCTTACTATTTAAGACTTGCATGGTTTTGCCAGTCGCATCGGCTCTGTCCTTATTAGTTCTCACTTGATTATGCAGCGCTATCGTTAAACATTTAAAATGCTTAAATTTAAATTTTGGGAAATGCTCGATAGCAAAAATAAGCAAAAACTTAAAACCTATTTAAGTATATTTATTTTTTTCTGGGCGCTCTTTATTTTGAGTAATTGCGGATTCGATTATGCCGAAGGCTCCTTCCACTACAAGCTTGCAGAGCATATTGTTACCACAGGACAATTAGGTTTTGATACTTCACAAGAGGGAATTTTTTCAATAGCACCTAATGGTAGAACCTATGCTTCCCAAGAAATAGGAAACACACTATTTTTTCTGCCTACCGCTTTTTTTAACGTAATTTTAGAAAGGATTTTGTCTCCCTTCGCTACGTTGAAAGCTATATCTATAACGAAAGAATTTATACGTTCATTTCAGCCTGGGTTTTATTCTGCACTCACAGTCACTGCTTTTTTCGGTATCTTGCGGTTTCAGTTTGGTCAAGCTATCTTACCCAGCTTTATAGCGACCTTATGTCTAGCTATTAGCACTTATTTTTGGACTTATACTAGAGAATCGTTTGATGGAGTTCTCTGTTCTACATTATTAACTGCATCTTTCCTGCTCCTATTAAATTTTATAGATAGTAAAAAATCCCCTTATTTAATATTAGCTTTTATTTGTCTAGGGTTTTCTTTGATTACCAGAATTTCCATGATTTTAGCTATAGTAGCTTCAATTGGTTATCTGGTACTTATTAGCAGACTGTCTTTAATAATCAGAATAAAGAATGTCGCTACTGCATTACTGATAATCTTACCTTTTTTATTATGGCAATCTTGGTATAACCATCTAAGAACTGGATTTTTCTACCTTTCTCCGGTTCAAACAGACGCAAAATACTTGGGTAACAATGCGTTGGATGGAAATGTTTTTACAGGATTAGCAGGTCTTTTGCTAAGTCCTGGAAAAAGTATATTTATTTATGCCCCTTTATTAATCCTATCTGTTGTTCTATTCAGAAAATTCTTTAAGGAGCATCAAAAAGAAGCTTTGTATATATTGGTACTAACAATAGCCTGGTTTCTACTCCATGCAAGGTTGAGGAGTTGGTATGGTGGCGGGGGATGGGGACCCCGTTATCTAGTCACCGTCCTACCCATTCTCTTTTTGCCCTTTGCAGCCAATATAGAATATGTGCTACAAAGAACCTCGTTGAAACTCTCAGCAATTTTTCTAGCTTGTTTTGGTTTTATTCTCTCATTGTCATCAATTATTTCACATTGGTACTGGAGGCTAGATTTTGCTAGAAAAGATGAAGTAGCTTATGTCTGGAAGTTCTCAAATAGCCAGTCATTGGATATGTTGAAGAGTGCAACGAGGAATCTTGTCACTTCTTTTAAAATTGCTACTCATTCCCCAGCAATTCAAAAGCAAAATTTATGGTATTTACATTCAGACATAGAAGCTTACGGTAGTCATACTGTAAATATCTGGCCTAACTCTCTTGTATTTATCGGTATTCCTTGGTATTTAGTAGCGATTTTAGTTGCTTTTTTATTGTTGATAATGTATTTATCTATTCGGAATATTTTCCATCTGGAAGCTACCAGCAAGATGACAGATTGAATTAATTTCAGGGACAGGCATAAAGAATGAGTTTTTTAAGGAATAGGGTTAAAACAATGTTAAAGCTTAAGAATAGCCCAGCAAACATTACTGCATATACTTTAATCGTATTATCCCTAGTTTTTGGCTTTTTTATCCGACTATTCAGTGTTCTCAAATATACCACTTTTTTTTATTACGATCAGGCCAGAGATGCTGAAATCTACATGGAGATGTGGCAAGGAAATTGGCCAATATTAGGTCCCTCTGCATCTGTGGGAGGATATCATCTACCACCTCTTTATTATTATCTAGTTTTTCCTTTTACTATATTTGGCCCAGATCCAGTTTTTACGGCTATACCTAATGCTTTATTCTCTTTTTTATCTATTCCGCTTTTAATTTATTTAGTTTATGAACTGTTAGAAAATGTTGAATATTCAAAACGCCTTCTTTTGGCAGGATTAGCGGGTTTTTGGTACAGTCTAATTTTTGGGGAAATTTTTATAAGTACCTTCCAGTGGAACCCCAGTCCAATTGTATTTTTTCTGCTTTGTTTTACTTTACTCTACAAATATCAGTTAGAAGCTAGATTTTCTTTGGTTCCTCAATGCTTTTCTTGGGTACTTTATGGAATTGTTTTAGCAATACTAATTAGCTTGCACTCCACGACTCTTTTTGTTATGCCAGTGGTTTTTATCGCCAGCTCTATTTTGTTTATATCAAAAAACCGTAGGACTCCTATTAGGTATCTACTACCTATTTTGTCTGTTTTAGCAGCATTTGTAGCTTTGTTTCCTTATTGGAAAGGAGAGATTAGTCGCGGTTGGTTGAATACTAAACAAATTATGGTGACTTTAACTAGCTCTAATCAAGAAGCTCACTCTAATATTTTGAGTAAGATTGGTAGGCTGGTATTTAATTATGTTGAATTAGGACAACAAGCTTATTTTACCGGCGAAGGTTGGTTTTATATCTTAATCTCTACTATTTTCTTGGCGATTGTTCTAACGGTAGGGATAGCTAAATTTAAAGGAAACAAAACTATTTTCAGTGTTTTAGCATTTACTTGGTCTATTTATTTATATGCTGCTTCAAATTATCAAGGAATTTATTACGTTCATTACAAGCTTTTAATTTTAATTGCTCCAATAATTTTGGCTGTGTTGAGTTTAGCTTACTTGGATTTATCTAGAAAAACAGACAAGTTATTGAGTGTTTTTTTAATTGTAAGTATAGTTTTGTCAATCTTGATTAATATAAACTATGACTATCAGTATTTAACCAGCAAGTATAGCCAAAATAGACTGGTATCTACTTCTGACATTACTCAAATTCTAAGTCAATTACCTGCAAACTCAACAATCTGTACATTTGATCCGAAACCTGTCGGTTGGATGTCAATGTACCAGCCCTACAAATATATTGATAAATACATCACTAAAAAGAATTTAAATATTGTCAAAACCTTTTGTCAAGCAGGTAATTACTTGGTTTATCCAAAGTCCTATATGGTACAACGAACTGATAATCTTTTTCCAGTTTTTAAGGTTTATAGTAATCCAGATTTAGCACAAGATTATAGTACAGTTTTAGAAACTCCAGTTGCTGATGTTTATCTTCTAAAGTAGAAGAGACATCCTGTGTGGCTAAGTTAAATATTTAAGGACTGAAATGGACGGAGTAATCTTATGATGAAAGCCCAGAAGAAAGACAAAAATTTTTATTCCAAAGAGTTACGATTTTTCATTGTAATCTTGTTAATCATAGGTCTTTTCTTTCGATTTGCTAATCTTGAAAAAAAAGTTTATTGGGGTGATGAAAGTAGCACTTCACGTCGGATTTCAGGTTATACCTTAGAAGAAGTTAAGCAGGAAGCTTCTTATACTGGTGCAATCTCTGCTAAGGATTTGCAGAAATATCAGCGTCCTAATGGTGAAAAAGATTTAACTGATATGATTAATTCTTTAGCAGCAACTGCTGAGCATCCACCACTCTATTTTTTGCTAGCTCGATTTTGGGCACAGATGTGGGGAAACTCAGTGGCAGTGATGAGAAGTCTACCTGCTTTGATTAGCCTACTCGCGTTCCCTTGTATTTATTGGCTATGTGTAGAATTATTTGAGTTGCCCCTGGTGGGATGGATGGCAACCGGGCTGATAGCTATTTCACCATTTCATATCTTATATGCTCAGGAAGCGCGTCAGTATAGCTTATGGACAGTAGCAATCTTAATATCTAGTGCATCGCTTCTGAGAGCGATGCGAGTAAAAACAAAATCCGCTTGGGGTATTTATGCAGCAACTTTGATTTTAGGTCTTTATTCTCATTTATTTTTCGTATTGACTGCAATTAGTCATGGAATATATGTATTTTCGATAGAAAAGTTTCGGGCAAGCAAAACATTTATCTCCTATCTGCTGGCATCTTTAGCGGCTATCATACTTTTTGTACCTTGGCTTCTGATTGCTCTGGGTAACTTGTCAACAGTTGATGAAGCCACAGAGTGGACTCGATCAAGTTTTCCGATACAATCTTTGGTAAGAACATGGATTCTTAATCTTAGTCGGATTTTTCTTGATTTCAATTATAGTTTCAAATATAGAAATTTTTGGCTATATATCGGAATTTCTTTATCGTTAATTATAGTAATTTATTCAATTTACTTTCTCTGTCGTCAGACTGAAAAACGCATTTGGTTGTTTATCTTGACGATGGTTGGAGTTACCGCGATCGCATTGACATTTCCAGATTTAATTTCTGGAGGAAGACGCTCCGGCGTTGCTCGATATCTCATCCCTTCTTACTTAGCTATAGAAATAGCAATTGCCTACCTTCTTGCTGCCAAAATATCGTCACTTTCTGGTAAAATCTGGCAACGACGGCTATGGCAGATTGCTACAGCCGTAATCATTTCGGGAGGAGTTTTATCTTGTGCAGTCAGTTCTCAAGCACAAGAATGGTGGAGCAAATATAACAGTTGTCACTATAACGAAATAGCTCAGGTTGTTAACCAGAGTGCCCACCCACTTTATATCTGGTACAACTTACCTCCTTTTTCTCTTACTTATCTGCTCGATCCAAAAGTTCAACTTCAGTCAGTATCTAATCAACCTGTTCTTAAACCAAATGAAGAAATTGACAGCAAGTTACCTATAAATTCTATTGCTGGTGATTTCAGTGATGTATTCGTGGATTCAAAAAAGGCTTTGAAGGCTATTCTCGATCAAGAGCCAAGCTACCAGATAAAGAAAGTATATGAGTGGGAGCAGCAGATAGATCCTGTTTATATCATTAAGACTACTCTTTGGCACTTAGCAAAACAGTAATGATTAGAAAAGTTAATTTTTGAAAAAAGTTGTCTGTTTAGCGAATTATAGCGCGATCGCTTACCCTATCAAGATTGCCACTAACCTAGCATCGTCGTCTTGTGAAATTGCCTTGCCTTTGGTAGGAATCTGCCTGAGCTACCCTAGATATTGTAGGCTTCGGCTTCTTACCCAAAGGAGCGGAAATTTTTCTAACACGTACCTTGTCTTGCTCTAAAAGTATTTTAATTTGCCAAAACCGCAGCTGCCGCAAGCAGGGTGCAGCTAAAGTTTTGGCAGTTTTCCAGGCGTCTGGAGTTCCCGACGTCACTGTAACAGGTAGCCAATGCTTAGGACAATGTGGCAATGGCCCAATGGTATTGGTAATGCCAGAAGAGGTTTGGTACAACCACGTCCATCCCGATGAAGTGCCAACAGTTATAGAACGACATTTGCGGGGCGGGAAACCCGTTGCAGCAATGCTTTATGGCAAATTTCACCAGCGTTCGTAGTATTGCCCCTAAACGTAGTCCTGTGTCACAAAGGGCACCGCAACGAGTTCACCCTGGCTTTCCCCTACTTGTACTTTCAGTCCTTCACCACCGGCTTTGGTGCGAACGTAGCCTAGTCCAAAGGAACCTTGGTCGGTTTTGGTGTAGCTGGTGAGTTTGCCGACTTTTTCTTCTCCAACAGTAATTACGCTTCCTGGTTGGGCGGGTGCGTTGAGTCGGACGCCCCAAAGGTGTTGTTTGACACCTTTATAAGTGTTTAAACGGGCAATTGTCTCCTGTCCGATGTAGCAGCCTTTTTCAAAGGAGATTGTTTGCCACAAGCCTGCCTCTAGAGGATTGTAATCCTCAGTTAGTTCCAGGTCAGGTGCGGGGCGTCCTTGTTCGATTCGCAGATGTTCCCAGACGCGATCGCTCATCGGCACTGCCCCAGCTGGCGCTAGAGTATTCCACAGCGTTTCCTTATCAGCAGCGGAGAGGATTAGAGTGTATCCCGGTATTGCCAAACCGCTGCCCACAGCCACTCGCACCTCAGTATCTCCCACCGTGAATCGCTGATGAGAACCATCAGGTTGACCAATCATGACACCCGCACCCAACTGTTCTAATAGGGCATCACTCCCTGGCCCAATCAAGCTGAAGGTAGCGGTATTATCAGTTACATCGGTTAATTGCACCTTGTCAGCGAAAAAAATGTATTGGTCTAGCCATTTCATCAGCTTCTCGCGCCGATTGGGTGAAACCAGCAGCAGCACTGCATCTTCCATCACATAAGCGGTGGCTAAGTCAATCGTTCGCGCCGTTGATGTGACAAAAACCGTATCGCAGCCTTGTCCTGGCTTGAGTCGCTGGAAATCGTTTGTACTCTGGTTGTGCAAAAATCGGATGCGATCGCCTTCAGAAACTTGAATCCGTCCCCAATGAGAGCGATCGCATACAGCAACCCCCTCCCGCGCCGCTTGGATAGCTGCTGCACTCTTGTCGTCAAAATTGCCGTCAATTGCAGATGTAGGCATGGTGATTGTTGCTAATAGTTTCGATTTTCACCTAGCATTTCTGCTAGGTTCTCGGACTTGAAAATCTTATCAAATAAGACTAATCAGCTTCAATGTTGTACTCAATATGAAGCTAACATACAGTGCGAATCGCCCCGATCTAGAACATCAGGCAATGGTTACTGCTGAAATTGGGATAATAACCAAGCACCAACCAAACTCTGATTTTCTTGACGACTGCGCTGTAAAGCTTCCACTAGCACTGAAATCGCTAATCCCGGCAACACCTGAGACTCAGTAATTCTTTGACTTCCCCCAGCAGAGGTGATGGCAAAAGCAATAATTCTGATGTTCGCAACATCCACCACCCAATATTCTGCTACTCCTAAATCTTCGTACAGCAGCCGTTTTTGCCCGATGTCATCAGATAGTGAAGTATTAGCAATTTCAATCACTAAATCTGGTGGGGGACATTGGTCTAAATTTATGATTGACGTTCCCCAAGGAATCACATCGGCGTTTTCACCAATATAATAAGATACATCGGGTTGACTTTCTTGAACGCCTGTTTTTCTGAAGGTGCAGTTATCTTGTCCATTAAGGGGAATACCTTTAATGGTAGCGAACAAGGTGACAGCGAAAAGAATTATTGCATGATCTCTTGAGTGGTAAAAACCTACAGGTGACATTTCAATCCTCAATTGTCCATTATGGTAATAGCCTTTAGCTTTTTCTAGTTGCGGATCTTCAATCGCCTGGATATATTCATCCCAACTGGCTACAACCCAAGTATCTGTCGGTATTTTTGTTTGTAATTGACTCATGGTTAAGGTGTTTAGGACGCGATCGCTTCTCCAAATGTAGTATAATTTCTGAGATAGCGATCGCGCTTGGTGATGGGAATGCGATCGCCCCTCCTCCCCTTTACCACTCTTAAGTTACTAGACTAAGACTACAACTTCCCTTCATCAACATTAATAGGAGGTTCAATTCCAAGAAACTCTCTATATATTCTCTCTTTGTATTCTTTACCTATCTCATTTACAGCATCAATGAAAGCTTGGTAAGTACCCAATCCGCCTATTTTATCCCAAAACTCGTCGCCTATCAGAACCACCTCATCTTCTCTCATGTTGAACCAGCGGGCGGGAAAACTCCACTTATAATCTTCTCTTTTTCCATATGGGTTGTATGGAAGAGCATAATAAGCACCATCAATCAGCAATGGTTCCATACTGTAGAGTTTCAATATTTTCTCTTTACTAACTTTAGTTTGGTCACTATTGGGAAGAGGGGCTTTAAGCTCAAAAGCATATTTTTTGTTTTGAATTCGATCCTCAGCATAAACGTCACAAGTTATAGATACTGGGATATCATCACCTTCTCCTGCTAAAATGTACTCCAACTCAGAATCCCAGTTTGGCTTGACTCTCTGTTGTCCTTGCACTGGATGTTCCAAAGAATTAAGCACCTGGGTAATTCGTCTAAGTCTTTCAGTTTTGACTGTTCCAGTAATGCTGTGACCAGTAATCCCATAACCTAAACCTTGCATCGCTGCAACTTCCGCTAACTTTTCCCAGGCATTACCAAATGGAGTTACAAACCTTCTTTCAAAGTGAGAGCCTTTAAATATCTCATCGGGAACTAAGGCTGCAAAAAGAGGCTTTTTAGCTCGATGTTCTTCTTTGATAAAAGGGTCTTTTTCAATAGCATTGTACATAACTCTATCCATCATTATTTTAATAACGGATTGGATAGCAGCTTTCATCTCCTGCGGATTAGTCATTTTTCAAATCCTCAATACTTTCTCCAGATAAATACAGATTCATAAAATTCGCTGGAGCGTCTTCCTGTTCTGCGGTTAACATGACGCTGAACAGTAGCTTCTACTTCCACACCAACAAGATTAGCTATTTCAGGATAAAGATTTGCTCGGTCACTTGCTATTACGATCATCCGACCACCACTGGGAAGAGCATCAGCTGCACGTTGGAAAACTGTCGCCATACCTTTTTGATACTGTCGTTGTGCTTTTTGGCTAGAACCGTTTGCGGCTGAACCAATCTCTTCAATACGTTTATCTTCCAATCCCAGTAAATGATAAGCGTATGCATGTTGTTCATGGTAGTCAATCAAACCAACATAGGGTGGACTTGTGATAACTCCATCTATGCGAGGAAATATGGCTTCACGGCTGTCAGTGTGATAGAGTTCTACTTTGGCACTTGTACGTAGGGTAGAAAACTCTTCAAGCCTTTTAAGAGTATCAAGACTATATCTCTTTAGGAATTTTAACGCTTCAGTAGTTGGGTGACATTCTCTTGAGTGCTTATAACACCAGTAAGGTTGTACTTGTGGCTGTTTTGGAAAATCTAAATCAAAGTGTTTTGTTAGACGAGCAGAACGGGCTGAACGAGACAGTATAATTTTGAGTAAAGTCTGATAATCATATCCTTCAGTTTCAATTAACTGTCGGTATGTAAGCAATTCACGCAGAGCTTGAGTTGCAAACCATTGTTTGAGATATTGGTTATCTGTTCCAAATGTTTTAATAGCATTTGAGTGTTCTTCCCATAAACTTAACTGATGGTAATCCGCCTCAAATTTACATTTACTAAAGTTTTGAGTTAATGCATAGGTTTTTTGCAAAATATCCATGACCTCTTTGCTTACCTTAGTTAAGTCATAGGGAGCAGTTTTGACATAACACAGAAGTATATTAAAAGCCGAAACATCGCAGCCAATTGAATTAATTCCCAGTTCATTAGCCTGAACTAGAGTTGTACCAGAGCCACAGAAAGGATCTAGCACCGTTTGACCAAGAACAAAATACTTTCTCAGAAATATCTCAACTAATTGAGGGATAAATTTACCCAGGTATGGATGCAGTCTATGAACGTGTTTTGTCCTCTGTTTTTCGGGTAAATCTTTTTCACTCCAATTTAAGTTTAGAGTTTCTAAATCTGTATCCAGTGTCACTTCACTCGGTACAGAGGGACGAGCATCACCAGAAGATAGCGCTGCTCGTTCTTCTTTGGTTGTCACCATTACTTTAACCTTAATTTATAAACCAATAACTCTAGCATTCAAGCCTACAGGGTTTCTCGCATATTTTTCAAGCTGCTGGTAAGTCCGCAAACACCTTCTCTACTAGCTGTCGCGCTTTAGCGTCTAAGAGGTTCCAGTCTACATCGCCAGTGTCTTCTTCAATTAAGCTAGTATCAATCTGGACTTGCTGATTCTCTGGGTGAGCGATCGCTCGATCGTAATTGCGAAAACAGACTTGATAACAAAGTTCCCACAAATCAACAGTAACTTGCTGGTCTTGATGCTTCAAACAAAGTCGATAACCAGGGTAGGGATTGGGCATCGCTACCAAAGCTTGTTCTATCTCCGAAGCTTCCTCTGGAGAAGCAGATGCAAGCTGTTCTCTTAATATTGTAAAAGTGGTTTTAGTTTCCTCCAGCGTCCCCTCAGGCCAAATTAACACATCTTGATAAGTTCCCTTCCAGCTTGATTCGTCTAGCTGTTTGCGAATCTGGTCGATGACTCGGATAAAAGCTGGTTGCATGAGCAATTCAGCTTGCTCCCAACTGGTAATATCTGTGAATTTTGGCATCATTTTTATCTTATAAAATTGAAAAAAATGTGACAGAAAAAACTTAAGGCTGAGGTGAGGAAGGTGGCGAGGATGAAGCTTCTCGCTGTACCTTTTCGACTTGACTAACTTGAAAAATTAAGGTAAAGGGTTGACCCATTTTTTTTGCAACAAACTCTTCCAGTAACCGCACTTGTTTAGGGGTTAAAACTTGCTGAGCGCGAACAGTGAGATAAACTTCAGGGGGGTTCGTTAACCAGTTAGACTCAGTTTTAACCAGTTCTACTCGCTGAAAAGTAATCGTATTCTTCAGTAGCGCCTGCTTCAAACTCGCTTCTAGTCGGGCTTGCCGGAGTAATTCTACAAAACTGATCCCTAAAGGAATCAAAAGTATCGCCGTCAAAGCAAGCGTCCAACTGAGGGCTTTACTTGCTTTCGCTAGAGGGGTGTAGCCTGACAATAAAAAAGTCAGCATACAGGCAAGGGTAATCCCCAGCAAGTTCGTCATGTACAGCAGTGCTGCACCCAGACTCAGCGACCAATTCGCTTGGGCAAGCCCCAAACCGATGACACAAATGGGAGGCATCAGTGCCACAGCGATCGCTGTCCCCGCCAAAGTCCCAGAAACTTTGGGCTGCACTTTCGCAAAGCCACTAATGCCCCCAGCGGCTACAGCAATTCCCAAATCGAGTAGAGTCGGTTTAGAGCGAGACAGCACTTCGCTGCCAAATTCTGGGAGTCCGACAAAAGAACCCAGAAGCATCGCTAAAATAATCGCTAGAAACGTCCCTACGACTACCGCAACCAACCCTTGGCGAAACAGAATCACGTCGCCTTCTAAAGCGGCAAAGGCTAATCCTCGAATGGGGAACATTAACGGAGCAACGATCATCGCACCAATAATGACAGCCGCACTGTTGGTCAACAATCCCAAAGTAGCGATCGCGCAGGAACCAATAATCAAAACGATGTAGTTTAAATCCATCGTGGATTCTTCCAACAGCCCCTCTCGCTGCACGCCTAACTCCCGCTGTGCCTTTTGTCGCCATCGCCGATATTTCGACCAATTCCGATGAATATTCTTTATCAAATGAAAATACTACCCCAAAATTCTATCTGAAGCCTGATTAAAGCTTCTCTGGATGCTTAGTATTCACCATGATCGCAATCCCTCCGCAAAATCTAGCTACTTCTCTGGGTGGAAATCAGCAGTGCATTATCGGTGTTTACAGGCACGCTTCCCTAACGCTTCACACGCCAATCTGAAAAAATTAGTGAAATCTTTGACAACCTCTCCGGATTCGTTGGGTTGATCCGAGTGGTATTAATATTGAGCGTACATCCTTTCTTCGGCAGGTCGCACCATGATCGGGCGTTTATTAGACCAGCGTTACCAAGTTGTCCAAGCCTTAGGTGCCGGTGGATTCGGAAAAACTTACATCGCCAAAGACACCCGCCGTCCTGGTGCCCCAACTTGTGTTGTCAAGCACCTCAAGCCTGCTAGTAGCGACCCTTATTTTTTGGAAACGGCTAGACGGTTATTCACCAGCGAAGCCGAAACCCTAGAACAACTGGGAAATCACGACCAAATTCCTAGATTATTAGCAAACTTTGAAGAAAACCAAGAGTTTTACTTGGTGCAAGAGTTCATCGATGGGCATCCTCTCAGTGCCGAACTCTCACCCAGTTATCGTTGGGAAGAAAGCCAAGTCATCCAGATGCTGCAACAAGTCTTGAGCATTTTGGAATTTGTCCACTACAACGGCGTCATCCACCGCGACATCAAACCAGACAACTTAATCCGACGCAACTCAGATAACAAGCTAGTTTTGGTTGACTTTGGCGCAGTCAAACTACTGCGAACTCAAACACTCATCAATCAAGCACAAGCCAGTGCTACCGTTGCCATTGGCACTCCCGGCTATATGCCAACCGAACAGGCGCAAGGCAGACCCCGCCCCAATAGCGATATTTATGCTTTGGGTATGATTGGCATCCAGGCGCTGACGGGGCTAATGCCACTGCAATTGCACGAAGATCCCCAGACAGGCGAGATTCTCTGGCAGCATCTGGTGGCGGTCAGTCCAGGGTTAGCAGGTGTTTTAACAAAGATGACCCGCTACCACTTCAAAGACCGCTATCAGTCAGCGACGGAAGCGCTACAGGAGTTGCAACAGCTAGTCTATGGGGGTGGACAGCAAGCCGTTGGTGTTGGATATCCACCTGTAGAGTATCCGCCGCCACCACCGCCAACTCCACCGTCTGAACAGAAAACCCTTCCAGTAGTTCCTCCGCAACCCTCTCCACAACCAATCAGTCAAGAGTACAATCCTCCTGTTGTTGCTTCCTCGTCTAATAAATTTCCCCTAGCGATGGGGGTCGGTGTGACTGCTTTGGTGTTTGTGATAGGGGGATTTTTCGCTATTTCTCAACCGCAATCTAGAACTGATGAAAGGTCTAACAGTAATAACAATGAAGTGGTAGACAAACCACAAGAAACTTGCAAAGTTTCGGAGGGGCCATTAAATGTACGTTCTAGCCCTAACGCTAGGGTAGTAGGCAGCGTCAAACAAGGGATGATTTTATCTGTTACCGGCACTGCACAAAATGGGTGGGTGCCGATTAGTTCGCCCCTCAAGGGATGGGTATTTAGAAAATTTATCGATTGTGGCTCATCTGCCTCGACGACTCCCAAGCCTTCTCCAACAACAACTCCCAAACCCTCTCCAGAAACGCCGAAACCTGTCGTCGATCGGGGACGGGAGATTATCGCACAAGCGACGGAAAGATTTCAGTCGGGAGATTTAGAGGGCGCGATCGCTCTAGTTAGATCCATTCCTGCTAACAGTTCTGCTTACGGACAAGTGCGGGAAGCGCTGCAAGAGTGGCCCCTGAACTGGTCGGTTGCAGAAGGGATATATAAGGATGCCCAAAGAGCTTTCGAGCAAGGTCGGTGGCAAGACGTAATTGCTGCTGCAAACGACCCTGGATTGCCGCAGATTCGGTATTGGCAAGAGCGGTTACGCCAATTAGCTGCACAAGCCGAGAAAAAGCAGACCCAAGAAACACCGCCTCCGAGTCCCAGCGAAACCCCCACCGAGAGTCCCAGTCCCATTGAAAGTCCTAGTCCAACTGAGAGTCCTAGTCCCAGCGAAAGCCCCAGCCCCACCGAGAGTCCGGCGACTGAGCCTTCCTTGTGACGACACTCAATATTTGAGCGATCGCGTTGCGTCCTGTAACAACGGCTCCATGCCAGGTGCGCGAGCGATCGCCTCTTCAGGACTTACGCAACATCACCACATCTGGGGGCAACCACAAGGGGATTGCCCCTACAAAACGCTATATGTATAAGCTTTGCGTAAGTCCTGCTCTCGACACGCGAGCGATCGCTTACTGCTCGTGTAGGACACATTTCCCTACTTACTCGCACTGGGAGGCGGGGGGAAAGGCACCAGCGCCGCTTTGAAGAAATAAACGCGACCACAATATTGCGATCTGTTAGAACAAATCGTTTCTATCGCCACATTATTGACATTAGTAACATCAAATGATAACGAGGCTTTCTGTCCAGGGGCAATCGTGCGAGAATCCTTACGCTGTCCATCTAAATAAATATTGACCGTGGTGGGAGGACTACCGCTGTCGTTATCCCGCATTCCATATTCCAAATTCAGGGTTTGAAAGTAAGTGTCATAACCCTCCGGCATGATTCTACAGGTCATTGACACAAAAGCGTTGCCTGGAGCCAGACTGAGAAGGCTGGTGTAGACGGCTCTACCCACAGCAACATCTGACTTATAGGGACGCCAACGACCAGGGCCAGTACTGACACATTTAGCCTCTGGCAGGGAGACTGTACGCCGTGCCTGTACAGCTTGATTGCCTAGAGTCACCAAGGCAAAGGACAGCAGTCCACCAACAAGAAGTTGACTGATCAACTTGGTTTTTTGCATGGAGAGATCGCCAAGTTAAAAGGTAACAATCTTTACTAATGATACCGAATCCTCAGCCCCTGAATTGGCAATAAATCTAAATAATCAGAGGGCGATCGCGAAGCGCTCCAAAGAGTCAGTTCGCTGGGGTTAGAGAGAGGGCGATCGCTGGTTATGCCTCCCACCACTAACCCCAAATCTACAATAGATGCGATCGCGAAGCGCTCCAAAAAGTCAGTTCGCTCTTCATCTGCCACCGTTCCATGACTCTTGGCTTCGCTCTAATGGGTGCTAAATACCCTAGCGGCAGCAGCAACACCAGCACCCGGAGTAAAGCCTTCGTATCCTACTTCTCGCAGCGTGGCTTCGAGAGAGGCAACGGCAGCGAGGATATCGCGATCGCTCACAAAACCCAAGTGACCAATCCGGAAGATTTTGCCTTTGAAATGGTCTTGTCCGCCAGCGAGGACGATGTCGAACCGCTTTTTCATCACGCTACGGATTTGTTCTGAATCCACCCCTATCGGTGCCACAGCGGTAATCGCCGGACTGCCTGCCCCATCAGGCGCAAACAGCGGCAACGAGAGTGCATTCATCGCGTCGCGGGTGGCAGTCATCAGCCGCTGGTGACGGGCAAAAATAGACTCCAAACCCTCGGCTTTCATCATTTTCAGGGCAGTGTGCAGCCCCACAAATAAGTTCACTGGCGGGGTAAAGGGAGTGGTGTTTTTGGCAGCATCTTTGCGGTACTTGCCCAAATCCAAGTAATAACGGGGCAGCGAAGCCGTTTTGTAAGCTTCCCAAGCTTTGGGGCTGACAGAGACAAACCCTAGTCCTGGGGGAATCATGTAACCTTTTTGGGAACCAGATCCCACCACATCAATGCCCCATTCGTCAATCGGCAGATTAACCGCTCCCAAGCTGGTGACAGCGTCAACAATAATTAAAGCTTCACCGTGGGCTTTGACGTGACGATTGATAGTTTCCAGGTCATTGAGAACGCCAGTGGAGGTCTCGCTATGGGTGACAATCACCGCTTTGATTTGTTTATCGGTATCGGCTTCTAGTTTTTCCCGGAAATGTTCCGGGTCGAGGGCTTGACCCCACTCAGCTTTTACCGTATCAACGTTAAGACCAAAAGCTTGGCTAAGTTCCGCCCAGCGATCGCCAAATTTGCCATTACAGCCAACCAAAACGCGATCGCCTGGACTCAGGAAGTTAATGATGCCAGCTTCCATCGCCCCCGTACCACTGGCAGTCAACATCAGCACGTCATTCTCGGTTTGGTGCAACCATTTCAGGTTTTGCGTCACCTCAGCCATCAGCTTACTAAATTCACTGCTGCGGTGCCCAAAGGGATGCTTGGCTAAGGCGAGTAATACCTGTTCCGGCACTGGTGTCGGGCCGGGAATCATCAACATTAACTTATCGTCCATCGATCTGTCCTTAAACTTGAAGAGCGCATACTCCAGAATCGCATATCTTTTCCAATCCATTCACCAATTAGCAATGACCTTTTTAGCTTTTAGCAGTAATTGGGTAATCGGTTTACGTCTATTTACGAGCTAGTACCTACAACTCATATCTTGCACCAAAGTTATCACCCGCAAGGAAACCAATTTCCAAATATCAAGGCTTTTAGTCCATTTCAACTCATATCTTGCACCGTTCTCAAGTTTGCCCATCCGCCTTGAACTCAAGTTCAAGGCTCATAGCTCAAGTCCATTGAAATGGACTGAAATTCTTACTCAGTCTTCTTCAGAAGACTTGATTCTGTAAGCCTGGGGTTTAAACCCCAGGCGGGTAATGCGACTGGTGCATCTTGCACCGTTCTCAAGTTTGCCCAAAGTCAGCGGCTCGACGGCTCGACTGAGCGCTCGCCGAACGTCTGAGCGCTCGCCGAACGTCCTTGAACTCAAGTTCAAGGCTCATAGCTCAAGTCCATTGAAATGGACTGAAATTCTTACTCAGTCTTCTTCAGTAAGCCTGGGGTTTAAACCCCAGGCGGGTAATGCGACTGGTGCAAGATGTGAGTTTCAATGGACTTGAGCTATAAGCTGTGGAATTTAAACCCCAGGCGGGTAATACGACTGGTGCAAGATATCAATATAAGTAAGGGCTTAATAACTACTGAAAGATTGACAAAAAGCCAAATCCTTTACTCTAATTTCTCCGGTGGAATTTTTCTTAAAAAAGCCGGAAGGTCTACCTGTAAATGTTTGTTGGGTTGAGGGGATGATAAAGGAGTTCGGTTGATTGGCTGAGGAATCTCAGCAGCGGTTGGGGGTTCTATCGCTATCAACAGTTCTTCCAGTTCTTCAGGGCTGTCTGCTAGCACTCGTTGCAGGAAGTCCTTAAGTTTTTGAGCGCTGCTAAGGCTAGCACTGCAACGGTCTTTCCAGTACTGGATGGCGGCTTCGTACTCACCCGCTTGCTGGGCTTGCATGAGAATTTGCTCTTGCAGAGTCGCAGTGTGAGTTTCTAGTTCGCTTGTCTGGGCTTGATAGCGATCGCGCGACTCTGCCAAGTCGTGGCAAGCTTGTTGCAATCGAGCCTGAATTTTCACTTGCAAGTCTTGCTGGTTTTCCAAATCTTCAATCTGGCGGTAAAGAGCTTTAATAGTTGCATCCTGTTCCGCAACCAGGTCTTCAGTCTCGTAGAGGTTTGCCAGCAGATGTTGCTGGTCTTCCAGAGTTTCGTTGGCTTGCTGGAGTTGATCTTCCAGCTGATTGATAACCGCAGCGCGATCGCTACATCGACGATAAAGCGCTTGCATTTGCTGCTCTTGCTCCAGCGCCTGCACCTCCAAACGCCTTACCAGAGTTCGAGCTTCCAGAATTTGGAATTTTAGCTCCTGCACTCGCTGTTGCTGGGCTTCTAGGGCTGTTTGTCTGTTCGCTAGCTCTTGTTCCAGCAGCGTTTGACTGTTTTGGATAGTCTTGCGGCTCTGAGTCAGCTGCCTTCGCAGGCGTCCTAATTCCCCTTCCTGCGCCTCGGCTAAAGTTTCAATCGTCGCTAACAATTCTTGAACCGTTTCGTCTTTGAGAAGCGCTTGCGATTGATGACTCTCTAGCGCTTGCTGCTGCTCGAAAAGCTGTTGCTTTTGATCGAGTGCCAGCTGTTGAAGATTCGCGACTTCCTCTGTCGATGCCAGCTGGGTTTCCAAAAGATGTTGCTCGCTCAGTTGGAGCCTCAACTCACTTACGCAAGCCTGAGATTCCGCCAACGCCTGCTCTAACTGATGAATGCGATCTAACTGCTGCTGTTCTTGCGAAGGCGATACCAATCCCAGCGGTGCTGGTGGACGCTCCTGCTCCCAAGATTGCCCTTGTGGGTCTTGTAACGGGGATAATTCGCTGGGGTGAGGCTGTGGAGTGGCAGGAGCGTCCGTTGCCTCTGCGTCTGCTGAAGCTTTCTCTGAGTTTAACCAAAAACGATCGGCTGAATCTGGTTCAGTCACTCCGAACCTCCCAGAAGTCAATAACGGTCTTGGGGCATCCAACAGCCATCTCGCATTTACGAGTGATGAGTTAGCAGTTCTCGGAGCGTTTATAACCCAAGTAAACAGAAAGCATTGACCCTAATTTTATGGCTTTCCGGCAACTTTTCTTCATTGAGGACGAAGCATCAGTGCCAGCATCTAGGCGTATAAATTCAGGTATTTAAAAACTCTGGCTTCGCTCCTACACCCTTTCTCATCTCAAAACCTTTTATACCTAAGGTTCCCGGCGTCCGGTGACAATATCCGGCGAGGGTGGTTGATCGAAGGCGATGTTATTTACAGACCAACGGTAATCAATCGGTAAATTTGCTCGTTCGCAGGTTTGTTCCAGTTGCTTCTGTTGAGCCATTGCTTTGCGGAGGGTACTTATGAGCTGGTGAACTTGCTCTCGCACTGCTGGTTTTTGACTAACGGCGAATGAAGTTTGGCGCTCTAACATTTGCAGGAGTAGTTCGTAGTGAATATGAGACGGCAGAGGAATTGGCTCCATGAAACCTGATTTACCTATATGTGGAGGGATATTCGGCAAGACCGAAGGCGGAATACGGAATCAAGAAATTCTTTACTCATCTTTCCCACAAGCCTCCTCGATCCTGCAAAAGCGTTTCAACCCTTGGAAAACAGGTTGGCGATGCCAACAGCAGGGTCTGGCTGTTTCACCAAGGACTCGCCAATCAGTACCGCATCAACACCCCCTTGCACAACCAAGCTGAGGTCAGATGGCGTGTGCAGACCCGACTCGCTAACGACAGCAATGCCCCGATGAAGCAACTCGCTACCTCGTACCGCTAAAATCTGGCAGGTTGTTTGTAAGTCTACGGAAAAATCTTCCAGATTGCGATTATTTATACCAACTAGGGTAACGCCTTCTAGGGATAATACTCGGTCTAGTTCTGCTAGAGTATGCACTTCAATCAGCGGTGTCATCCTCAAAGCATTGGTAATTTTGACAAAGTATTGGAGGTCTTGATCGCTCAGAATTGCTGCAATCAGGAGAACGGCATCGGCTCCGTGGCGTCGAGCGAGATAAATTTGGTAAGGATATATCAAAAAATCCTTACATAATACTGGCAAGTTTACAGCAGCGCGAACAGCCGCCAGATTTTCAAAACTCCCACAGAAGAATTTTCGATCGGTCAAGACTGATAAACAGCTGGCTCCTCCTTGCTGATAAGCAGTAGCGATCGCTACTGGCTCGAAATCTTCCCGAATCACTCCTTTACTAGGAGAAGCCTTTTTGACTTCTGCAATCAAAGCCGGTTTCGTCTTCCCTTGTCGCAAAGCACCTAAAAAGTCACGAGGTGCAGGCGCAGCTTGCACTTGACGCTGCAACTCCGCTAAGGGGAGGCGTTCTCGCAATTGGTTAACTTCTGTCTCTTTTTGCCAGACAATTTCCTCCAAGATGTGGCGCGGCTTGGCGTCAGGTACGGCAACCTGATAACTAACGCTGCTAGCAGCAACAGATGTAGTGGGCGGACGGCGGCGAATTTGCATATTTCTTAGTTTGGCACAATTATTCATGGGGAATCGGGAATCGGTAATGGGTCATTCGTCAATGGTGATTAGTGATTAGTCACAGCAATTGACTAATCACTAATCACTAATGACTCTTACCCTTCTAATGAGAACCTACAGCCCGCTTGTAGGCTTCATCAAGCACTTCTGAAAGGGTAGGGTGTGCGTGGACAAAATATGCCAGAGTCTGGACAGAATTGCGTTGAGCGATCGCGTTTGCAGCTTCGTGAATCAAATCCGCTGCGTGCATTCCGATGATGTGGACGCCCAGCACAACGCCTGTATCTTTGCGGTAGATTACTTTTGCCATCCCGTCGGCTTCCCCTTCAGCGATCGCTTTCGAGTTCCCCTTGAAATAACTCTTCGCCACCGCGACTTCAAATCCCTCCTCTTTCCCCATTTCTCTCGCCGCTACTTCCGTCTTGCCAACAAAGCTAATTTCAGGGTGAGTAAAGGCGGCGGCAGGAATGCTGTGATAATCGATCAAACGGTGACGTCCGCAGATATTTTCTACCGCCACGACACCTTGAGCAGACGCTGCATGAGCCAGCTGCATCTTGCCCGTAGCATCTCCAATCGCCCACAGGTTAGGCACGGGTTCGCCGCCTGACAAAACTGCCATCCGGTCATCGACGGGGATAAAGCCCCTATTTGTATCAACGCCGATAGAGTCCAGCCCCAAGTCCTTAGTATCCGGAATACGACCTGTAGCGACCAAGCAAGCGTCTACTTCCAGCACTTCCACAACTTCTTTAGTTTTGGCGTCGGCTAGCTCAATGACCACGGGAGAACCGGGTTTAACGGTCTTCGCCAAAATGCCAACTTTCGTTTCAATGTCGCGCGGCTTAATCAGCACTCTTTCGGCGATTGTGGCAATGTCCCGGTCAAACCCAGGCATCAGCTGGTCTAAAGCTTCAATCATGGTTACTTCAGCGCCTAATGCCGTGTAAACATCAGAAAATTCTAGACCAATGTAACCGCTGCCAATGATAGCAATCCAGGAAGGTAGCGACTCCAATCTCACGCCATCGTCGCTGGTAAAAACAGTTTTACCGTCAATTTCAATTCCGGGTGGTACCCAAGGAATTGAGCCGGAGGCAATGATAATGTCTTTTGCCGTAACGGTTTTTTCACCCGATCCCGTGCTGATGGTGACTTTTTGCGATCCAGCTATCTTCCCCCGACCTTGAATAATCTCAACGTCCAGCCGTTTCAAACTGTTTGTCAAATCGCCGCGAAGCTTGGTGACGAGGTTGTTAGCATGGTCGGCGATCGCTTGTCGGTCAAACTCGACGCCTGCAACTTGAATCCCCAGCGATTTCAGGTGGTGGGCATTGCGTAACTCTCGCACCCGACCTGATGCTGCCAACAAAGCTTTAGAAGGAATGCAGCCCCGATTAACACAGGTGCCACCCATATCGGCTGCTTCCACAATTGCGGTTTTGAGACCGCAGGAAACCGCGTGTAGGGCAGCGCCATGTCCGCCGACACCGGCACCAATAATCACTAAATCGTAATCAAATCCTTGAGTCACGTTACTCTCCCCTAGACGACGATGCCCTCCTTATTTTCAGCTTGACCAACGGTGAGCGCAAGTCCCCAATCGGTTGTGGAGTTAAAGAGTGCAAGTTGTTCTCTTTATAATTTTCTCTATAAAAATTACGAATGGGTCATCCCTTCAGCCGCGTGTTGTATCTTAGAAACTAAAAGAATAGCGATCGCTCAAGCAGGGCGATCGCTGTCAATTACCAGGGTGCCCTGCCATCAAAAGCAGTGTTTGTGGAACCAGCGTAATGAATCAGAATGACCAAGAACATCGTCGCGCCGCTGATAAAGCGTTTAACGAATCGCTTGAGCAATTGCAGGATTTATTGGAATTGCCAGAAAATCAGACGGCTCGATCCCAGCCACAGTCCGACAGCGGTAATCATCAAAAAGAATTCACTGAGGCAGATGAGCTGGAACAAGCCGCTGCTGACATTGAGGAATATATGCAAAAAAAGACACAATCATCGGGTAATGGCTAATTGGTAATTGGTCGGTAAAAGCGAAAAAACCACTAACGATTGACCCATAACTACCGACTAGCAGCTACTTCCTAACTTTTGCCATTCTGGCGCTTTACTTCGTACAACATCAAGGCAGCTGCTACAGCCACGTTTAGCGACTCGACGCCTAAACTCAGGGGAATGGTCACTTGCACCTGTGCCAGTGAAACTAAATCTGATGACAATCCAGCGCCTTCATTGCCCAGCAAAATCAGCGTGGGACGGCGTAAGTCTACCTCCCAGTAGGTTAAAGTCGCACTAGGCACAGTCGCCACTACTTGCATTCCTCGTTCCCGACACTGACAGATATCTGCGGTCAAATCGGAACTGACCCGCATCGGTAGCCGAAACCATTGTCCAGCAGAGGCTCGCAGCACCTTCGGATTGTCCAGATCCACACTATCTTCACTGACACACAGCCAATCGGCACCCGCAGCGGCGGCAGTGCGAATCATGGTGCCAAGGTTGCCCGGATCTTGCACCGTTTCCAAAATTAGCCCCAAACCCGTAACTGGCAATGGGGACATCTGGCGGCTCATCCGGGGTGCCGTAGCGATGACACCATCGGGTTGAATCGTGGTAGCGATCGCTTTTACAACTTCCTCGCTCACCACTTCCGCCCTTTGACACCGATTACAAGCTTGCTCCCACAGTTGCTGGTGACGTTCCTGCCATTGGGGCGTACAGCATACCGTCTCTAACGGATAATCAACCGCACAAGCTTCCTCCAGCAAATGCGTCCCTTCCAACAAAAATATTTGCCGCTCCCGCCGTTCCTTCGAGCGGTGTAACTTGCGAATTTGCTTGACCAGAGGATTCTGGAGACTCGTTAACATCAACAGGAATGAGGTATCAGGACTGAGGATTGAGGTATCAGGACTGAGGATTGAGGTAGTGTCAAAAGGGAATAAAGAACTTTATTCCCACTCCGGCAAAAAATTGAGTCCTGAGTGCTATAAGTATTGAGTCTTGAGTGCTATAAGCGACGAAATTTTTTTTTCTGCTTGCTACTCTATCAGGATTTACGCAAAGCTTATACATATAGCGTTGTGTAGGGGCAATCCCCCTGTGGTTGCCCTCAGATGTGGTGCTATTTGCGTAAGTCCTGTCTATCTTAATCGCCACTTTCTTCTACTCAGACCTCAGCCCTCAGTCCTCAAACCTCAGTCCTCAGCCCTCAAACCTCAGTCCTCAGACCTCAGACCTCAGTCCTCAGTCCTCAGACCTCAGACCTCAGACCTCAGACCTCAGACCTCAGACCTCAGTCCTCAGCCCTCAAACCTCAGCCCTCAGACCTCAGCCCTCAGACCTCAGCCCTCAGACCTCAGCCCTCAGACCTCAGACCAGATCGCAAGACCAACAGCCTCCACACCAGTC
>NZ_JBYCCT010000013.1:0-20100 GCF_057473865.1 Coleofasciculus sp. H7-1
AGAGGCGTTTCGTACAGCGATGTCTTTTCGTTTTATTGAGTGGTTGAACCACAATCAGAACGTATTCTTTGCTTATAAAGCTAGTTTGGGCTTTGTTTGGGGTTAAAATTTGTTTAAGTCCCACTAAGGAACCCGACGCTAACTCCAGGCATCCGCTGTCTTCCCCTGACTCAATGATGTAGTTAAGTTTCACCGTCCCGCTTTAAACAGGTAGCCCTCTAAAGTCACTGCCAATTTTCCGGTTATTTCCCATACTTCCGAGAAAAAACTCGATAAGCATTCCCATCAACACTAGGCGACGGGGAGAGACTATCCTCTTCCATATTCACTAAATCGAATTGAACATTTTCCGTATAAATCGTTAAAGTAATTCTTATCACCTCCAAAAAATTAATTACCCAAGAACATTCTTCTTGCGAATATTCTTCATAGTATTGAATTAATTTAGCAAGACAAACTTCTAAATGCGTCCGAGTCGGAGGACAAATTAGAATAATCTTCAGCAGGAGGATTGCTAGAGTAACCGATTTTCCTTCAGAAGCTAATGAAACAAACAGTGAAGAAGGTTCGCCATTATTCTTGATTGTTAAACATTCAATCACCCGTTTACAGGTTTTAATCAGCAGCAGGCTATTGACCTCTTCTTCATCAGCATCTTTATAGAGGAATTCTAAAACTTTCCATAAATCAGTTTGTAAATTCTCTACCTCACCTTTGTTTCCCGTCGAATAAAATAAATATTTTAGTAAGCCTTGCTTAAAATACTTGTACTTCAGTTGTTTGGTTTGTTTTAGGAAAATATTCGCAATGTTTTCATAGCTGAACATACCGCGTTTGGCGATAACTTTTTTAATTAAACGGAGCGCTTGATCGCCCAAAGCCGTAGGATTTTGGTTTTTCTTATTGTTAAATCCAGTAGATTCAGAATGGGCTGTGTACATTGCCAGCTCAAACTTAAACTGGTCTTTTAACTGCTTCGATAATCCTTTAGCAGCTTGGCGCTGTTCTTCTGAATTTTTATTATTAACATACTGGGGGGCTAACAAATAGGAAGCATAACGGCTCTTCCAATGGTCTTGCTCTCGATTTTCATATTTAGAAACAAATAGCTTGAGTTCTTCATAGTCTTGGCTATTAACAAAATCTGCCAGCCAAGTCTTTAGACATTTTACAGCCGGAGATGAGATGCCATTACCGTCAGCAGAATTAGAAATTAATTGAATTAAATCTTGTAAAGCCTGGTAGTGCCGAGCCAATATCCAGTTATTGAGAAGAATATAACAAGAACGCTTTAATGTATTTTTAAAGTCTTCCTCATTTTTAGAAATAAGAATTCTTTTGAGTGCTTGTAGGTGTGCTGAGTCACGCGCTTTGCCCGGATTAATAAATAAAGTTTTAAACTCATATAAAACTAAATCAGGTGTCCATTGCTTAACAATGTCCAAAAAAAATCGACAAATTATTTCCTGAGCTTCCGGAATATTCTGCACCAGCTTGTTTGAATTAGTGAGTGGTTCAATCTGATGAGTATCTGGTAAGACATCCCTGAGTTGGGGAGTCTTGAGAACTCTTGAGTGCTTACTGGTCACTTGAACTTGCATTGCGCTATCGAGAATTCTTTATTCTAAATGTAAACTTTTTCTCTGGAGGATTTGGTGATTGAAAACCTTGATAGCGTATGACAGTCGCCTCACGACTTAGTGAGGCTGGATACCGTATGAATGTGACGCCTGTCACGTAGGGGTCACATTCATGCGGGTAGTAGGTTTGTATACAGCGCGATTTTTAGCACGATTGCCGCCAGTACAAGAGTTCCCAGCCACATCAAGAAGCGGGTGAGTGCTGACTAGTATGCTATTTCATCTGTTTAAGGAGCGGGGTATCATCCATGTTAAAGGCAATGACCATAGAACTACCAATCTCCTTACCCCTAGAAACCGTACTATCTGAACAGAGTGCCCCAAAAGTGTGGAGGGTAGGCATTGCTCATCTAATTTCATGCAACGTCAAAGCAAAATGTTATAAGAGGGCACTTGAAAAATCTGTTTATACAGTTGTTACTTTTTATGTTTTTAAATTTATTTGTTACCTTAAAATAAAAATTTATTTAAGGAGCAAGTCACGCTTATAGTAATACTGAGGAAAATTTAATGGAAACCGTAATGTTGAAGAAGCATTTTCGTAGACTCAAAAGTAAACTTTGTTTACCCAGCTTATTTCTCATTTTACTTCTTCCCTTTGCGGTGGTTGTGTATCAACTCCTAGCTGAAATTAAAGTAGGAATTGATTTTGCACAGAAAGAACAGTTAGGTCTTGACTATAGTTTTCCCTTAATAGAGCTATTAGAAGATGTCGTACAGCATCGCGCCCAAGCAAATTCTCGATTCAGCGGTGATATATTTTTTTCAACAAAAATTACAGCCATTCAGTCTCAAATAGAAGAGGATCTCAAGGCAATTGATGCTGTCGAGGGTCAGATGGGAAACATCCTCAAAACAACCGAAGGCTGGAAGATGCTAAAGAGAAAGTGGCAGGAGCTAAAGAAACAATCACCTACCCTTAGCTCTCAAGAAAGCTTCGATTTCCACACAGCGCTGATTGCAGATATTCTTGCCCTGATTGCCCACGTAGGCGATACTTCCAACCTGATACTCGATCCTGAACTTGACAGTTATTATCTAATGGATACGGTAATAACGAAACTTCCTCCAGCAATTGAAAATACGGCTATAGCAAGAGACTTGGGTACAAATATACTGGAACGAAAACAAATCAATTCAGAGGAAAAAGCACACTTAATCGTTCTATCCAGCTTAATCAAATTGCCAATAGATCAAGTCAACAGAGGAATGCAAGTCGCCTTTCATGAAAATCCCAACTTGCAACCTCAATTAAAACCATCTGCTCAAGAAAGCTTTGCGATAGCTACTGTATTTATAGAGATATTAAATCAAAAAATCATCACCGCTCCGAGCCTTAATATTAAAGAAACCGACTATTTTGCAGCAGGTATGCAAGCCATTGATGCTCAATTTAAACTTTATGATAGTGTTTTTCCAAGTTTAGATAAATTATTACAAATACGCATCGATAAACTGGCTAGGAAAAAGATTTTCATTGAAGCTTTTGCACTTATTGTACTGGCAACAGGAATTTATGTTTTTGTGGCATTTGCCCGCAATCTAAAAAAGCGAGAAGGAGCTGAGAAAGCTTTGCGGCAAGCGGAAGAGAAATATCGCAACATTTATGAAAATGTCGTTAATGGGATCTTTCAGACAACACCTGAAGGACGTTACCTCAGCGCTAATCCGTCTCTTGCCCGCATCTATGGCTACTCTTCCCCAGAGGAACTGATAGCAAAGATCGCCGATATGCAGCGACAACTTTACGTCGAACCGAATCGTCGAGACGAATTTATCAGCCTAGTGCAGAAACACAACATCATCACGGACTTTGAATCTCAGGTTTATCGCAAAGACGGCACCGTAATTTGGATTTCGGAGAATGCGCGTGCTGTGTATGACGCCAAGGGTGCGCTGCTCTATTACGAAGGAACTGTTGTAGACATCACGTATCGTAAAGTAGCGGCAGAAGCTCTGCGCTATCAACAGGAACAATCTGAGCGTCTGCTGCTCAATGTCTTACCCGAATCGATCGCCAAGCGGTTGAAACTGGAGCAAAACACAATTGCTGATAGCTTTGCAGAAGTAACGGTGCTGTTTGCCGACATTGTTAACTTTACAGAGCTTTCGGCTTATAAGCCTCCAAAAGAACTGGTGAATCTGCTCAACAAGATATTCTCCGCCTTCGATCACCTAGCGGAAAAACATGGGTTGGAGAAGATAAAGACAATTGGCGATGCTTATATGGTCGTGGGAGGACTGCCCATACCCAGAGAGGATCATGCAGAAGCGATCGCCCAAATGGCACTCGATATGCAACAAGCGATCGCTAACTTAAACGACAAAACGGGTGAATCTTTCAGCATCCGCATTGGCATCAACACAGGTTCCGTCGTCGCTGGCGTCATTGGCATCAAGAAATTTATCTACGATTTGTGGGGTGACACGGTGAATACCGCTTCTCGGATGGAATCCCACGGTCTTCCAGGGCACATTCAAGTCACCGACTCCACCTACAAGCTACTACAAAATCGGTTTCTATTTAAAGAGCGGGGTGTCATCCACATCAAAGGCAAAGGAGAGATGACAACTTATCTTCTCATCGGCAAAGTCAAAACTGAGTGGTTTGCCAGTGTTGAGGAGAGAGGAGAGAGGAGAGAGGAGAGAGGAGAGAGGAGAGAGGACTGAGGACTGAGGACTGAAAAGAGAGGAGAGAGGACTGAGGACTGAGGACTGAGGACTGAAAAGAGAGGAGTGGGGAGTGAGGAATGAGGAGTGGGGAGTGGGGAGTGGGGAGTGGGGAGTGAATGAAAACAGGAATTTTTCCCTGCTCCTCTGCTCCTGTGCCCCCTCTCTATCTCTCGATCCTGACAGCGTTTGGGTTAACTGTGTTACCATCTGAAAAAATCTTCTCTATATCTCAATCACCCTATGGGCAAGGTTCTGGTGTTAAACGCCTCTTATGAACCGCTCAACATCACCAGCTGGCGGCGGGCGGCTGTCTTGTTGATCAAAGGGAAAGCAGAGCGGGTTGAACACAACGGCAAATACGTCTACTCAGATTTTCCACTTCCGACGGTAATTCGGCTGCGCTACTATGTCCGGGTTCCTTACAAGGAAATTCCCCTGACTCGTCGAAATATCCTCCACCGCGATAGTCATTCTTGTCAATATTGCGGTTATACCGGGGACGATTTAACGCTCGATCATGTAATTCCCCGCTCTCGTCGCGGCGGCGATACGTGGGAAAACATTGTCACCGCTTGCGTGCGCTGCAATGTCAACAAAGGCAGCCGTACCCCTAAAGAAGCTAACATGATTTTGCGGCAGCCGCCCCGCAAGCCTTACAGTAGTCTGCACTTTGAAGTTGCGAAACACCTCAAAAGTGGTACGCATCAGGAGTGGAAAAAATATGTGATTGGCCTTTAGCCCCCTGCATTGAGATCGACTGCGGGGGGTTTTTAAAATTTGGCTGGTGAAGGGACTGGCAAGTACGGGTAGTGCCCCTACGACTAGGGGCTGAGGAACATTGCACCCTTCCTCAAGCCCTCATCGCCAATCGGTAGCAAATCATTGAGCAAGAGCGCAACGGTAAAAGGTCAAGACCGGAAAACGCGACCACAGGGGGAGTGTCGTTTGCCAGTTTTTTTGTCAAGATCGATGAATAGGTAGGTCTATATCAAGACAAGATCAAGACAAGCGTAATCACGGCATCTGGCGGAAACCTGTTTTCGCAGTAAAGAGGAGAACTTTCGCGGCATTTACAAGGGTTTCTATACTGCACTTTTTTATTCCCTGTGGGGGATTGACTGACTGTCAAATATTTGGCAGGAAGCGTGAGGAGAGAGACCGTTGCAGCAACTGAAATACTAATTTTATAGCCTTGCACACCTGCATTATCCATAATATGCCATCTAATTTGCTTAAGCCTCTGAATGGTTCTCCAATCGCCGCCGAGTCAAAGCCTTTAGACACCAAGTCGGATTCGGAATCTGTGGTTGAAATTCAACAAACACAAACAGAGACGACTCCCACACAGACAGTGAATGGATCTGGTAATTATTCAGCAAGAGCGTCGAGCGAACCACCATTGGAAAGAATCGTGGAATCGCTACGACAGACTTTAGAGCGTCATCGGGGCGATCGCCATCTGGTAATTCTCCAAGATTTCCCCGATCCGGATGCTCTTTCGGGTGCTTGGGCGTATCAACTGATTGCCAAGCAGTACAACATCCAATGCGAAATTGTGTACGCAGGCACCCTCAGCCACCAAGAAAATATTGCCCTGGTTAAACTCACAGGTTTACCAGCAAAACGCTTGGGCGTCCAGTGCCTGAAGGAGAAGGAGAAGGACTTGTCTGTGTATCAGGGCTGTGTTCTGATTGATAACCAGGGCACCACCTGTCAATTACTGCCTTGGGTGCAAAAGGCAGGAATCCCGATTACGGTTGTGATTGACCATCACAGCATACAGACGGAACTTAATGCTGAATTTACGGATATTCGCCCTTCCACACGAGCCACGGCGACGATTTTAACCCAGTACCTCCAAGCAGGGTTACTGAAGCTGGATAGCAGTGTTGGCGAACACGTAAAATGTGCCACAGCATTAATGCATGGTCTGAGGTCAGACACGAACCGGCTGATGCAAGCTCAGGAAGAGGATTTTCAGGCGGCGGGGTATCTCAGCCGTTTTTATGATGCTCAGCTGCTGAATGCAATCTTGCAGGCGTATCGCTCAAAACGGGTGATGGATGTAATCGAGCGATCGCTTACTAACCGCACTGTGCAAAATAACTTCTCCATCGCCGGTGTTGGTTATCTTCGCTATGAAGACCGAGATGCCATCCCCCAAGCGGCAGACTTTCTAGTAACAGAAGAAAACGTCCACACTGCTGTCGTCTACGGTATTGTCCACGACGAAGACGAAGAACTAGAAGTCGTGATTGGCTCCCTGAGAACCAGCAAGCTGACTCTCGACCCGGACGAGTTTATCAAAGAAGCCTTTGGTCAAGACAGTCACGGACGCTTTTTTGGCGGCGGACGACTCTCAGCAGGCGGCTTTGAAATTCCGATGGGATTCTTGGGCGGTTTCAATGAAAATTCCGAGTACGCCAAGATGAAATGGGAAGTTTTTGACACCCAAATCAAGCAAAATCTGCTTCGGTTGGTCAACCCAAAAGACCATCTGCTTCATGGTGAGTAGAAGAAGAATGGAAGAATGGAAATTGCTACTCTTCCATTCTTCAATGAGAAATTAACCAATGGAACTTTATCTGATTCGCCACGGAATCGCCGCTGAGGCATCTGAGGACGCTAATGACGAGGAGCGATCGCTTACCCGTGAGGGACACAAAAAAACCGCTAAAGTGGCAAAACGACTCGATGAAATCGGTCTGCGCTTCGACCTGATCCTAACCAGTCCCTTAGTGAGGGCACGCCAAACCGCCGAAATTCTTGTCGCCGCAGGTTTGTGCCCCCATTTGGAAGAATCAAGCTGCCTTGCTCCCGCTGGTGACATTAAAACTTGGCTAAGTTGGTTAGAAGCATGGCAGCTTGGGGGCGGTATGAAGTTAGCCCTTGTGGGACATCAGCCAAACTTAGGCAATTGGGCAGAAATTTTGGTGTGGGACGCTACTCAAGAAGCTTTAATCCTGAAAAAAGCAGGCATGATTGGATTAACCTTACCGTCAGCGCGATCGCCCGTGGGTCATAGCCAGATGTTTTTACTCACCTCTCCCAAGTGGCTGTTATGACACTCGTACAAAAATTCTGGTAATACGGGCGACTGCAAAAGCAGTTTCTGGTAAGGTAACTTGAGTAGTGTTCCCCTCACCCAATCCGTAGCAACATGACTGTCTGCGAGTATAAACCAGGTTTAGAAGGCATTCCCGCTGCCCAATCCAGTATCAGCTATGTCGATGGAAAACAGGGAATACTGGAATATCGCGGCATTCGCATCGAAGACCTCGCAGAAAAGAGTACCTTCCTAGAAACGTCGTATTTATTAATTTGGGGTACACTCCCAACTAAGGAAGAACTTGAGGCCTTTGAAGGTGAAATTCGCTATCATCGGCGGATCAAATATCGCATCCGGGACATGATGAAGTGTTTTCCGGAAACCGGGCATCCAATGGATGCGCTGCAAGCTTCTGCCGCTGCTTTGGGTCTGTTTTACTCCCGTCGCGCTTTAGATAACCCCGCTTACATTCGGGAAGCGGTGGTGCGCCTCCTAGCAAAGATTCCCACAATGGTGGCAGCGTTCCAACTGATGCGGAAAGGCAACGACCCCGTGCGACCCCGCGATGACTTAGACTATTCTGCGAACTTCTTGTATATGCTGAACGAGCGGGAACCCGACCCCCTCGCCGCGCAGATTTTAGATGTCTGCTTGACACTTCATGCAGAACATACGATGAACGCCTCCACCTTCTCGGCACGGGTGACGGCTTCAACCCTGACCGACCCATACGCAGTAATTGCCTCAGCTGTGGGAACTTTGGCAGGACCACTACATGGAGGGGCGAATGAAGAAGTCATCACCATGTTAGAAGAAATTGGCTCGGTGGAAAATGTCGGTGCGTGGCTAAAGGATGCCTTACAGCGCAAAGCGAAAATTATGGGCTTTGGTCATCGCGTCTACAAAGTGAAAGACCCGCGAGCGACCATTCTACAAAACTTGGCAGAAAAACTGTTTGAGAAATTTGGTCACGATAAGTATTACGACATCGCTGTGGAGTTGGAACGGGCGGTAGAGGAAAAATTAGGCGAAAAAGGAATTTACTCAAACGTAGATTTCTATTCGGGTCTAGTTTACCGAAAGATGGGCATTCCTACAGATTTGTTTACACCCGTGTTTGCGATCGCTCGTGTTGCTGGTTGGCTGGCTCACTGGAAGGAACAGTTAGGAGAAAACCGCATCTATCGTCCGACTCAAATTTATACGGGTTCCCGCGAAGCTAGCTACATTCCTATAGAACAGCGATAGTTGTCTAGAACCCGAAAAAATGCGATCGCTTCTGACAAAAATTGTATGAGGAAGCGATCGCTTTTCGTAAAAATAGGGGAAAACGCAGGAAGCGATCGCTAACATTGTAAAAACCTTCCTTACCAGCCGAAACTATTACCTAGTGCTAACATCGACCTTTTTCGAGGCGGTATCCAAGAGAGCAAATTGTTCAGGACTAAGAATAACGTTTTCGTATTCAAAGCCTCCAACCAAACTTTCATTAGGAATGGCAATATCCACGGCATAACCTTCGGGATTTTCATAGCATTCCACTACTGTTCCCAGTGTACTTCTGGGAATAACTCGGTTGCCGAAGTCTGCTTGAACTTCCACTAATGTTTCTATCCGATCGTATAGTTTAGCTTTCATCGTCATTTTCCTATCATTGGTCTACTTCGAGCCAGTTTGTGATTAGCCTAGGAACATCTTTGCCATTGTCAATCTGCCAGTTGGTGACAAGGGTTCCTTCCCTGCCATTTAACCCCTGAATCCTTACCCGTACCTGAAAACGAAGACCATAGATGCTAGTTTGACCTTGGGTTGCTGGTACATTGGCAAGAACTTGACGCAGTTGGTTGATGACATCTTGTGCAGCAGCATTACGACTCTCAGCACTTTCCACATCGTATCCAATTGCCGCAAATGCCATCCACTTTCTCTGATTAGCAGGATTATTCGGATTCATCGAATATTCCTCGAATTTGCGAGGATCTATTTCGGCATCCTGTGCCCTCGTCAAGGGATCGCCGGAGTTCCAATTCTGGCTCATTTACTGCACCACAACATAGTCAAAGTCTGACGAGCGATCGCGTTTTTTCTGTAGCGTAGATGGGAGGAGCGATCAATTATCCTAAAAATAGGGGGAAAGGAGGAAGCGATCGCTTTTTGCAAAAACTGAGGTTAAGAGGGAGCGCTCTTTTTTCACCAAAACACAATTATATAAGTTTTAGTATTCCTGGTTGTCAACGCTAGCCTGTTATTGCTGACACATAGCGGCATGAAGAAAATCAGGATCAACTGCACCTTTAATTCTTGTATTCACAGTTAAAAATCCTATAATTTCATTATTTTCATTTACGATTATAGGTGGCTGATTGGTATTAGTTTTATAAGCACTTGTATCGGAAATACGGCTTCCATAATCGCCAACTCGATTCCAAACACTTTTAGAGGTGACACGACTTCCAAACTCACCAACTTGATTGCAAATAGATTTTTCATTAATCCTATCACTAGAAATAATTCCAAGGAATACATTGTCAGCCCCCATTAGATAAGCATGACCATCAAGTTGAGACAAGGCATTATGTACTGGATTTGTTTCTAGATATGTTTCAATTGGAGGCAGATATTCTGATGGGTGAGATATTACTGCTGGGGGTACATATGGAGCTATTGATTGCTGTCTTGTTGCCACTTGTCTCTGAATAGATTTTTGGAATCCCTGTCGGAATCCATGAACAAAGGCTGTAACAAAGATAAAACCCCCGATACTTACTCCTATAATGCACGATATTTTTGCCTTCTTAGATGCAGATAAAGCACTGTCATAATCACCTTGCTGATATTTACTTTTAACTTGGCTAGCAAAAGAAATACCAACTAATCCAGCAGGAATGCAGGCAAATAGGGTGACTAAAATGGATGGAACCAAGTAAGTGCGAGGACAGGAAGTTTTACTTTGAAATTGAATCCTGGGAGAAGCTATAATTTTTAAATTATCCTGATTTGTTGAAGTTTTTGAATTTTCGGAAACGGAATTTTTTGTGCTAGGAATACTGGTTTCCGATTGAGCGTTATTCCCCACGCTCGTAGCCTCAAAGTCTTGACTCCAAGATGGAAATTCATCACCTGTCAGACGCCCATAAACCTTGACTCTCTTGATACACTCAACCCCCAATTGAGTTATCCATTTACGAATGAATGTGACGAGGGCTTGCTGATTCGGCACTTGAGCTGATTCCAGCATGATTTGTAGGCAATCATCCTTAAGGGTAGCTTTCGCTGTGATGCCTTTGGGTTGCAGTTGGTGGTTAATTAGGGATGCGATCGCCCTCACATCTCCTGCGCGAGCGAGTTCCAGAAGATTCGTCTGAGTCATAACGAATAGAGGTGAGGAGCGATAGAAAATAACCTTCTATTTAAGTATTCCCAGCGCTAGACGATAAATCGCTATTTCTCAGAAGTTTTTGCGCGATCGCTTTGATTCACCTTTCCCCAGTAAAGTAAGCAAAGAATCTCAACACCCGCTTACCATTGGCTACCGACAATATTTGCAAATATCTGGCAGAACAGTACCCAGCCGAGTTTGTGTTATGGCTACTCGAAGCTGAGCCTACTGATATTCAGGTACTTAAAACCGAACTCAGTACAGAACCGATTCGCGCCGATTCCCTCACCCTGCTGCAAACTGGCAATCGGATCTTGCACATCGAATTCCAAACCCTGCCAGCATCCGATCCCCCACTGCCATTTAGAATGCTGGATTACTGGGTACGACTGTATCGACAGTATCGCTGTCCCATTGAGCAAGTTGCGATCTTTCTAAAATCCACCACTTCAGAAGCCGTCTTTACCAACCAGTTCACCGACACCAACACCCAGCACCGATACCGAGTCATCCGAATGTGGGAGCAAGATCCCGCCTTTTTTCTGGGAAATATCGCTCTCTTACCACTAGCTGCGCTAGCTAGAAGCGACTCACCCCAAACCCTACTGGAGCAAGTAGTTGCCCAGCTCGATATGATTGAGGAACCAGAGCAGCGGGGGAATGTTGCAGCTTGTATCGAGGTGCTGGCTGGTTTGCGCTTTGACGAAAATTTAATTCGCCAACTTTTGAGGGAGGAAATTATGCAGGAATCAGTAACCTATCAAGCCATCATCCGAAAGGGGGTGCAACAAGGAAAGCAAGAAGGCAAGAAAGAGGAGGCACTATCACTCATTATGCGTCAGCTGGCGCGGCGTCTGGGTGCAGTTGACCAACAGATGCAAGAGCGGATTCAAGCGTTACCCATCGCTCAATTAGAGGAATTGGGGGAGGCGCTGTTGGATTTTACCGCACCAACGGATTTAGCCGTCTGGTTCGAGGAGCATCAGTCATAATTACACAGGCGAACTGACTTTTTCTGTGCAACGCGCGAACTGACTTTTTCTGCGCTTCGATATCGCACTTTCACACGCCACAAGTGAGCGAACTGACTTTTTCTGCGCTTCGCGCGAACTGACTTTTTCTTTGACGAGAGTTTAATTCGCCAACTTTTGAGGGAGGAAATTATGCAGGAATCAGTAACCTATCAAGCCATCATCCGAAAGGGAGTGCAACAAGGAAAGCAAGAAGGCAAGAAAGAGGAGGCACTATCACTCATTATGCGTCTGCTGGCGCGGCGTCTGGGTGCAGTTGACCCACAGATGCAAGAGCGGATTCAAGCGTTACCCATCGCTCAATTAGAGGAATTGGGGGAGGCGCTGTTGGATTTCACCGCAGCAAGCGATTTAGCCGTCTGGTTCGAGGAGCATCAGTCATAATTACACAGGCGAACTGACTTTTTCTGTGCAACGCGATCACACTTTCACACGCCACAACTGAGCGAACTGACAAGTCAGCGCAACGCGCGATCGCACCTCCCTCTTCCTCACCACAGAAAACTTTAACTTAAGGATAAGTAGAATTTCTCATTTGCTGCGCTGGGCTGGACGCGCTCCAACGATATACTAGGCAGTGGAGCTGAAAAAAATCTTCACAAAAGAACAGATAGATTGATTCGATACATCTTGTCTCGAATTGTCCTAGTAATTACTTCGTTCGGGAAACATGAACCCAGGTATTGACCTACAAGGAACTTTTATCCAATCCCTCAGGGATCTGGGCATCCCAGCAGGTGCCGCCAAAGCCATTTGGATGCCGCTGCCGATGTTTCTGATGATTATTGGTGCTACCGTAGGGGTGCTGGTGGTCGTCTGGCTGGAGCGGAAGATTTCTGCTGCGGCTCAGCAGCGAATCGGACCAGAATTCGCAGGGCCACTGGGTGTTTTGCAGCCAGTCGCCGATGGTCTGAAGCTGGTTTTTAAAGAAGATATTGTCCCAGCCAAGACCGACAGCTTGCTATTCACGCTAGGCCCAATCATCGTCGTCATCCCAGTGTTTTTGTCCTTCCTGATCGTGCCGTTTGGGCAAAACCTGGTAATCTCTAACGTCGGAATCGGCGTCTTTTTGTGGATTGCCCTCTCCAGCATTCAGCCGATTGGCTTGCTGATGTCCGGCTATTCTTCAAACAACAAGTATTCCCTACTAGGGGGTTTAAGGGCGGCAGCGCAGTCGATTAGTTACGAAATTCCCCTAGCGCTTTCGGTACTTGCGATCGCGATGATGTCCAACAGTCTTAGCACTATCGACATCGTAGAACAGCAATCCAGCTACGGCATCCTCAGCTGGAACGTCTGGCGGCAACCCGTGGGGTTCCTCATCTTTTGGATTGCCGCTTTGGCAGAATGCGAACGACTCCCCTTTGACCTGCCAGAAGCCGAAGAAGAACTGGTTGCCGGTTATCAGACCGAATACGCCGGGATGAAATTCGGTCTATTTTACATCGGCTCCTACGTCAACCTCGTCCTCTCCGCCCTGCTAGTTGCCATCTTGTATCTAGGCGGATGGGAATTTCCCATTCCCATCTCAATGTTAGGCAGCTGGCTAGGAGTCAATGAAACCAGTCCCTGGTTGCAGGTGATTGATGCAGCACTGGGGATCACCATGACCCTCCTCAAAGCCTACTTCCTAGTTTTCATCGCTGTTCTGCTGCGCTGGACTGTACCACGGGTTCGCATTGACCAACTACTCGATCTAGGGTGGAAGTTTCTGCTCCCAGTGTCTTTAGTCAACCTGCTACTGACCGCAGCACTAAAATTAGCATTTCCCGTTGCTTTTGGCGGGTAATTGGTAATCGGTAATGGGTAATAAATCGTGGGAAAAATTACCTTTTTCTACAATCACCAATAACCGATTCTCTAATAAGAGAGAGACACAGAACAATGCTCAAGTTCCTCAAACAAGTTGGCGATTACGCCAAAGAAACCGTCCAAGCGGCTCGATATATTGGTCAAGGATTGTCTGTAACCTTTGACCATATGCGGCGGCGTCCGATTACAGTCCAGTACCCCTACGAAAAACTCATTCCCTCCGAGCGCTTCCGGGGTCGAATTCACTTTGAATTTGATAAGTGCATTTCCTGTGAAGTCTGCGTGCGGGTTTGTCCCATCAACCTACCAGTAGTGGATTGGGAGTTTGACAAAGCAAGCAAAAAGAAACTGCTCAAGCACTACAGCATCGACTTCGGAGTTTGTATCTTTTGCGGCAACTGCGTGGAATACTGCCCAACCAATTGCCTGTCGATGACCGAAGAGTACGAGCTTAGCACCTACGACCGTCATGAATTGAATTATGACAACGTGGCACTGGGTCGCCTGCCGTACAAGGTCACGCAAGACCCAATGGTGACGCCGCTGCGCGAACTTGTCTACCTACCCAAGGGCGTCATGGACCCGCACGACCTGCCAGAAGGTTCGCGTGGCGCTGGTCAGCTTCCAGAGGAAATTCTGGAACAAACGGAAAAATAAAAGTTATTAGTCATTCGTCATTAGTCACTCGCAAAAAACTAATGATTAATGACTAATGACTAATGAACTACTGACTACTGACAAAGGACAAAAATGAATCTAGCTGAAGGCGTTCAGATTGTTTCGTTTGGCCTGCTGTCGCTGATGATGATTGGCTCAGCTTTAGGGGTGGTGCTGTTTTCTAATATTGTCTACTCAGCCTTCTTACTGGGCGGAGTTTTTATCAGCATCGCTGGGCTGTATCTTCTTCTCAATGCAGACTTTGTAGCGGCAGCGCAGGTTCTCATTTATGTTGGAGCTGTTAACGTCCTGATTTTGTTTGCCATCATGCTGGTAAACAAGCGGGAGGATTTTGCACCCATTCGCAATCGCTGGATTCGCCAGGGGTCTACTGCTCTGGTTTGTATCGGTTTATTTGCGCTTCTGGGTACGATGGTAATCAGAACTCCCTGGACTTTAGCTATCTTGACCACTCCCGTTGAAAGTAGCATTGTGCAGATTGGTCTGCATTTCTTCAGTGACTTTTTGTTACCCTTTGAGTTGGCCTCTGTGTTGTTGTTAATGGCAATGGTGGGCGCAATTATTCTGGCGCGTCGTGAGTACATTCCAGGAGAAATTACACCTCAGCTAACTCAACCAACCGCTTTAACGTTGCCAGAACGTCCCCGCGAACTTTTGACGGTCGGCACCGAAAGCACTAAACTCCCCATAGATACCAACACATAGAAACCCAGAAAACTCATGCACCTGCAACTTCAGTATTTTCTACTGTTAGCCGCTGCCCTCTTCTGCATCGGCATCTATGGCTTGATTACCAGCCGTAATGCTGTTCGCGTGCTGATGTCGATTGAATTGCTGCTGAATTCTGTAAACCTGAATTTAATGGGTTTTTCCAATTTCCTCGATCCTCAAGAAATTAAAGGTCAGGTTTTTGCCGTCTTTGTAATTACTGTTGCAGCCGCTGAAGCTGCTGTGGGTCTGGCGATTGTGCTGTCGATATATCGCAACCGCGAGACGGTGGACATGGAGCAGTTTAATCTGTTGAAGTGGTAATGGGTAATGGGTAATGGGTAATGAGAGTTTTGAGTTGAAGAGAGTTCTTGAATTCAAAATTAAGACACGATTTATCGCGTCTCTAGAACTGAAAAGTTTTTACTTGTACTAATTACCCATTATTCCTTACTAGCGACCTAGAAAAATTATTAATTAATATTTATGTCTCTAAAGTAAATTGATGAATCCACGAGCGTTTTTAGTATTCATATTTATCTCTATAAGGTTATACCCTTCTTTTTAATTTTGTCGAGCGGGTTTGTTGCTAAATAAGTTTCAGTAATTGACTTTGTTCCTTGGCGCTAATCTAATTAGGGATGTAGGTTACACCTAAAATTGTTACAGTTTCAACATCCAAGAGGATTCTTAAACTTAATTGTTTCTGGTCTGCGGCTAACCTGATAAATTTTAGTGGTTAAAATCGGTGGAACTGGCGAGAGCAAAACACTTCAGGCATCCAGCCCACATCTATCATTAGTATTAGTTGTCTGAAATACATTGTTATAGAATGACAGAGTGCTGGAGAAAATAGGCATTATCAAATAAAAGCGATCGCGTCTTTGCAAGGAAAGAGGAAAATAGCTATGGGGATGACCCTCACCGAAAAAATCTTGGCTCGTGCCTCCGGTCGGTCTGTTGTCGAACCGACGGAAAATATTTGGGTTAACGTTGATTTGTTAATGACCCATGACGTTTGTGGCCCCGGTACAATCGGAGTATTCAAGCGCGAATTTGGCGCAGATGCCAAAGTCTGGGACAAAGAAAAGATTGTTTTGATTCCAGACCATTACATTTTTACTGCCGACGAACGCGCTAACCGCAACGTTGATATTCTGCGCGACTTTGCCAAAGAGCAAGACATTAAATATTTCTACGACATCACCGACCGAGCCGACTTTAAAGCCAATCCCGATTACAAAGGTGTTTGCCACATTGCCCTAGCACAAGAAGGTCACACCCGTCCTGGGGAAGTGCTGTTTGGTACCGATTCCCACACCTGCAACGCGGGCGCTTTTGGTCAGTTCGCCACCGGCATCGGCAACACGGACGCTGGTTTCATTATGGGCACCGGCAAGCTGCTGATTAAAGTCCCGGCGACGATGCGCTTTGTCTTTGATGGCGAGATGCCGAATTACCTGTTGGCGAAAGACCTAATCTTGCAAATCATTGGAGATATTGGTGTTGCTGGAGCCACCTATCGGGCGCTGGAATTTGCCGGTAGTACCATCGACGGTCTTTCGATGGAAGACCGGATGACGCTGTGTAATATGGCGATTGAGGCGGGTGGTAAAAATGGCACTGTCGCCCCAGATGAGACGACGTTTGAGTACGTCCGCGCCCGGACTGACAAGCCTTTCGAGCCAGTTTATACGGATGCTGATGCTCGTTTCTACTCAGATCGGCATTATGATGTCTCCAAGTTAGAGCCGGTAGTCGCTAAGCCCCATTCTCCAGATAATCGTGCTTTGGCGCGGGAATGCCGGGATGTCAAGATTGACCGAGTTTATATCGGTTCCTGCACTGGCGGCAAAACCTCAGATTTTATGTACGCAGCCCGCATTCTTAAGGGACAGCAGGTGAAGGTTCCTACTTATCTAGTACCGGCAACGCAGAAAGTCTACGAAGACTTGTTCGCGCAGAAGTACGAAGGACAAACCCTGTCTGAGATTTTCTTGGCGGCTGGTTGCATTGAGCCTGCTGCACCTTCCTGCGCCGCTTGTTTAGGTGGCCCCAAGGATACTTTCGGGCGGATGAATGAGCCGGAAATTTGCGTTTCTACGACTAACCGCAATTTCCCCGGTCGGATGGGGAATAAAGAGGCGGGGATTTATCTGGCTTCGCCTTATACGGCTGCGGCTTCGGCGTTGACTGGATATGTCACTGATCCCCGCGAGTTTCTGGGTTAAACGCTCTCGGTACGCAAAAGAAAAGCTCTTTGCGTACCGAGAGTGATTTCCTTGGCGTTACTCTGCGTTAAAAAATTTTCCGATACAGTTCCTCTTAATCAGCCAAGGTTATCGATCAGGTCAATATAATTGATCCAACCTTGGAAGATGTCTTGAATAGTCCCGCTATTTTCCTCAACAAACTGGCTACCTTCCTCTGAAAAAGGCGATGATGCGATCGCATCATCTAATTCGCCGAAAAGATCCGTCAGCGCACTTCCTCCGACGCAGGTAGCGGCTGCTTCATCGGCAAGTTCTTCCCATAAGGGGGACTCAACAGAGATGTTCGCTTGCTTGTTAATGGTGCTTTCTTTCATAAAAAACCTCTCAGCATCAAAATTATCTGATATTAACTCCATACTAATTGGTGGTAGCGATCGCTCTTTCGAGACTCGCACGCTCAAAGCGATCGCGCCAACATACTCGCTATACTCGTAGTCTACGGAATTCAGTAGGTACGAGTATTATGATGGATTGGTTACTGGTCTGGGGAGTTTATACTGTCGCCGGATTTGTGTTTACAGAGGTGCTGGCTCCTTTAGCAAGAGGAGTTTTAGAGGATTACGTCAAAGATTTTTTCAAAGACAGCATCAAGGATTTTACGGGATTATTCCAGAAAGATACTCTGCAAAAGGCAGCGGGTAAAGCTCTGAAGGAATTTTTGCAATTGGTGCAGCAGGAACTAGAAAGCGCTGACCTTTCTGAGGAACAACTGAAACAATATACTAAATCGTTAAACAAATTTATTAACGATGCCTCAGTTAAAAAAATACTGGGCAGTGCTTTTCAATATGACTGTCAAGCTATAGATACTAAAGAATTATCTAAAATTTGGTATCGCCTTGATTTGTTGTCTTTACCAGAAGATTTTGATTGGGGACGGATTGGTAAGCTTTATCTCAATAAGGTTAAAGCCATCATCCGCGAATCAGACGAATTACGCACTATACTGGACTCTCAAAATTTGGAAGCAATTCAGCAAAGCACTAAAGAATTGGCTGGAATTTCTCCGGAATTTGACTTAAAGCGGTATCAGGAAGGGCTGCAAGAGCGATACGGGAATCTTAATTTAGATAGTTTAGATACGAGTGTTTACGACTATCGAGAAAAACTCAAGGTATGGCAAATTTTTCTAGCACAAAATGTGCGAGAATGCCAGGAATATTTACCCCAAGTTTACGAAATTCCTAAAGAACACCAAAAACGGCTGAGGGAAAGTAACCAACTCCAAGCAGACGTTAACCCAGAGGAGTGGGAACGATACAAACAGGTTTATTATCAACAGCCTATTTGCTCAGTTTTAGATATTGTTAATGACTCTCAAAGTTATCCTTGTGTTGTAATTTTGGGCGATCCCGGTTCTGGGAAGTCTACGTTGTTGCAATACATCGCTTTGAATTGGGCAAGAACGCCTCTCAATACTGTTATAGAACAGCCGATTCCGTTGCTGATTGAATTGCGGACTTACATTCGCAATCGGGACTCTGGAGAGTGCAAGGATTTTCTAGAATTCTTTCACAAGGGCTGTGGAATTGTCTGTCGCCTCAATCAGCATGAACTTCACGAACTGCTAAAAGATGGTAAGGTTTCGGTGATGTTTGATGGGTTGGATGAAGTGTTCGATCCAGCGAAACGGGAGGAGGTAATTACTGATATCCATCGCTTCACCAATGATTATCCGAAGGCGCGGGTAATTGTCACTTCTCGCATTATTGGCTATAAATCGCAACGTCTGCGAGATGCCCAGTTTCGTCACTTCATGCTGCAAGATTTAGAGCCAGGTCAAATTAAGGACTTTATCAACCGATGGCATGAATTAACTTTCACTGATGAAGCAGATAAAGTTAGAAAGCGGGAGCGACTGCAAAGGGCAATTGAGACTTCTTCAGCGATTGGGGAACTGGCGGGAAATCCTCTCCTGCTGACAATGATGGCGATTTTAAACCGCAATCAAGAATTGCCAAGAGATAGACCAGAACTCTACAACCAAGCCTCGCGGTTACTGCTGCATCAATGGGATGTGGAGCAGAAATTGCTAGAAAATCCGAGGATAGATTCGGTAACGATTGACTATCAAGATAAGCAGGCGATGTTGCGTCAGGTTGCCTACCACATGCAAGCTAGTGAAAAAGGTTTGGCTGGCAACTTGATTAGTGCAGATGATTTAGAAAAGATTTTGACTGATTATCTGAAAACTATAGAAGTTGAGCAAGCGAGAACTGTTGCTAGATTACTGATTGAGCAACTGCGACACCGTAACTTTATTTTGTGTTTCTTGGGTGCAGATTACTATGCTTTTGTGCATCGGACGTTTTTAGAATACTTCTGTGCCTGCGAATTTGTTGAGCGGTTTGGGAAACGGGGACTTGAAGGGGGTTTGACGCTTGAAGAACTCAAAACGGAGGTTTTTGGTAAGCACTGGCAGGATGAGTCTTGGCATGAAGTGCTGCGGCTGATTGCGGGGATGATTAATACGAGCTTTGCAGGTAAAATTTTAGATTATCTGATGGCGCAAAAGGGCGAAAATGAAAAGTTTATCAATCTATTTTTAGCAGATAAGTGCCTTTCAGAAGTGAGGAATCGCTCATCGATTGCAGCAACAACTGACCAACTCCTCAATGATCTGAAGGACTTAACTCAGTATGACCTTCCTTATGATTACGCTTTCTATGGAGATGAGGCAAAATTGGTTACGGAAATTCGCACGCAAGCCGTCTCATCTGTCGCCACAACTTGGAAAGAAGACCCGGATACCTTACCTTGGCTCAAACAACGGGCGCAAACCGATGACAATTCGGATGTGCGACGTGCGGCGGTGCAAGAATTAGCCCGTGGTTGGAAAGAAGACCCGGATACCTTA
>NZ_JBYCCT010000013.1:20199-32351 GCF_057473865.1 Coleofasciculus sp. H7-1
ACAACGGGCGCAAACCGATGACAATTCGGATGTGCGACGTGCGGCGGTGCAAGAATTAGCCCGTGGTTGGAAAGAAGACCCGGATACCTTACCTTGGCTCAAACAACGGGCGCAAACCGATGACAATTGGGTTGTGCGACGTGAGGCGGTGCAAGAATTAGCCCGTGGTTGGAAAGAAGACCCGGATACCTTACCTTGGCTCAAACAACGGGCGCAAACCGATGACAATTCGGATGTGCGACGTGCGGCGGTGCAAGAATTAGCCCGTGGTTGGAAGGAAGACACTGGGATGTTTGAATTTTTGTGCGATCGCGCCCTCAACGACTCATTTAACCGTGAGTACGACTTTGAATTTGAAGGCAATCCTCGGCAAACTGCACTTGAGGCAATTATCAAAAATTATCCTGACCATCCCCAGACTCTAACGCTGTTGCAGGATAGCGCAGAGAATGACCCAGACGACAAAGTGAAGGAGTTTGCTAAAAAGAAATTGGCAGAATTAGATCGGTAAAATTAGAGAAAAATGGAGATGAACTCATGACCGCATCTGTAAAGACAACCAAAGTCTATGATGAAATTATTGACTTCATTGCTGCTGGAACTACTCCTCAAAGTGTCATCAATTTTCGGCTATCAGAAGCAGCACAAGAACGTTTAGAAGACCTGGTTGATAAACACAAAGCAGGAGAATTGACCCCAGATGAAAAGAGAGAATTAGACCATTTCCTGACGCTAGAACATATAATGAGGCTGGCAAAAGCACGGGCTTATACGTACATTAGCGCTGAATAAGTATTCAAAATGGCTCGGAATTACATTAATGCAGAACTTCGACGTTTAGTCGTCAATCGTGCTGATTCCCTTTGCGAATATTGCCTTATTCCAGATGAAGACGGCTTAAGCTTTCAAGTTGACCATATTATTAGCTTGAAACACCGTGGCTCAACAACAGCAGATAATCTTGCCTATGCTTGTGTTTTCTGTAATCTCAATAAAGGAACCGATCTAGGTTCTATTGTTTGGCAGACTGGGGAACTTGTGCGGTTTTTCAACCCACGTCGAGACTTTTGGGGGGAGCATTTTCGACTAGATGACAATGCGATTCAATCGTTAACAGATATTGGTGAAGTAACTGCACGAATTCTAGATTTTAACAACGATGAGCGGATTGTAGAGCGACAAGAATTGATAGCAGTTGGCAAGTATCCGTCTGCATCTGCCCTAGGACGGATGACGAATAAGTAGATAATTACCGTGTTTAAAATAGTGCGACTTGAGTAGCGCTGAGGATGCGATCGCTGACTGATTGACAAATCTTGTAGGTTGAGGTTCAAGAGTTTTGGAGAGTATTGCAGGGATGCGATCGCTTCCCGCATCGGTAGCTGACTTCAGCCCTAAACTAAAGTTTGGGCTAAAAGCTCGCAACCCGTTTAAACTCACATCTTGCACCTATCGCATTAACCCGCCAGGGGTTCAAACCCCACAGCTTATAGCTCAAGTCCACCAAACGTGGACTGGGGAAGAACTTCAGTCCATTGAAATGGACTTGAGCTATTAGCCCGGAACTTGAGTTCCGGGCGGGATTTGGGGCTTGTTGAGAATGGTGCAAGATGTCAGGTGCAAGATATGAGTCCAAGATCCTCAGTATTGCCCTTCCTTTCCCAAACCCTACCAACGAGTTACCACTTTTTGTAGGAGAGGAACTTGCCCGACATAATGATTTTCACGCGATCGCCCTTGGGATCTTCTTCTTTTTCTACATCCAAAGTAAAGTCAATCGCGCTCATAATGCCGTCACCAAACTTGTCGTGAATGACGCTTTTTAGCGGCATTCCATACACTTGCATAATTTCATAAAACCGATAAATTAGAGGGTCAGTGGGTACAATTGGCCCCAATCCTTTCAGCGGACATTCTGTTAGTTCGGTAATATAAATCGGGTCAACTTCTAAGGCGAAGATCAGTTTACTTGCCTCATCTTCAGAAGCACTTGCTTGACGATACATCACTGCTGCAATCCAGACTTCGTCGCGTCCAACAGCCTTTTCCAAATCGACAAAGCTTAACCCTTTTTCTTTTTTAGCAGCCAAAAGTATTTGAGTAATATCAGGCATAGCCATTAACAAACCCTTAACAAAAAAAGTAGCAACGAAATTTTGTAACTACTGTAATGAATATTTGCTCAGCTTGAGAAACAGTTAAACTATCTCCTCTAACCGACAATATATTCAGTTACATTCGCTACCTATCCGCTGCCACTTTTTAAGTTCCAGACTTTTTAGGTGGAGATTTCCCGACCTACTTTTGCCTTTTGCTTTTTTTAGCGGTCTACCGACCCCATGATGATATCGATGCTACCCAAAATCACCACAATATCGGCAAGTTTTACACCCTTGAGAATATGAGGGAGGATTTGCAGGTTGTTGAAATCGGCGGCACGAATCTTCCAACGCCAAGGGAAGACATTATCATCGCCAATGATATAGATTCCCAGCTCACCTTTCCCACTCTCGACACGGACGTAATGTTCGCCCTTGGGAATCTTAAAAGTGGGAGCGATTTTCTTACCAATGTACTGGTAGTCAAAGCCATTCCACTCAGATTTTGGCCCTTCTGCCATACGCTTGGCTTCCAAGTTCTCGTAAGGACCACCGGGAAGTCCTTTGATAGCTTGGCGAATAATCTTGATAGATTCGCGCATCTCCCGAATCCGCACCACGTAGCGGGCGAAACAATCACCGCCAGTTTCCGAATGCACTTGCCAGTCGAAGTCGTCGTAGCATTCGTAGTGGTCAACTTTCCGCAAGTCCCACTTGACGCCAGAACCACGCAACATGGGGCCAGAAAGTCCCCAGTTGATCGCTTCAGAGCGGCTGATAGTGCCCACGCCTTCCACGCGACGGCGGAAGATGGGGTTGTCGGTGATCAAGCGCTCGTATTCGTCAACTTTCGGCAGGAAGTATTCGCAAAAGTCTAAGCACTTGTCAATCCACCCGTAGGGCAAATCAACGGCAACTCCCCCAATGCGGAAGTAGTTGTTATTCACCATCCGATAACCAGTGGCGGCTTCCCACAGGTCATAAATCATCTCCCGTTCGCGGAAGATATAAAAGAAGGGAGTCTGAGCGCCCGTGTCTGCCATGAACGGTCCCAACCACAGCAGGTGATTGGCGATGCGGTTCAATTCCAGCATGATGACGCGGATGTAGCTGGCGCGTTTGGGAACTGAGATATCTGCTAGTTTTTCCGGCGCATTAACGGTGACAGCCTCATTGAACATTCCCGCTGCGTAGTCCCACCGGCTGACATAGGGGACGTACATGATGTTGGTGCGGTTTTCGGCAATTTTTTCCATACCGCGATGCAGGTAGCCGATAACCGGCTCGCAATCCACGACATCTTCTCCATCCAGAGTAACGATAAGTCGTAGCACTCCGTGCATGGAGGGATGGTGCGGACCCATGTTCAGCACCATCGGTTCGGTTCTAGTTTCTATCTTTGCCATAGTTCAGCCATCTCTCCTTGAAGCCGATTTGGGCAGCCGCACCTCAAATTTCGTAAACACGCCAAAATTACTCCGGCTGGTACTGTCTGTTTACTACTGAGTGTTTATTTTTGTTTCGCTCCCTTAATTATATGGAGCTTTGTCCGCAGGATGCGCTTAAAGTCGAGCTGCATTTAACCAAAGGGAATTTTGGCACAACGTAGAGAATCCGGCGTTGCTGAAATAGTAATGATTTAAGCAACGCCGCGAAAGGTTACTGCTGAGTGTTCAGCGCCAAGTTAGATGGAGATGGCTTTGCACTTGGAAAATGGTGTTGTGTCGCCGAAAGCTGTGCAAGCATTTCTGTACGAGACGAAACCTCAAGCTTACGGAACATTCGCTTCAAAGCCTGCTTGACAGAATTCTCGGTAATCCAAAGTTCAGACCCGATTTCTGTGTTGGTTCGACCCAACGCCACCAAGTTGGCAATTTGCAACTCACGAGACGTTAAGCGATGGGTGTTCAACGGTTGGTACTGAGGTGCCAAAGCTGCGCTTTGCGCGAATCGCACGATTGCTGTCCAAACCGATAGGTGTAAGCAAATGGCACTCAAATCAGCTAAATCTTGGGCATCAAAGGCAGGCATTGATTTTTCACGGGTGCAGCCCACAGCCCCTACTAAGTGACCCTGATCAATAATTGGTCCTGCCATCACATGCCAATGATCGGGACGAGGACAAATGATTGCCCACGCTTTAGGTGATGTCACCAATCCTTCATGGACAGGCGTATGGCGCTCTGCTATGTAACGCGCCACAGGATTGTGTTCAATGGATAAGGCAACGTTCAGTACTTTTTGAAGCTTGCGATCAGCTAAAAGCTGGTCGAAGAAAAAGATCCCCGATCGCTTGGCTGAAAAGTACTCACCAATTTTTGGCACGAGTTGCGATCGCAAAGCGTCGGCTTCGCCGAATCGTAGGTCTTGTTCATCTTTTACCTGACTAATGGCTTCAAATAAAAGCTGCAAGGAAATCATTGTTAGTGCCTCAAAGAGTACTCGATCGAGGACTAGGCGCGGTGGATTGCCACTCCTAGTATAAGGATAGATTTCATTGCAAGCGCTATTAGAAGGATTGATGTATGACTGACTCACAAAAGCACATTATTGGTTTGGTCATGTATCCCGGCATGACCGCACTTGATATTGTCGGACCCCAGCAAGTTTTCAGTGCGCTTCCCCATGTCCAGATTCATCGAATCTGGAAAACGCTAGACCCGATCAAAACCGATGACGGCATGGTGATTTTGCCTGATACCACCTTTGACCATTGCCCGCTCTTGGACGTGATCTGTGTCGGCGGCGGCTTAGGACAGATGGCAGTCGTAAATGATCCAGAAGTACTTGAATTTTTTCGTCGGCAAGGGAACACCGCAAAGTTCATTACCTCTGTGTGCGGCGGGTCTGAGTTTTTGGCAAAGGCAGGACTGCTCCAGGGCTATCGAGCGGCAACTCACTGGATGATGCGGGAACAGCTAGCCGGGTTGGGTGTTGAAGTCGGCACAGAGCGAGTCGTCATTGACCGAAATCGCATGACGGGTGGAGGTGTGACGGCAGGCATTGATTTTGGTTTAGTGATTGCTGAAAAGCTTTGTGGTGAGGAAGCCGCTAAGATCGCTCAACTCTTGATGGAGTACGATCCAGCCCCACCCTTCGATGTGGGTTCACCCGAAAAAGCGGGGTCTGATTTAGTGAACAAGGCGATGTCATACGCTATGGGGACATTGGGTTTACAAGTAAAATAGGTAGCTTGACATGACTAGCAAATTCGGAAATTGACTGCGGTTCCTTCGGAGTTGCGCTTTGCTTGCTATATCGTGACGACTGATTGCTTGCTATATCGTCACGACTGAACCCGATGACGCGGCGGCTAACTATGCGCTGGGGCAGATATTGCTACAACAAAAAGATGCCGCAGGGATCGATTACATTGAGCATGCGATCGCTATCAATCCAGACCATCTGATTTCAGGGTGCGAGTTAATTTACGCTTTTCTCAAACAACAGGGACAAATCGAGGCGGCAAATGTTTACCAAAAGCGTGCCCAAAATCACTACGAGCTAGTATTGAGAGCAAGGCAAGAACGATCGACGATTAGCCACACCAATGAATTTCAACCCCACGGTTTGCCAGCAGATGCGGTGCAAGAACTGTGCGAACAACTGTCTGGTTATGAACAAATAAAAGAGGCTTACTTGGTGCGGAAAGTAGTAAATTATTTTCCCGAAAAGCCATTTTATGTATTAGGTGTGAAGCGACATCACCCTTGGCATAAGTTGAATCTTTCCCATCTCGACACCGAACTTTTAAATAAACTGGTCGCTGAAATCCAGCTTGCAGGTCAAGTTTATGTCCTGATTTTGAACGATCTGAACGATGAGAATGGGTACAACCAGAAAATCGGAAAAATTATAGGCAAAATAGAGGGTGCGCCTATTTATCGTCGCTAAGTTTTTTTGATGGATGAAATTGACAAGAGTTTGACGAATCAGACGGAGGCACCGACATTTTTTCATGTGTCGGTGCTGAGTCGGGAGTTAATTGCCGGGTTGGCAATCCGTCCGGGGGGACATTACCTGGATGCGACGGTGGGGGGTGGCGGACACAGCCGGTTAATTCTGGAAGCGGCACCGGATGTTCTGGTGACGGCGATTGACCAGGATGAACAAGCGATCGCTGCTGCTAAAACCCAATTGCACGATTCTGGGGAACGCATCCAATTTTGGCATGGCAATTTTACCAATTATCAACCAATTGGTATACTATTTGACGGAATTATTGCGGATTTAGGCGTTAGTTCTGCTCAGTTCGATTTTCCAGAGCGAGGCTTTAGTTTTCGCCACCAAGCTGAGTTAGATATGCGAATGAATCAGCGGCAATCGCTGACCGCCGCCGAAGTGATTAATCACTCGAAAGAAGCGGAACTGGCGGATATTTTCTTTAAATACGGGGAAGAGAGACTGTCGCGGCGGATTGCTAGGGCGATTGTGGAAAAGCGTCCGTTTCAGACAACGACCGAATTAGCAGAGGCGATCGCTTATAGCGTTCCCCGCCAGTACCGCTACGGCAGAATTCACCCTGCCACACGGGTATTTCAAGCGCTGCGAATTGTAGTCAACGATGAGTTAAAGTCTCTAGAAACCTTTCTGAATCAAGCACCCAACTGGCTCAAACCAGGCGGTAAGATTGGCATCATCAGTTTTCACAGTTTAGAAGATCGCTTGGTAAAGCATGGTTTCAGGGAATCGCCGATATTGCAGGTGTTAACCAAAAAACCGATTACACCGCAAGACGATGAACTGGAAAAGAATCCCCGCTCTCGCTCCGCTAAACTGCGAATAGCAGAACGAAAATGATAGCGAATGACTCACCGCCCTAGTCGAAGGCTATCGCAGTGAGTCGTTCGCAAATCAGGACTCACCGCACATCACCACATCTGAGGGCAACCACAGGGGGATTGAACCCGAAAAAACGCTATATGTATAAGCTTTGCGTAAGTCCTGAAATAAATCATCGCCGATCGTTAAACCAACAAATTAATTAGGTTAAATTGACCGCTAAGTGCTGTATCCTAATCAAGGATTTCGAGGCAAGTGCGATGTCTTGGCTGCGTCCTGATGGTCGGCAATTTTACCAACTGCGTCCGGTTCGGTTTGAGCGAATGTTCACCCGATTTACAGCGGGTTCGGTTCTAACTAGCTGCGGCGACACTCATGTTCTCTGTAGTGCGACGATTCAAAAGGGTGTCCCCAAGTTTTTAGAAGGCACCGGCAAAGGGTGGCTAACTGCTGAATATCGGATGCTACCCGGTGCGACACCCCAACGCCAAGAACGGGAATTTATGAAGCTGTCTGGACGCACTCAAGAGATTCAGCGATTGATTGGGCGCAGTTTGCGGGCGTCGCTGGATTTAGAGGCACTGGGAGAACGCACGATAACGGTAGATGCCGATGTTTTACAAGCGGATGCCGGAACCCGCACAACATCGATTACCGGCGGGTTTGTGGCGCTTGCAGACGCGATAGAAAAGCTGATACAGCAGGGAGAGTTAGAGCGATCGCCCATTCGCCATCAAATTGCCGCAGTTTCGGTGGGACTGTTGCAGGGAGAGCCAGTTTTAGATTTGAACTACGTTGAGGATGTCGCTGCTGAGGTGGATTTCAACGTAGTGATGGACGACCAACTTAACATCATTGAAGTTCAAGGAACGGCTGAGGAAGGCACCTTTAACCGGACTCAGCTCAATCAAATATTGGATTTAGCCGAAAAGGGTATTCAAGAATTGCTAGATGCACAGCGCGAAGCTTTAAAAACTGCGTTTAGCTAGATTAATCTTCTGGCAACAAACTGTATTCTTTTGCAAATATCTCTTCCCAAGAAAGTGAGGTTGATTGACATTTCATTCCCATTTCCTCCTCAGCGTTTTTGACGGCTCTACTAAAGGATTTATCCCAAATAGACTCAATAAAATCTCGATTCAAGCTAGGAACTTCCTCTTGAATATCTTCAATCTCTAGACGAGCCGAACGAATACTAATGCTCCAACTAGCACTACGTAGCCCTGGTTGAAACTTCCACTTAATTACGTGGCTCATCAGCCGAATTAGCTGACTTTTCAGCGCCAATATTTTTGATTTTCCCATTGATTCAATTAAAAAAGCTAAACCCTCGCTTGCTTCCATCCATTTTTCCTCTCTCAAAAGTTCTTGGACTGCGATCGCAGTTTGATACTCAGAGTTTGCAGCTTGCCATTCCCAATCCTGTTTCATTTGCATTACGACCTCGTATCAGTTATCACACTCTTAAGCTAATAAGCTATTGACTTTTTAATATATTTATGATTTTAAATTTGCTTTTACTACCGATTATATAGATATAAGCCTATAGTTACTATGGAAATACTAGGTGGTAATTGAAACGGAATGTGGAAAAAAATTAAGATTGATTGCGATAACAGGAAAGAGCGATCGCACTTTCCTAACCTTGCATCCCAGCCATCAAGAACGTTACAGCCACTTTTTCATGTTTACAAGGTTAACAATTCCTCTAAAGCACAGTCGCATTGATGTTTGAGACAATCTGAGACAATTAGCCTTTGAAATTAACTGTTTCAGCTCATTCCAGATAGTATCGATAGTCATCAGCACCAAGGGAGAACTCTATGAAATTGGCTTATTGGATGTATGCAGGCCCCGCCCACATTGGCACCCTGCGGGTCTCCACTTCCTTTAAGAACGTCCACGCGATCATGCACGCGCCAATTGGCGATGACTACTTCAACGTCATGCGCTCGATGCTAGAGCGCGATCGCAACTTCACCCCAGTTACCATCAGTTCTGTTGACCGGAACGTTTTGGCGCGTGGTTCCCAGGAAAAGGTCGTGGACAATATCACCCGCAAAGATGTTGAGGAACGCCCAGACCTGATTGTTTTAACTCCCACCTGCACCAGCAGCATTCTCCAAGAAGACCTGCAAAACTTTGTGGAACGGGCATCCCTGGAAGCCAAATCCGACGTGATGCTGGCGGACGTAAACCACTACCGCGTCAATGAACTGCAAGCTGCTGACATCACCCTGCGGCAAATTGTGCAGTTATACATTGAGAAAGCCCGGAAAAAAGGCGATTTACCAGAAGGCAAAACCGAAAAGCCCTCGGTCAACATTCTCGGAATTTCTAGCCTCGGATTCCATAATCACCACGACTGCACCGAGTTGAAGCGGTTGATGGCTGACTTGGGGATTCAGGTTAACGAAGTGATTCCAGAAGGAGCCTCGGTTCTCAACCTCAAGAATTTGCCGAAAGCTTGGTTTAACCTGGTTCCTTACCGCGAAATTGGACCAATGGCGGCTCGTTACTTGGAGCAAGAATTTGGCACGCCTTATGTAGATATCACGCCAATGGGTGTGGTGGAAACAGCGCGTTGTATCCGCAAAATTCAGGAAATAATTAATGCTCAAGGCGCAGATGTTAACTACGAAGACTACATCAACGAGCAAACTTTGCACGTTTCTCAAGCCGCTTGGTTCTCCCGTTCCATTGACTGCCAAAACTTGACAGGGAAGAAAGCTGTCGTGTTTGGCGACAGCACCCACGCCGCCGCCATCACGAAAATTCTTGCCCGTGAAATGGGAATTCACGTTGTCTGGGCGGGAACATACTGCAAGTACGATGCTGACTGGTTCAAAGAGCAGGTGGGCGAATACTGCGATGAAGTGATTGTCACAGAAGATCACGGTCAAATTGGGGATGCGATCGCTCGTGTGGAACCCTCTGCCATCTTCGGCACCCAAATGGAACGTCACGTCGGTAAGCGTCTAAATATTCCCTGCGGCGTCATTGCAGCACCAATTCACGTTCAGAATTTCCCCATCGGTTACAAGCCATTCTGTGGTTATGAAGGTACGAACCAAATTGCGGATTTAATCTATAATTCCTTCACTTTGGGAATGGAAGATCACCTCTTAGAAATCTTTGGCGGACACGACACCAAGGAAGTGATAACCAAGGGTATTTCGGCTGATTCTGACCTCGGTTGGAACAAAGAAGCGCAAGCAGAACTGAACAAAGTTCCTGGTTTTGTGCGCGGCAAAGTGAAGCGCAACACCGAAAAATTTGCACGCGATCGCGGTTTCAGCGTCATCACTTTAGAAGTGATGTATGCCGCCAAGGAAGCGGTCGGCGCATAATTAGCCTTTTGCTAATAGGGGCATCCCTTCTGGATGCCCTTCGATCTTTACTCATTCAATTAATCTTAGTAACTGCTGATGAGCGTTCCTGTATCTTTCCAAACACTGATTGAGTATGTTGAAGAACTCTCGACTGAAGACCAAGAACTGTTATTTGAACTGATTAAAAAAAGACGCATTGAAAAGCGACGACAAGAAATTGCTAATAATGCAACTGAGACTTTAGCAGCTCTCCAATCAGGTACGGCAAAGCGTGGCACACTTGCTGAACTTCAAGCTGATTTACTTGAACAAGAATGAGAACTTTGGTTTGGGACAACAGCTTCCGACGGGCTTTTAAGCGTGTTGTTCGTAAAAATCCCCGGCTTGAGTCAACAATTTTTGCTGTTTTGGAATTGCTTGCGAATGACCCATTTGCCCCATCTTTGAAAGCACATAAATTGCAAGGTCAATTAGAAGGATTATGGGCGTGTTGGGTCGAGTATAATTGTCGAATTATTTATACTTTTCGGCAGGATAATGAAGCGGAAGAGGAATTGATTGTATTGATTGATATGGAAACTCACGACGAAGTATATTAAAGAACGCTAATAATTATGACTCAAACTCAAGTAGCAAGTCTGCCAAAATCCTACACAATCAAATGGGAAAAACTACCCGATGACTTTCAATTACCAGACGATCCTGTGGAAAACATCTATCATCCCTTATTAGCATCGGCGCTGAGAGAAATTCTGGAAATAGCTGGTTTTATAACTGCATCCATGCTGATAGCTTCCAACTTTGGTATTTGTGCCAATGTGAACGAGAAAATAGTTGTAAAAGCACCTGATTGGGTTTACATTCCCAATGTGTTACCCGTCGCAGCAGGAGTTATTCGCCGCAGTTATACGCCTCATGCGGAGGGTGATGTACCAGCAGTTGTCATGGAGTTTCTATCAGATACCGAGCAAAGTGAATATTCCGCTAAATCTACTTATCCCTACGGCAAATGGTACTATTACGAACACATTTTGCAAGTACCAATTTATGTAATTTTTGATCCCAATGATGGGACTTTAGAAGTTCATGATTTAGTAGAGGGACACTATCAACTGCGACAACCCGATGCGAATGGACGTTACTTGATAGCATCGATAGGTTTATTTCTGGGAGTTTGGCAGGGAACAAAGGCAGAAGTAACTGGTAATTGGTTGCGGTGGTGGAATGAATCTGGAAATCTTTTACCTTGGGGAGTCGAGCGAGTAGAACAAAGCTTGCAGGAAGGAATCGAACAAGGAAGAATGCAAGAAAAATTGGCAATAATTAATCGTTTACTGGCTCGAAAAATCGGCGCGATCGCTCCCGACTTACAATCCATAATCAACAGCTTATCTGCAACCGTTCTAGATGAATTAAGCGAAGCTTTATTAGACTTTTCTAATGAAACAGATATAGCGACTTGGTTAGCACAGCGTCAAGCATAAACGTTTTGGAGTTTGAGAGCGATCGCGGCTTCAACGTCATCACCGTTGAACTTATGTATGCAGCCAAAGAAACTGTCAGTGCGTAGTTTAGTGGTTATCAATAGCCGATAGCGTAGAGGAAAGAGTGTAGAGGAAAGCCTCTCGCCAAACCATCAGCGAGAAGCTTTCCTCTTTACAGCTTAGTCTTCAGGTTTAGATTTCCTCACTTCATTCTCAAGAATCCGATAGAACAGCCTTGCTGGGTTCCTCCGCCCTTACCATAAGTCTTGGTGTAGATGGCAATTGCGTTTCGCACCTTTTGAGCCGGAGAATTATTGATCTTAACCACTAACGGGACTTAAACGAAAATCAAAAGGAAAAGAAAGTATAATGCTTGCAGAGTAAACAGTTCACGTCGAGGTTTCTCCCGATGAAACAGACAACTCCCGCCGCCATGCCCCCTTGCTTTGATAGAT
>NZ_JBYCCT010000014.1:0-30153 GCF_057473865.1 Coleofasciculus sp. H7-1
CCATGCACGGTTCCTTGGTAACATCCTCCTTGGTGCGTGAAACCACCGAAACCGAATCACAGAACTACGGTTACAAATTCGGTCAAGAAGAAGAAACCTACAACATCGTTGCCGCCCACGGCTACTTCGGTCGGTTGATCTTCCAATATGCTTCCTTCAACAACAGCCGTTCCTTGCACTTCTTGTTGGGTGCATGGCCCGTCATCGGCATCTGGTTCACCTCGTTAGGGATCAGCACGATGGCATTCAACCTGAATGGTTTTAACTTCAACCAGTCAGTGATTGACAGCCAAGGTCGGGTGATCAACACTTGGGCAGACGTGATCAACCGCGCCAACCTGGGTATGGAAGTGATGCACGAGCGCAATGCTCACAACTTCCCCCTGGATTTGGCAGCAGGTGAGTCGACTCCAGTTGCTCTAGTTGCTCCAAGCATTAATGGTTAATTGCTAGAGACACGAAATATCGCGTCTCTACTGAATCAAAAGCGCCTTCCGCAAGGGGGCGCTTTTTTATTGGGAACCGCAGATAGAGCCAGATTGTATCATCCAATCTATCGGCGGTTTACGATAAATATGGAAGCATACAGATTGGAGATAGGACAACGGTTTACACACGGCCCTTAGCTCGTCTCATCGAGCAACTGCAACGTTTGCCGGGAGTTGGCCCGAAAACTGCTCAACGTCTGGCATTGCATATTATTAAGCGATCGCCCGAAGAAGTAGAAGCACTAGCTCAAGCTTTAGTTGAGGCAAAAAAGCAAGTCGGTTTATGTCAGGTGTGCTTTCACCTCTCAGCTGAACCTGTCTGCGATATTTGCCGCAACTCCAACCGCGACAACAGCACTCTCTGTGTGGTGGAAGATTCCCGTGATGTGATTGCGCTAGAAAAAACCCGCGAGTATAGCGGCAAGTATCACGTCTTGGGAGGCATCATTTCGCCGATGGATGGAATTGGCCCCGACCAACTGAATATTCAACCGCTGGTGCGGCGAGTCAGTCAGCAAAAAATTAAAGAAGTGATTTTGGCAATTAGTCCCAGTGTGGAGGGTGAGACAACGACCTTGTACGTCGGTCAATTGCTGAAGCCGTTTACCAAGGTGACGCGGATTGCCTTTGGTTTACCGATGGGCGGCGATTTAGAGTATGCCGATGAGGTGACGCTAGCACGAGCCTTAGAAGGGCGCAGAGAGTTGGATTAGGCAAGTAAAACCCCTTCAATTCCCTTCTTAACCGGGAAAAGTAGAATTACCTCCTTCCCCGTTAAGAGCTACGGTGTCCACACAAGTCGGCAGACCTCTCCCCAAACCCCTCTCCGACGCCCAGAGGAGCTTTGAATATGGCTCACCTTCCCTCCTAGGGAAGGGGCTGTTCTTGCTCTTGTCTGGGAGCGCTCCCTTGCACACAGGAGTCACTTGTGTGTACACCGTAGCCGTTAAGAGGGGAAGCTTGGGGTAAGATTACTGACTGCAATTGATGTTTTTACTTTCCTTGAGATGCTCCCATAGGGAGAGTGATTCAGGATATTGATACTGACTAATCCTTACCCCTTTTTTAAAATTAATCAGCACTCTGATACTCATTGCTAATCGTAATAACGCTATTAGCAATGAATCATTAGCAGCCAGTAGATAATCTGGGTATTCAAGTCAATTAAATAGGGATTCTAGCTCAACTTCTGCTTGACGAAAGCCATAATCTGAGCCAATTGTTTTTTCAATGCCGGAATTTCAGCAACTTGTTCCTTCAATCCCTTAATTTCAGCCTGCATTGCCGCCATTTTTTCATTTAATGCTTTAATTTCAGCAGATGCAGCTGTCGAGTCAGCAACAACTGCGGCTGTCTGAGCAGAAGGTGTTCCGGCTTGTGGGCGTGGCAGTTTGGCTTTAGCTATTGCCGACTGGATTGCCTGATTTAAGTGCTTCTCATTGAAAGGCTTTTCTAGAAATTCAAAATACTCAAACGGTTCTGAGAGTTTCTCCATCACCTCTGCTTTTCGCCCAGAGATGACCACTAAGGGAATCATCTGGAGTTCGGGTGAAGCTTGAAGTTGCCCAAAGACTTCCCAACCGCTCATGCGAGGCAGAATCCAATCCAAAATAATTACATTCGGACGCTCTTGGCGGATGAGATTGAGTCCCTCTTCGCCATCTTTTGCTTCTAAAACTTGAAAGTTGCCCGGAGGCAACATTTCTGACAATGAAGCCCGAATCACTTTAGCATCATCAACGATCAAGATTTTTTGAGTTGCTCCCGCTTTCTGAGCGGCGGGAGTCGTTGGGGTTCCTTTACCGGCTGGTGCTGCTTTTTGGGCAGCAGGCGCGGCAGCTTGCCGCCGGGGCAGTTTCGCCTTAGCCATTGCTGATTTCATCGCCTGAATCAGCGTCTTCTGCTCCAGCGGCTTGGCAACAAATTCAAAATACTCAAACGGTTCCGGAATTTTCTGTGTAACTTCTTCTTTACGCCCTGATGTCACCACTAAAGGAATCGTCTGGAGTTCCGGAGAGACTTGAATTTGTTGAAAGAATTCCCAGCTACTGGGTTGAGATGACAGGAAATCCAGCACGATCAAATTTGGGCGTTCTTTTCGGATTAAATTCAGTCCTTCTTGAGAGTTTTTTGCTTCCAGAACTTCAAAATTGTTCTGGGGCAATAGCTTTCGGACTAGGCTCCGACTGGTGCTGCTGTCATCGATAACCAGGATCTTGTTACTTGGCATAACTAACTCCTAGGAGTGGTGACTGAGGGCATTTCATGAAACAAGAAACTCAACCGAAAGAACGCCCCAATTACCAGTCATCTGAGTCGGAAGATTGAATGGGGACAGGATCTAACGGGTGAGATGTATTCTATAAATGCTAGCGATTACTTCAGCTTTTGTTTAATAAATGTCACAATTTGAGCTAGCTGTTTCTTCAACCCCTCAACCTCACCAGGCATCGCTGCCATTGGAGCCAGCTGTTTCTTCAAGGCGTCAATCTCAGCTTGCATTTTGGCAATCTTGGCATTCAACTGCTGAATGTCTGCTGAAGCAACCCCTGAGTCTGGTGGGACTGTATCCTTGGCGACCGGCTGCGGTGTTGGCGGTACTACCACCGGGCGGTTTCTTGACTTTGCCATCGCTGCCTTGATAGCGGCAATCAGTTGCTTCTGATCAAAGGGCTTGGATATGAATTCAAAATGTTCAAAAGGTTCTGAGATTTTCTCAGTCACCTCTTCTTTCCGACCAGACATTAAAACTAGAGGAATTGACTGAAGTTCGGGCTTACTTTGAATCTGTTGAAACACCTCCCACCCGCTCATTTTGGGCAAGAGAAAATCTAACATAATCAAGTTCGGGTGTGACTGGTAGATCAGATTCATGCCTTCCAGACCGTCTTTTGCTTCTAAAATTTCAAAGTTACCCGGTGGTAACATATCTCGTACTGTATTTCTGATCACTCGACTGTCATCAATCACCAGAATTTTGTGACCTGCCACGACTGACTCCTTAGGGGGTAATTTAAAGAAAAACTAAAGTTGATTTGAGCCGACTGTTGCCTTGTCGCTAATTTCAGCAAGATGAGCGGCTAGCAGAAAACTGTCTCGCGTTCATACCAATCAGGATAATTTGCAATGTGTAGTACAAGTGTGTCTGCGCTACAGAACTATGATTTCTATAACCGATTACGGTAAACCAAGGCTAGCGCCGTAATGGGGATTATCATGAGTGCGTGGCGTGCAGCAACACAATTGCTTGCCCGATCTCCTCACTCTTCGATCGTCTTGACATACATAAACATAAAGCCAAAAAGCCAGCAGCGTGCCTAATTCTAGATTAATCCGGTCTGACCGGAAAGGGAAAAAAACTAAGGCAGAATCAGAGTTAGAGTCGAATGCTTTAAGATTTGTATCATAGGACTGACTCATTGCCCAACGACCCTAGGGGCTTTTTTTGTGTTGTGCCCGTACCGGCTATACAGACAAAGCCGGACTAAAGCAGGCTTTGTAGCGGTTCTCAGTTGAGTGCAATATACACTCGGAACCTCACCCCCAACCCCTCTTTGTGAACGGAGAGGGGGGAATATTGAACCCAGTTCACGGGGAGGGGCAGGGGTGGGGTTAAACCATACTGCATCCAATAGAGAATTGCTATAGAAATTGTTGTAAGCCCTTGATACGGGTACGTCGGCTGCGTAAGTTCTGTATTATACGGATGCTCATTCTGGTAGCCCAGACAAAAACATGAATTTGCCTACCGAAACGAATGCTCGACAAATTCAGCCTGATGTACAAGCGTGGAGGTCAGAAATTGAGGCGCTACCGCCTTGGTTGCGACGCCCTATCGGGAAAGCCAGCGACATCTCGACGGTGCAGCGAATTATTAAGCAGCGGCAAATTCATACGATTTGCGAAGAGGGGCGCTGTCCGAACCGGGGAGAGTGCTATGCCCAGAAGACAGCAACGTTTCTGCTGATGGGGCAAATTTGTACCCGCGCCTGTGCTTTTTGTCAAGTGGATAAAGGGCACGCACCGATGCCTTTAGATCCGGAAGAACCGCAAAAGGTGGCCCAGGCGGTGCAGTTGCTTTCTTTGCGCTACGTGGTGCTGACTTCGGTGGCGAGAGATGATTTGCCGGATGGGGGGGCGGGTTGGTTTGCGGCGACGATGGCAGCGGTAAGACAGCTGAACCCGGAAACTCTGATTGAGGTGTTGACGCCAGATTTTTGGGGGGGTAAGGATGCACAGCAGAAACAACGCCAGCGGATTGAGATGGTGGTGAAGGCGAAACCCGTTTGTTATAACCACAATATTGAGACGGTGGGACGGCTGCAAGGACGGGTGCGACGGGGGGCGCAGTATGAGCGATCGCTTGACGTTCTCCGGATTGTGAAAGAACTTGACTCCACAATTGCCACGAAATCCGGCTTGATGCTGGGACACGGAGAAACTGAAGCCGAAGTGATTGAGGCGATGGCGGATTTGCGGAATGCTGGATGCGATCGCATCACCCTCGGTCAGTATATGCGCCCTTCTCTAGAACATCTGCCAGTACAAAAATACTGGACGCCAGAAGAATTTGAGCATCTGGGAGCGATCGCCCGGAAAATGGGCTTCGCTCACGTCCGTTCCGGTCCCCTCGTCCGCAGTTCGTACCACGCGGGAGAGAGTGCTTGAAGGCAACAGAGCCGGGTAGCAGAGGCACAGAGGAGCTGGGGAGGAGAAAAGAAATTTTCTATCCATCGTGCATGGGTAAAGCGCCCATGCACGTCTACGCTCCTTTCAGGAAGACTGCGGTAAATGAAAATATTTCTATCGAGCCGTGCTAATTGTGACAGCTCTTTGGTATTTCTTGATAAAGTCCCAAATTAGGAGCGTATGCTTATGACTGCACAAGCCAAGAAACCCAAAGGTTCTCTTACCCAAACGAGTAAGCCTCCCTATCCTTTTCGCACTATCGTTTCGCTGATCCTCTTAGCTGGTAACTTCCTGGTTGCAGCGATTTATTTCCACATCATCAACCCGTAATCCATCCCTAAGAAAACTGAATCTACAGTTTTGAGGTTAGGGCTAATAGCAACGATGAAGGCAGAAGGCAGAAGGATGGATTGCGTCTTGATTTATCCTTCATCCTTCATCCTTCATCCTTTTAAAGGGTGCCCTTGAACAAGCCTTGAGGGCGGACAAGCAGAATTAAGACCATAATCAAGAGGGCAACACCCTGCTTGTATTCAGACCCCAGGAAGGGGACGCTAACTTCTTGGGCGATACCAATTACCAACGCACCAGCGATCGCGCCGTAGGGGTTGCCAATACCGCCGAGAATCACCGACGCAAACATCGGCAAAATCAAAAACCAGCCCATGTTGGGGCGTATGCCCGTAATCAGCCCGTACATGGCTCCTCCCAGGGACGTAAAAACGCCGGTAATTAGCCAAGTCCAAATCACCACGCGCTCAACGTTAATGCCTGAGACGCGAGCCAGATCGATATCATCCGCAACCGCTCTCATTGCCTTGCCGATTTTGGTGTTCTGCAACAGGAAGTGCAGCCCCAACATTGCCAGGACGGCTAAAACCATGACAACGATCCGGTAATAAGCTACGTTAACTCCCAGGATGTTGAGGGCGGAGGCAATGGGCAAATTGTAGCGCTGGTTGCCCCCTCCCCAAATGAAAATGATGCCATTGCGGAGAAACAAGGCAAGTCCAATCGAGATGATGATCAGGGTGGTTGGGGAGGCACGGCGATCGCGCATTGGTTTCCAGAGCAGCTGTTCGCTCAGTAGCATCGCCGCCACCGTTCCCCCCGCGCCCAGAATCATTGACAGCCAAATATTCACTCCACTGGTATTCGCTAACCAGGTAAGATACGCGCCCAAGGTCATAAAATCGCCATGAGCAAAGTTGGAAAGGCGCAAAATTCCATAAGTCAGCGTTAGACCGATTGCCGCCAGCGCAATGATGCAACCCACGGCGATGCCATTCACAATTAGTTGAGCAGTTTGTATGTCCATTCCCTTGACTCTCCAGTTGACTGGAGATTTTATAATAGCGATCGAAACAATAATCCTGAATTTACACTATGACACTACAACTGAAAGTTCCCAGCATGGCTTGTTCTGCCTGTGTAGACACGATTTCCAAGGCAGTTGCAAGCCTCGATCCCACCGCGAAGGTAGAGGCTGATCCCAAAACCAAGCTCGTTCAAGTGGAAACAGAACAGCCAGCAGAAAAAGTCAGGGAAGCGATCGCTAACGCTGGATATCCCGTCGCCTAGCGATAAGATTATCGCAAAGGTTAGGGGAAAATTGGATGCAGCAGTTGAGCAGAAAATTAACGCTCGTCTTCGCCGCTGGCGCTTTGGGAGGACTGGCAAATAGCCTCGCCGTCTGGCTATTTGGAGTTCTGGGCATTACTGCTGCCTTGGGGGTCAAAATTGCGCCGGATTTGACCCCAGATTGGCTGTATCCTCGCATCGTTTGAGGTGGTTTATGGGGATTTTTATTTGTCTTGCCGTTTCGGCGCTACCCCTATTGGTTGCGGGGAATTGTCTATAGTCTTGCGCCGACACTGGCGCAATTACTGATTGTATTTCCAGTGAAAGCGAATCAGGGCTTGCTGGGGTTAAAGCTGGGAGTTTTAACCCCAGTGTTTGTATTATTTTTTAATGCCATTTGGGGCATAACTGCGGCTTTTTGGCTGAAGTTTATCGAAGAAAAGCGGATTTCAACAAATAGCTACGAATAAGGCAATTCTATTTAAGTGGTGAGCCAGCCCTTCAGATCCCCGACTTCGTAAGAGTTGCACTCTTGATCTCGCTTTCACGAACACATTGTTTTTCTGGTGGATGTGAACTAAGGTGCCGTTGGGAGCGATCGCTCTACATTCCCAGCCAGCGTAACAATGGCTCTATGCAAAGCTTTAATCAGGACTTACGCAACATCACCACATCTGGGGGCAACCACAAGGGATTGCCCCTACAAAACGCTATATGTATAAGCTTTGCGTAAGTCCTGTTTAATTCTGCAATTAGCTTGTCACGATTCATTGGTGCCTTATTCTAAACGGATGGGGGTGGCGAGGAGCGGAATTATCTCTGCATATGCTCTCACGCGATCGCTCTTTTCAGAACTAATATGGCACACAAGATTTTTTCTCTACCCCCTTGACTCTCCAGTCAACTAGAGAGATTAACCTAAAATCATTGAGCTAGAGAAAGTTATGGAAACACATTCTCTTAAGTTACAAGGTATGAGTTGTGCGGCTTGCGCCGGTGCGATAGAAAAAGCGATTCGCAATGTTTCAGGCGTCGTTGAGTGTAACGTTAACTTCGGCATGGAACAGGCGACTGTCAAGTACGAGCCTCAGCAAACCAGTTTAGAGGAAATTCAGCAGGCTGTCACCGACGCCGGATATGCAGCCGCGCCAGTTCGAGAATTAGGAAGCAAAGAAGATGATACCGAGGCATCCACTCGCCGCCAAGAACGGCAAGAGTTAGTGCGGAAAGTGCTATTCAGCGCCGCTATCAGTATTGTGCTGGTGGCGGGGTCAATTCCGGCAATGACTGGATTGCACATCCCCTTGATTCCGGCATGGTTGCATAATTCTTGGGTGCAGCTAGTGTTGACAACGCCAGTTTTATTTTGGTGCGGTCAATCCTTTTTCACAGGTGCTTGGAAAGCCTTGAAGCGTCACGCGGCTGATATGAATACGCTGATTGCGCTGGGTACAGGTGCGGCGTATTTGTACTCGCTGTTTGTGACTGTATTCCCAGGATTCTTGGGGGGAATTACAGATGTTTATTACGAAACAGCGGCGGTTGTGATTACTTTAATTTTGCTAGGACGGTTTTTAGAAAATCGTGCCAAAGGGCAAACGTCGGAGGCGATTCGCAAATTGATGGGTTTGCAAGCGAAAACGGCGCGTTTGATCCGCAATGGACAGGAAATCGATGTTCCTGTTGAAGCCGTTCAAGTTGGCGATGTGGTTTTAGTGCGTCCTGGCGAACAAATCCCCGTGGATGGGGAAGTGGTAGAAGGCACGTCTACTGTCGATGAAGCGATGGTGACGGGTGAAAGCTTGCCAGTGAAGAAACAGCCGGGGGATGAAGTTATTGGGGCGACGATTAATAAAACTGGCAGTTTTCAGTTTCAGGCGACCAGAGTTGGACGGGATACAGTCTTGGCTCAAATTGTCCGACTGGTGCAACAAGCGCAAGGTGCCAAAGCCCCAATTCAGCGATTGGCGGATCAAATAACGGGGTGGTTTGTGCCAGTGGTCATTGCCATTGCGATCGCTACTTTCATTATCTGGTTCGACGTGATGGGCAATCTAACAATGGCCCTGATGACAATGGTGGGAGTGCTAATTATTGCTTGTCCCTGTGCTTTGGGTTTAGCCACGCCGACTTCTGTGATGGTGGGAACCGGAAAAGGTGCGGAAAACGGCATCTTAATTAAAGGTGCTGACAGTCTGGAAGTGGCGCATAAAATTCAAACGATTGTGTTGGATAAAACGGGTACTTTGACGCAGGGAAAACCCACTGTTACCGACTACATAACGATGGTGGGAACTGTCCACAGCAATGAGATAACACTATTAAGGTTAGCAGCAGCAGTTGAACGCAATTCCGAACATCCCTTGGCTGAAGCGGTTGTTAGGTATGCCCAATCTCAGGAAGTGCAGTTTCCATTACCAGAGGCGAAAAATTTTGAAGCGATCGCGGGTAGTGGCGTTCAAGGGATTGTATCAGACCGACGGGTGCAAATCGGCACTCAGCGTTGGATGGATGAATTAGGAATTGAAACGCTACCTTTGCAAGGACAAAAAGTTGCTTGGGAATCTGCCGGGAAAACTGCCGTCTGGATTGCTGTAGATGGAGAAATGCAGGGATTGATTGGCATTGCCGATGCCCTCAAACCCTCTTCAGCAGGCGTTGTGCGATCGCTACGCCGGATGGGTTTAGAAGTGGTGATGCTAACGGGGGATAATCGCAAAACAGCAGACGCGATCGCGCAAGAAGTTGGCATCACGCGAGTGTTTGCGGAAGTCCGTCCCGACCAAAAAGCCGCTAAAGTTCAGGAACTGCAAGCCGAAGGCAAAGTGGTAGCAATGGTGGGCGATGGCATCAACGACGCCCCAGCGCTGGCACAAGCCGACGTGGGGATAGCGATTGGCACCGGAACCGATGTAGCGATCGCTGCTAGCGATATCACCCTCATTTCTGGCGACTTGCAAGGCATTGTGACTGCGATTCAATTAAGTCGCGCCACGATGCAGAATATTCGCCAAAATCTCTTCTTTGCCTTTATTTACAACGTCGCTGGAATTCCGATTGCTGCTGGTATTTTATTCCCAATTTTCGGTTGGTTACTGAACCCGATGATTGCGGGTGCAGCGATGGCATTCAGTTCGGTTTCTGTCGTTACTAACGCTTTGCGCTTGCGGAACTTTCAGCCGCGAGTCAATTTCTAACCGCATAGGGTAGGAGGAAATATGGTAACTCGAAAAAAGGTTTGGAATAATTTTATCGGTTTGTGGGTCTTGCTCTCTGTTTTCTCAGTAGCACCAGCAAAAGCCACTTCAGCCGACGCACCGATGCCGACAAATCAATTCCGTCAAATTGAGCAACCTTTTGAGCTAAAACTAGGCATTACTTTAGGCGGATTAGCTTTAATTGGCTTAGAACTTTGGTGGTTTCTGCTGAGTCAAACTCAAGCTCAACAAGCTACAACAAATCAAGGGATTCAGGAACTTACCATCCAAGTAGATGGCGGTTATGAACCAAATCGAGTAGTGGTGAAAGCAGGGCAACCTGTGCGGCTCAATTTTTTCCGAAAAGATCCCAGTAGTTGTCTGGAAAAAATCATTTTACCGGATTTTCACATTGCTCAAGATTTGGATTTGAATCGGATGACATCTGTAGAATTTACGCCAAAAACACCAGGCGAATATCCCTTTACCTGTGGAATGAATATGGCTAGAGGGGTGCTGGAAGTAAAAGCAGCCGTTACAGCAAATCAAGAGGAGTGAAATGATGAAAAATCAGTCAATGTTTTTGGTTTTTGTTGGTTTATTGGCAGGAAGCGCGATCGCTACAAGTGCAGTTACTCATACGATGAAAATGAAGGATGGAGAGATGATGCAAGCGACCCCTACAAACACCACGAATAACGCCCATACGGGGCATCATACGGCTGGCACCGAGCCTCATGGGGGGCATCACATGGGGCACGAATCGATGCCTGAAACTGAGGCAGCACAAGCAAAGCTGACGATTCAAGGAACGATTACCCCAAACAAAGCCGTTTCTTTAGCGATTGATATTCAAGACAAATCCGGGAAAGCGATCGCTAAGTTTGACACTTTTCAAGAAAAACTGATGCACTTGATTGTTGTCAGTGACGATCTCCACTTTTTCAGCCATCTTCATCCCACCTACAAGGAGAATGGGCGTTTTGAAGTCGAAGCAAGTTTTCCCCAACCGGGTAATTACACTCTTTTGAGTGACTACAAACCAGCGGGTCAAAAGGAACAAGTCTCGGCGGTAAAAACACAGGTTACTGGTAAAATTTCAGCTGCGCCAGCAGTCGATCTAAATCGGTTCAAGACTTTCGGAAACACAAAAGTGAATCTCGTACTTTCTGAACCAACCCTCAAAGTAGGAAAACCAGTCACATTGACGTTTGATCTGCGAGACGCTTCTAACACTCAACCCGTCAAAGACTTGCAACCCTACTTAGGAGAAAAAGGTCATCTAGTCATTCTACGACAGTCACCAACCTTAACAGCCGCAGATTACATTCACGCCCATGCAATGAAAGATACTCCTGACGGTCAGGTACTTTTCCATACCCAGTTTCCCGAACCAGGAAAATATAAACTCTGGGGTCAGTTTAACCGCAACGGTAAGATTATTACCACTGATTTCTGGGTACAAGTTCTCTAACAGAATGGATTCATCTCATTGAGCATATCTATAGCAATCCTAATTCCACTTGTGACACCCTTCTTTCTCTCTTCTTCTCTTCCCTCTGCGTCCTCGGCGTCCTCGGCGGTTCGTTAAAAACAACACTTCTGGAATTTCACCTTAGATTGCTATAGCCTTGCTCATCAAACTTAGACAAGCTTACCTCATAGAAAATGGCTAACTTGATATAGATGATAAACACAATTCCTAAGCATCTTCCCCCCACGTTCTTAGCTGTAGATAAACTAACACCAACGTTACCGCCAGCAACACAGTTGCCGCCGCTGCTGCATAACCAAAATCAAATTGGGCAAACGCTTGGTCGTAGATATAATAAACCAGCAAATTAGTCGAGTTCAACGGCCCGCCGCCGGTAATGACATAAACTTGCTCAAAACTCCGCAGGGTAAAAATAGCCGTAGTGACGGTGGCAAAGATTAGAGTAGGGCTTAATCCTGGTAAGGTAATGTACCAAAATTGCTGCCAGGAATTGGCACCATCTAGTTCTGCCGCTTCATAGCGACTGGAGGGAATTGCCTGCAAACCTGCCAAAAACACCACCATATTGAAACCCAGTTGCTTCCAAATGCTTAACAAAATCAGCACTGGCATCGCCCAAAACGTGCTAGATAGCCAGGAAATCGATTCAATTCCGATAAAATTTAGAAATGCGTTGATTGGCCCTTCGGTTTGAAACAACCAGCGAAACCCCAAACCCGCTGCCACGAGACTAACAATTGAGGGGATAAAATAGGCAGTTCGCAGGATTCCTCGCAGGGCAAAGGCACGATTTAATAGCACTGCTAAACCCAAGGGAATTACTAAACTAGGAATCACCGTGGCAATGGTGAAATAAGCGGTGTTACCGAGAACCTGCCAAAAGTCAGGACTAAGCATGAGACGCCAGTAGTTTCTCAATCCCACCAAGCGGACACCAGCAGCGGTAAAGCTACCCGTGGTAAAACTAAGGTAAAACAAATAAGCGATAGGCCACAGGAGAAAAATTCCCAGCAGAATTAAGGCGGGAGTCAGAAAAATCCAGGCAGCGATCGCATCATTATCTAATAGCTGCCTACGAGAAGAGTGCGTATTTTTCATGGAGCGATTGGCTTACACTTGAATGTTAGCGTCGTAGCGTTATTCTACCTGGCGGCACTGGTAAGATCCTGTTAATCTCCTGTTAGCAACTGATAACGTGAACATAACCGTATTCAAGCAACGCAGCCAACACCCTGGTTTCCGAATGCTTAGCGGATTGCTTGGGTTACTAGCTATCTATGGATGTAATGCAACCAATACACCTTCAGATTCTTCCTCTCCCAGCGCTGCTAAAGACAATTCAGGGGTAGATCGATGGGTGGGACAATGGCAAGTCAACAATCCATCATCCAGTCAGGCGGTGAAATTTGTATTGACGCCAGAAGGTAAATTATTTCTCCTCCCCCCTGAAACATCTTCTGAACCTCCGGTTGCTTATGAAATCCCGGTTCAAAAGCTTTCTGACTCACCTACTTTACCTCCCAATACTAAAATTGTTGATATTCAGGAAGCATTTAACAATCAAGCAACCAAGGCAAAACAATCTGAAGGGAAGACATACATCGGTGCGATGAACCGTGCCCAACAAGCTTATTACTTGGAAAATAAGAAATTTAGTACAACAATCGAGCAGTTAGGTATTGGGATTAAGCCAGAGACAGAGAGTTATAATTACCAAATTGTGCCTCAAGGTAATGGCACTCAGAGGGTGATGCATACTGCCAAAGCCAAGCGCCCCGAACTTAATAGCTACACGGGTGCTGTATTTGTTGTCACAACTAACGGTGAAAACATTACAAGGACGGCAATTTGCGAAACCGATAAACCCTCATCCACGCCGCCAGCAATACCGACGCCTCCCAAGGATACCACCGGGGAATTTAAGTGTCCTGTTGGTTCTCATTTACTACAACGTTAAAGACTGCATGATTAGCAATTCAGCACCACCTGACTCCACACATAGCTTAATTTCACCAATCGTTTCTCCCAGTCTTTTGAGCGATCGCCCTCCTTTGAAATTAGGTGTGATGGCGTCGGGAAACGGCAGTAATTTTGAGGCGGTGAGTCAAGCGATCGCGCATCAGCAACTCAATGCCGAAATAAAAGTTCTGATTTACAATAATCCGGGTGCAAAAGCCGCTACCCGCGCCGAAGGCTGGGGTGTCCCCACTGTTTTGCTGAATCACCGAGACTTTAACAGCCGCGAAGCGTTAGATCGAGAAATTGTGGAAACCTTGCAGCAGTATCAGGTGGAATGGGTAATTATGGCAGGTTGGATGCGCGTTGTCACTCAGGTTTTAGTGGATGCCTTCCCGGATCGAATGATTAACATTCACCCCAGTTTGTTACCGAGTTTTAAGGGAATTCGAGCGGTTGAACAAGCCCTGAATGCAGGTGTAAAAATAACTGGCTGTACCGTTCACCTGGTAAACGTAGAAGTTGATAGCGGCAAAATATTACTACAAGCGGCTGTCCCGATTCTGCCTGACGATACTTTAGAAACGCTACACGCCCGGATTCAAGTTCAGGAACACAAGATATTACCGCAGGCGATCGCTTTGGCAGCAGCGCGATCGCATTAATTAAGATAAAAGGTATAGAATTCCTATTTGATTTATGACAAGACGAACCGCAGAGGGCGCAGAGGGCGCAGAGAAGAGAGAAGAGAGAATTTTACAACTGCTGCAAGGATTGCTATATCACCAAGAATTCCTTACAGTTTCTTTTGTCTTTCTCAACGATCCATTCCCGATTCCCAAAATTCATAATTTTTTGATATCCAGCTTCCAAAGGCAGCTGGATATTAAATTCGTCGTAATGTGAGCCACAATTGGCACTAGCAAATTACCAGTCTCCAAGGCACTATATCCCAGCAGCAATCCCACAATGGTTGCCCACACTGCGTAAGACCATTGTTGAGGGCCACTCAGGTGTAGGATGCCAAAGCAAAAACTCGATCCGATTAGCCCAACCCAGTTTAATCCTACTGCTGGCAGCATTACACCCCGAAACAGCAATTCTTCACTTAAACCCGGCAAGAGTCCCAACCAGATAAAATCGGGCCACAATAAGGGTTTTAACACTAATTCCAGGTAGTAGTCGGCGCTGCGCTGATAGGCAGGCCATAGGCGATAGATGACGCTGCTAGCGCCCGTAATTCCTAGCCCAATTCCTACGCCCAAAAGTGACGCTTCTAGGGTCGGGCGCACGGGCATGACGGAAAACGAGCCGAAATGTAGCGACAGCTTGGCGATGACGAGCAACAAAATAGCTGTCACCCCCATCGCAATTAAAATTTGGGTGCGCGTCAAGGATTCGATTTCTGGATCGGTAGGAAGCTGTTTTGCCACTTCGGAAGGATGAAGGATGAAGGATGAAAGTAGAGGATTGTCCGCCTTACTGAATTCTGACTAGCGAAGACAGGGTTGGACTAAGGGCACCGGGACTAATACCAGCTCGATGGGCTACCAAGACACCAAGTGCTTCTAAATATGAGTTTACCCGCAATGCTTTAATTCCCAGCTGTTCTGGAGGAACTTGCATTTGAGTTTTATTTTCTTCGACGGCAATAATCTGCGATCGCGTCTGACTTAAACTCAGTATCGCACTGCCGCCACAAGCGGTTGCGGGTACGACGACGGCATCGACTCGATCTGCCCACACATCTCCAGGTAAGGTCGCACCGCCGTGCGTTTCTACAATAAACTGGGGGGCGCGACTCAGACCAACCAGAACGCAGGGTAAAAAAGTATAGCCTAATTCCTCGGCAGCTGAGCGGGGAGACAGGTGCGGATCGAGGGGTAGCGGTAAAAGAGCCGGGGCGTGGGCACAGGGGATTTGAAAGGTTCGCACGATCAGGTGACTAATCACGGCTTCAGCACCGGCAAGGGGATCAACTCCCTGCCCGTGTCGGTAACTTTCCAGCGCCTCGGTTTCGATATCATCGGGGAAACGGGCAACGACGGCGATCGCTTCTGCCCTCGCCTTGGTAATCAGTACCTCTGCTGCCCGTAATAAACTATGAGGATTTCCAATCGTCCCCCAACTGGCTCCCGATGCTGACGTTCTCAGTTCCACCCCTAGCGGGGCGTCTGTCACCACATAATCTGTGAGATTCAATCCCAGCGTGGCTCTAGTGGCATCTGCTGCCTGGAGATGCCGCAGCCGCAGTTCGGGTTCAATCCCCCGATCGAGAATTAAACCGACCCGGTTCTGATGCACGGGTCGCAGTCCCCAGCACCCAGATGCAAATTTGTCAAGTCCGTAGCCTTCCACGTAGAAAGCGTTGGGCAAATTCCAGTACAACTGGGCACCGTTGAGAACATTGGGGTGGGTAATCAGGATGTCGGAGATTTGCGCGATCGCTCTTGCCACTGGCAGCGCATCCCCCGCATATCCCCCAACTGCTGCCCCAACCCCAGTCGGGACAATTAATACAACCGTGTAAGGACGCCGATTCACTGAGCTGAATCAGATGCCACTGTGACGATTGCCTCAACATGGGCTTTCTGCTGCTCGACATCTACAGAAGCGATCGCCCAGCGCAAGGGTTCCCCCCGTTTTTCCAATTCTGCCTCAATGGCGGAGTGCAGCTGCACTGGCGATTCCTGAAGGTCAATTTCTGCGGTAATAAAGTGCGTCGTCATCTTAGTGGTTCTAGTACGGAATATTGAAATGCCAGCCTGCTCTCGTCAGGCTAAGTTTTGTGTAGTTGCGAGTTTACAAGGTCGGTATCACTATCAGAGGCTACTTCTGGAACTGCCCAAATTGCAACTCGTACAGTTCGTCTTCTTTCCCACTCTCAATCTTCAAATCGGAGCGGGGATAAGCGACGCAGAGCAATACATAGCCTTGTGCCTGAAGCTCTGGACTGACGCCCATGCCATCAGTCTGATCCACCTTGCCTTCTAGGATCTTAGCCGCACAGGTAGTACAAACTCCCGCATTGCAAGAACTGGGTAAGTCTAACCCAGCGGCATAGGCAGCCTGAAGGATCGCTTTATCCTCTGGCACTTCAAGGGTATGAGTGTTGCCTTGGTGGTAAATTTCAACTTTATGTGTCTTGGACATGAGCAGCAATGGCTAGAGGGAATGCTTCCCACAGAAACTAAACTTTCTCTATTGTTCCATGAATCAATTAGCTACTCACCCCGGTCAAACGACAATGCCTGGAAATGAGAAACCCCAGCTCGTGCAAAGCTGGGGTTGAAGAAATTTTCACGTTGTCTTTGTCTTAAAACGAGTAGAAAGTAAAGGCTCCAACAATTACTGTGAAGACAACAGCACTCAAGATGTTGTTGAAGAGTCGTCCTACTTCAGGATTATCTCCCAGCGCCGCATCGTTACGACCAGCGGGAAAGAACAGCGACCAAGCTTGATTAGCACTGATGGGCGCAAAGTTGTTGAAATCAGTATTAAACACAGTCGGCGCAAACTGATAGCGGGCATCAAAGTCAAAGTCACTCTTCATAACCGAACTCCTAAATGTCTGAAATAAGTGTCTGAAACCCAAGCTTATACATATAGCGTTTTTTCGGGTTCAATCCCCCTGTGGTTGCCCTTACTATGTGGTGATGTTGCGTAAGTCCTGTCATTGTTAAGGTTTAGCTGACACCCAATGCAGTCAGAACCAGCAGGGTGACAAACAAAATGGCGACTACGCCTTGAAAAGCGTAGCGACGCTGCTGCTCTGGTGAAGGGGATTCGGCAACATACACCGCAGGCTCAGCTGCATAGTTGTTGAGGATGCCTCGTTCGTCGGTGGTGTATCTCATGGTTGCTGGTTTTTTTGTAACTCTATATTAATTAATGTAACAGATTGTAAAAAATATGCAACGTTCTCAAGACTTTTTGCTATGAGTTCTCCTTTGAGCAGCGATAGAGGCTGCTTAACGATACGAAGGGTTCAAACAAAAATGCGCCGAAGTCGGCTCAGGCGTATAGGATTTTTTAAGTTGAACAGCACTTACGCAAAGCTTATACATATAGCGTTTTTTCGGGTTCAATCCCCCTGTGGTTGCGGTGGCAGATATGGTGATGTTGCATAAGTGCTGCTCCTGTTAAGGGTACGACAAGCGCACCCTTAACGTTTCAAGCTTAACCAAAGCCTATGATTCGCACCCCTATATCCAGGTGCCTGCTTCTTTCGCTTCCTTCTGCAAAGCGATCGCGCGATCGCTTTTAAGTCTAGTGGTGGATATTGCGCCTGTTGCCTATTAACTTCAATCAGCAGAAACTCAGGAATTACGCAAAGCTTATACATATAGCGTTTTGTAGGGGCAATCCCCCTGTGGTTGCCCTCAGATGTGGTGATGTGCGGCGAGTCCTGAACTGTAATTGCTCTACCTGTCGCCTAAGTGTTTCATCGCTATATAGCAGTCCTATTTTATTTGTGATGTAGAGACGCTTTTAGGCAAGCGTCTCTATCTTTTTTAGATGAACCGCGCAGGCTAAAGCGCTTTAGCCTGCGAGTTAGCAAAGTTTCACGTTAGCGCTAACGCTGCTAACCTACGGCGAATTTGAACGCAAGTGAAAAGTACTCTATTTGTACCTATCGGTCAGAGTAGAGGTTGTATTTTTGGAATAATGTTCTGTAAAACTCCGAGGAGATTAAAGTAGGAATAAAGTAAAACTAACTAATTTATAAAGATTTAGTGAAATTATTGAAAAAATCTTGTAAATAAAAACATAGTTGCTTAATATTGGCACAATCTCTAAAAACATTTCGTGAATAGACCTACTGAGAAGATATTCGGAATTTATAAAAAAGACTGAAAGCCTTTTTTATAACCAGGCAGTTATGGCTGCTGGCATTACCATAAGCTTTGGCGCGGTAGTTTCTATAGTTAGGGATCTGTAAAAATCGCTATCTCATTTTAAATATCAAAACAAAATTTAAAATTAGGTCATTGTTTCTGAGGGAAAGAAGATAACTGCGGCATAGCTTCATCATTTTTTTTTCGATGAAAAATCCTATATTTAGATCAAACATGACTTTAGATTTTACCGTTGCTATTCCAACTTACAATGGTGCAAGTCGTTTGCCAAAAGTTTTGGAAAGCTTGCGTTTGCAAGTTAATTCAGAACAAATTCGTTGGGAAATAATTGTTGTCGATAATAACAGCAATGACAACACCGCAGAAATTATTAGAGATTATCAAGCAAACTGGCTGTCTAATATTCCCCTTAGATATTGTTTTGAAAGGCGGCAAGGATTAGCTGCTGCTAGAGCCAGAGCAATTAGAGAAGCTAGAGGTAAATTCGTAGGTTTTATAGATGATGATAACTTACCTGATGCTGATTGGATTTCTGCTGCCTATTCATTTGGTCAATCGCATCCAAAAGCAGGTGCATACGGGGGGCAAGTTCACGGAGATTTTGAAGTCAATCCGCCTGAAAATTTTCAAAGAATACAATCTTTTTTGGCAATTAGGGAGCGGGGAGAAACACCTCATTTGTACGATCCGGATAATTTGAGTCTTCCTCCAGGCGCTGCATTAGTCGTGCGCCGAAAAGCTTGGTGTCAGAACGTTCCAAGCCGCTTGAGACTGAGTGGGAGAGTGAATGGATCGATGCTGGGAGGGGAAGATTATGAGGCGTTATTGTATATATATCGTGCAGGCTGGGAAATTTGGTATAACCCAGCTATGCATACTTATCATCAAATCCCCCAGTACCGACTAGAAAAAGATTATTTACTATCTCTCATTTGTGGCTCTAGCTTGTGTATTTGTTATCTTCGGATGCTGAATGTAGAAGATTGGAACAAGCCAATTATCTTTTCTAAAATTTTGCTAGGAAGCACGCTCAGAATGGTTCGGCATCTGATTAAGTATCGAGGACAAGTTAAAACTGATTTAATTGCCGCTTGTGAAATGCAGTTTTTTTGGAGTAGTTTCCTGAGTTCTTTTTATTATATTTTTATTAATTTAGCTGAACTATATTGTCAAATTTTAGCAACTAAAAAAGCTTTAAAGACTAACATATTTGAATACTATACCAATCTTAAGTGAGGAACCTGCCATGACTACTAAAAGCAAGATTCTCTTCATCGGGATTGATGCTGCGGATAAGGATTTGATTCTTCAATGGGCCAAAGCGGGTCTACTTCCTACTTTTCAATCTCTCTTGGAGAAGGGTGCTTGGGGAATCACTACAAACCCCGTCGGTCTTTACGTGGGAGCCATTTGGCCATCTTTTGCTACAGGGATTTCACCCGCTCGACACGGCTGCTACTCCTTCAGTCAACTGGCTCCAGGAACTTACCGAACTACGAGCTATAGTGTATTTGACCTCAAAGGCGAACTTTTCTGGGATGTTCTGAGTCGAGCTGGTCGCCGCGTGGCAATTCTCGATGTACCCAGAACTCCTCCGTCCGTTGACCTAAATGGCATTCAAATCGTTGATTGGGGAACTCATGACCCCGACTTACCCGATACTCTCTACACTTGGCCCCGTTCTTTGGCTGGAGAGGTGGAGGCACGGTTTGGTCGAGACCCGATTGGTTACTGCAACCGAGTCACACGTACTGCTGATGGACTCAAGAAATTTCGCGACGACTTAGTAACCAGAACCGAAAAGAAAGCAGAACTTTCCAGCTATTTTCTAGAGCAAGGTGGATGGGATTTGTTTATGACTGTCTTTGCGGAAAGTCACTGTGTTGGTCACCAATGTTGGAACCTCAACGATCCAACACACCCAAAACACAATCCAGCCATTGTTAATGCAATTGGCAATCCCATAAAGGATGTCTATATCGCTATTGACGCCGCGATTGGACGACTGTTGAACCAGGTAGATCCAGAAACCACAGTTTTCGTTCTTGCCAGTCATGGGATGGGACCTCACTACGACGGTACGTTCATGCTCGATGAGATCCTATGCCGTCTTGAGAAGGTCAAGCCACCCACCATGCGCCGTCAGGTTGCCAAGGTTTTAAATTCGTCTTGGGAACAGACTCCTGTGCTTCAGGGTTTCCTCAAACCGCTCCGAAAATACGTTTGGCAACCTTTACGAAATCGCTTCTGGAAAATTGACAAACCAGTGCGTGAAGCTTTGCAGGAGCCTGATGCGGCGGGTCGTAAATGTTTTACGCTTCCCAACAATGATGTGTATGGAGGGATTCGGGTTAATCTGGTGGGTCGCGAACCGAATGGTAAAATTCGACCGGGAGCTGAGTACGAGGCGTTTTGCCAAGAATTGACTCAAGACCTGATGGCTTTAGTCAATGTTGACACCGGAAAACCCTTAGTTCAGAAGGTTCTGCGTACAGCTGAGTGCTATCAAGGAGAATATCTTGACCATTTACCCGATCTAATGGTGGAGTGGAATCGGGAGGCACCTATATCTAGTGTTTATTCTCCTAAAACTGGGAAGATAGAGAAGGAATTTCAAGGCGTTCGCACTGGCGATCACAAAGCGGAAGGGATAATGTTTGCCATCGGACCATCGATTCAGCCAGGGAAGATAGAACAACCGATTTCCGTCATGGATTTTGCTCCGACAATCGCTTCTTTACTGGAAGTTCCTCTGCCTGAAGTTGATGGAAAAGCGATCGCGCTTTCTTCTGTTTAACCGCTTAGCGCTGCTACTGAGCCAAGTAGCAGCGCTCGTATTAGCATTGATAGCATCAGCTACAGCTTGTGGCGGCGGTAGCAATATCGCTGAAGGGCGAGGAACTACTAAGCATAGGTTCAGCTGATTAATAAATTGCCAGATGCTCTAAAGTCGCTATATCTCACATCTTGCACCTAGCGGTTGCAACCGCCAGGTGCAAGATGTGAGTTCTATAAAAAATACATTCGAGAAATTACAGAAGTCTTTCATTACTATAAAAAATGCGTCCGAGATTTTTCGGACGCATTCTATTATTTCAACTTGAAAGCGAAATCTAACCTTGTAGCGCCTCGGCACCGCCGACGACTTCTAAGATTTCCTGGGTGATTGCCGCCTGACGCGCTTTGTTGTACTTCAGAGTGAGAGTACCAATCAGATCCTTGGCGTTGTCGCTGGCGTTGTTCATCGCCGTCATCCGTGCCGCTAGTTCGCTCGCCGCCGACTCTTGCAAAGCCCGCAGCAACTGGTTATTCAGATACAGCGGCAGGAGGGCATCAAGAATCTGCACCGGATCTTGCTCGAAGATCATGTCCCGTGGGAACTCTCGAACTTGGGCAGAGACTTTCTCCCGCGTTACCTCAAAATCGCCGCCCCTAGTTGTGAGGCGGAAGATTTCATCATCTCTTGCTTCTAGTCCTTGCGTAGTCAGCGGAAGCAAGGTTTGCACCACTGGGCGAGAGCTGATTAAAGAGACAAACTTGGTGTAGACCAATTCAATCCGGTCTACGCTCTCTGAGAGGAACAAGGACAGCAGTTCGTCAGCGATTCTGGATGCTTCGGCTGCTGTGGGAATTTGCTCTAAGCCGGTATAAGTGGCGTTAATGGGCTGGTTACGACGCTGGAAGTACTGGATGGCTTTGCGCCCTACCAGCACATATTTATAGTCCCGACCTTCGGCTTGTAGTTCCTTGGCGCGGTTTTCAGCGCGACGGATGACGTTGGTGTTGTAGGCACCGCAAAGACCGCGATCGCCTGTAATGACCAAAATTCCTACAGACCGAACATCCCGGTTTCTCAACAGAGGCAGATTTGCTTCTTCAAACCGCAGACGGTTTTGCAGACCGTAGAGAACCTGAGCGAGGCGGTCGGCAAAGGGGCGAGTGGCAGTTACCTGTTGTTGGGCGCGGCGCACCTTGGCGGCGGCAACTAGGCGCATTGCCTCGGTGATTTTTTTGGTGTTTTTGACCGACTGAATGCGATCGCGAATAAATTTCAGATTTGCCATAGTTTTGTCATTAGTCAGTAGTTAGTAGTCATTAGTCAGTAGTCATTAGTTCGAGAGCTAACGACCAATGACCAATGACTAACGACAAATTACGCCATTGCCATGAAGGTCTTCTTAGCTTCAGCGATCGCTTCTTTGAGAATACCTTCCGCTTCTTCCGTCAGCTGCTTCTGACTGCGGAGGATTTCCATGTACTTCGGCTTGCTGGTTTTCAGGTAATCCCGCAGCGATCGCGCAAAAGGAGCCACCTTGTCTACAGGAATATCATCCAAATAGCCATTCAAACCTGCATAAACAACCGCCACTTGCTCAGCCACTGATAGCGGCGAGTATTGCGGCTGCTTCAGAAGTTCCCGCAAGCGCTGACCTCGTGCCAACTGGTCTTGGGTTGCCTTATCCAAATCCGAGGCAAACTGGGCAAAAGCTTGCAGGTCGTCAAACTGCGCCAACTCCAGCTTTAGCTTACCAGCCACCTTTTTCATCGCCTTGGTTTGAGCCGCCGAACCCACCCGCGACACGGAAATACCGGGGTTCACCGCCGGACGCAAGCCAGAGTTGAATAGGTCCGAGGTCAAGAAAATCTGACCATCGGTAATCGAAATCACGTTAGTGGGAATGTAAGCCGAAACGTCCCCAGCTTGGGTTTCGATAATTGGCAGCGCAGTCATGCTGCCTTCACCCAGTTCTGTACTTAGCTTTGCCGCACGCTCCAGCAACCGGGAGTGGAGATAGAACACATCCCCAGGATAAGCTTCCCGTCCGGGTGGACGACGCAGCAGCAAGGACATCTGGCGATAAGCTTGGGCTTGCTTGGAGAGGTCATCATAGATGATGAGCGTCGCCTTGCCCTTGTACATGAAGTATTCTGCCAAACTAGCGCCCGTGTAGGGAGCCAGATATTGCAGCGTTGCCGGGTCGTTGGCGTTTGCCGCTACCACGATGGTGTAGTCCATTGCGCCTCGTTCCTGAAGCACGTTCACCACTTGGGCGACGGTAGAAGCTTTTTGACCGATGGCGACGTAGACGCAAATCACGTCCTCTTCTTTCTGGTTGAGAATAGTGTCAACTGCAATCGAAGTTTTTCCGGTTTGTCTGTCACCAATGATTAGCTCTCGCTGACCCCGACCAATCGGAATCATCGCGTCAATAGCGGTAATCCCGGTTTGCATCGGTTCATACACTGAGCGCCGCTCAATAATTCCTGGTGCGCCTGATTCAATTAGGCGACTTTCTGTAGTATGAAGGTCTCCCTTTCCATCAATCGGACGAGCGAGGGCATCCACAACGCGACCAATCAAGGCTTCGCCCACTGGCACTTGAGCAATCTTGCCTGTGGCTTTAACTGAGCTGCCTTCCTGAATCTGGCGACCATCGCTCATTAGCACCACGCCCACGTTGTCTTCTTCTAAGTTCAGGGCGATGCCAACACTACCGTCTTCAAATTCCACCAGTTCCCCAGACATGACCTTGTCCAGGCCATAAATCCGGGCAATCCCGTCGCCTACTTGCAATACGGTACCAACGTTAGAAACACTAACTTCTCGGTCGTATTGTTCAATTTGCTGCCGAATAATGCTGCTAATTTCGTCAGGTCTGATGCTGATCATGGTTACTTGTTAAAGGATGGAAGGGTTTGTTTTAAAGGTTGAAGGTTGAAGCCTTATATTTTTGCGGTGGTAGGTTGAAAGTTAAAAGTTAAGATTTAAAAATTTCAATTGCTTAACTTGCCAACATCCAATCTGAAAAGTTTCCACCGACAAACTGCTTGTCTTGCCAACTCTCAACTTTCAACTTTAGGCGGCACTGTTCAGGCGTAGGCTAATGCGGCGCAGTTGTCCTCGCAAACTGGCATCCAATACCTGAGACCCTACTTTGATGATGACACCACCAATTAAATCTGGATCTAGTTTGGTATCGAGTTCTACTTGCTGGGCACCGCTAATCGCTTTTACTTTTTCACCGATGGCTTGCTGCTGGGCATCCGAGAGTTCCACCGCTGAGATGACTTCTGCTAGAACAGTCTGATTCAGCTTTCGCAGAAGTGCCTGAAACTGTTTGCATATTCCCTCTAGAAACAGGATACGTCGCCTCTCCACCAGCAGCATCAAAAAGTTGAGGATGTAGGGATGAAGTCCGTCACCAGCAATTTGCCGCAATACGGCTTTTTTATTTTCAGCGTTTACGACTGGATTTCCCAGAAAATGCTGTAGATCCTCGGAGCTTTGCAGGACTGCCAACAAAGAACGCACATCTTCGCCAAACCGCTCTGTCTGGTTCTGCGACTGAGCCAAGGACATCAATGCCTCTGCATACGGCTCTACGATTTCACCGCTAACCATACTACCTTTCATCAGCGACCTCCTACACTAGCGATGCTGCTGTCAATTAATTGTTGTTGAGCAGCATCATCCAATTGGCTTTTGAGTTGCGACTCGACGCGCTGCAACGCCATTGCGGAAACCTGCACTCTGAGTTCGGCGATCGCTCGCTCCCTTTCGGTGTTCAAATCCTCAACCGCTGTTTTTTTCAAGCGTTCGACATCCTTCGCTGCTTTCGCCAAAATAGCTTCTCTAGCTGCCTTAGCACTTTCTTCAGCATCTTTGCGGATTCGTTCTGCCTCCGCTTGAGCCTGAGTTAATTTCTGCTGGGCATCAGAAAGTGCAGCCGCTGCCTCTTTCTGGCGTTGCTCTGCTTCTCCAATCGCCGTTTCAATCCTTGAACGACGTTCGCTTAGGATATTGCCTAATAATTTACGTCCAAAGTAAAACAGTACACCAATAAGAATTGCCAGGTTAATTAGATTGGCTTCAAAAATGTCCGGATTCAGTCCGAAACCACCATGCCCCTCTGCCTCTGCTAATTCAGAGCCAGCTGAGTGAGCCACCTCGGCTAATAAGAAAAAAGTTCCCATGATACCCATCCCATTGAAGTATGAAGTTGGTCATTCGCCATCAATCATTGGCTTTGGTCTAATGACTAATGACTAATGACTAATGACAGCTTTTCCTTCAAGCTCTCTATCTGTTGACCAGCTGCTGTCCCAATATTTTTTCCAGAATTTGGCGACTGAGTTCATCTACCTGGGTCTCAAGAGATTGCAAGGCTTCTTGCTTTTGCTGTCCAATCTCTTGAGACGCCTGTTCTCGTTTTGCAACAGCTTCCTGCTGTGCCTCAGCTATTTTTTGAGCGCCTATTTTCTGGGCATCGGCTTGAGCATTTGCAATCAGCGCTTGAGACTGCCTGCGGGTATCCGCTAGCTGTTGCTCATATTGCTTTGCTAACTGCTCAGCTTTCGCCAAGCGTTCCCGCGCACCCATCTCATTCGTTCTGATGTAATCATCGCGCTCGTCTAGCGCTTTAGTCAGTGGCTTATAGAAAACCACATTTAATACCGCTGCCAATAGCAGAAACTGCACTGCCATCAAGGGCAAGGTAGCGTCGAAATCAAACATTTCTTCCCTCTTTTGCTTGAACAGCAGTTTTAATGGCAAGCAAAATTATCTCACTTGTCATATTCTCTATACCCCCTAGGCATGGGGTTCAACTTACATCAACAGGACTACAAACTAAAAACTTTGTTTTAGTAGAGACGCCAGCGATCGCGTCTCTACTAAAACAAAAAATTTTAAGCGAAGGGGTTAGCAAACAGCAACACTAGGGCAATCACCAGACCATAGATGGTAAGGGATTCCATGAAAGCCAGGGTTAACAGCAAAGTGCCGCGAATTTTACCTTCTGCTTCTGGCTGACGAGCAATACCTTCGACTGCTTGACCAGCAGCATTTCCTTGACCAATACCAGGGCCAATTGCAGCTAAACCAATTGCTAGAGCAGCAGCCAGAACTGAAGCAGCAGAAACCAATGGGTCCATGATTATTTCCTTACCTTAAGTACAGAACAAAAAACAGAGAGTTTGGAGTAGAGGCACGGCACGACCGTACCCTTACAAGTGTTGAGTTTTGAGTCAAGATTTTTAATCTCAAATCCCAAATCTCAAATTCTATCAACTGAGGGCATCCCGAAGGGAATCTGGGGAAGGAGGAATGATTTTATTCATTCTTAATATCCTTCTTCCTTCCTAAGAAGGTCAATGCTCCTCATGCCCTTCATCACCATGCCCCTCCATCGCTTCATGAATGTATGCAGCTGCTAAGGTGGCAAACACTAGAGCTTGAATGGCACTGGTAAATAGCCCCAAAGCCATGACTGGCAGAGGGATAAACAGGGGAACTAGTAGAACTAACACTGCTACTACCAGTTCATCCGCCAGAATGTTGCCAAATAAACGGAAGCTGAGGGAAAGGGGCTTTGTGAAATCTTCTAAAATGGCAATGGGTAATAGGATCGGTGTCGGCTCAATATACTTTTTAAAGTACCCTAAACCCCGCTTGCTAAAACCTGCGTAAAAATACGCTAAAGAAGTTAGCAATGCCAGTGCCACTGTGGTATTGATGTCATTCGTGGGAGCTGCTAGTTCTCCTTCTGGAAGGTGAATTAGCTTCCAGGGAACTAATGCACCAGACCAATTTGAGACAAAGATAAACAAAAACAGCGTGCCAATAAATGGCACCCACGGACGGTATTCTTTCTCGCCAAGCTGGTTTCTGGTCAGGTCTCGAATGAATTCCAGGGCATATTCCATGAAGTTTTGGATACCTTTAGGAATTCTCTGGATATTCCGAGTGGCAGCTAACGAAGCAAGCAGAAGAAGACCAATAACAATCCAGGAAGTGAGAAAAACTTGCCCGTGAATTTTCAGATTTCCCACTTGCCAATAAAGGTGATGACCAACTTCTAGTTTGGCGAGGGGGAATGAATTAAAGGCGGAAAGAATACTTAGCATTTCCATTCAATGAGGGTTCTCCAGGGATTAAAAAGTGGAGAATTCTAACACTGCCTAACTTATCGAGTGTCCGGGAAAAACAAAGTCCGAAGCGTATAGACGAAGAGGGAGGCTTTATAAGTCAGAAATCCCAAAAATACGGGCAGAATCTGTAGCTTATTCACTTGGGTTGCGATTATAATCAACCCAATAAACAGAGCAAACCGAGTCTTGCTCAGACGCTGTTTCTCTGTGCCTAGTTGCTCAACGTCTTTAGCCAACATCCTCAAGTAAACCACACAAGTACACGCCCCTATCAAGTAATTCAGGGCAATGTTGAGGGAGTAAAAAATCCAGACAGAGATAAAAATAATCCCGGTCAAAGCAAGTGTAGTCAGCAACAACTCTTGTTGAAGTTGGTAGTACTCTTGCATGGAGCCAGCTGATTCTGATACAGGCGAACCAGTTTGTGGTAACTCCTCGGTGGTCGGCGTGGTTGTTTGAGATTCGTTTGACAAGTTCACAACTGATGTGTTTCAGCTTGTGCTATTTGGTCTAACTACTACAGGTCAGAACCAAACATTTTGAATATACCATGCAGAGGTAACATTACTTAAAAAAGAATTAAGCCGATGTCAGCGAATTAAAATGCAATACTGTTCATTTGGAGCTAAAAATCCAAAATCTGCGTAGGTTGAGTTGAGGAACGAAACCCAACACGCATAAGCATTTGTTGGGTTTCGTTCCTCAACCCAACCTACAACTCATGGGTTCTCATCCGGGAAGCATTTTACGCATTGGTGTAGGTATCGCCCCGCCCCCGGTTGTAGCAGCTGGCGGCTGTTCTCCTTAGCATAAGCATTTGTTGGGTTTCGTTCCTCAACCCAACCTACAACTCATGGGTTCTCATTCAGGAAGCATTTTACGCATTGGTGTGGGTATCGCCCCCGGTTGTAGCAGCTGGCGGCTGTTCTCCGTAGCTTCTCACTCAGCTTCCCCAATCAACGTGTATGCAGCCCAAGCGCTGGGTTTGTTGGGATATTGTTTCATCGTCGTTAGCATAGCGCTTCGCAAAGCTTGCGCTTTATCAGGCTTTTGTTGCAGATTTCGATAAAATTCGGTCATCAGCAAGGCAGACGGGCTATCGGGTATCGACCACAAGGTGACGATGACACTGGGGACACCCGCAGTAATTAAAGAGCGAGACAGTCCAATTACGCCATCGCCAGTCAGTTTACCTTGCCCAGTGTCGCAAGCACTCAAGACAACTAACTCGGCATTTAGCTTGAGATTGAGGATTTCGCTGGCGGTAAGTAAACCGTCATCTGTTCCGGAAGGGGTGAGAGCAACGGCACCCGGTATACCTAACCCTTGAAAATCATCCAGCAATCCGTGAGTTGCCAGATGAATCATCTTGGCTTTGGGTAGCTTCTGGACAATAGCGGATTCGGTGGCTTGTTTACCAGTCAGGGCTGTCGTGTTCAGGAGACGAGCAATCTCAATCGCTTCCTTCTCGGCACCTGGTAGGGTCGGTAGCGGTTGAGGCTTTTCCCCAACCTTGGGGGCAAGGCTGGGCATAATCGGATTGCCAACGACCAGCACATCCTTAGCTGACCCTGGAACCCGTTGTCGTTGCTGGCGGGTTAACTCCAGTACCTGAATCGAGGGAGCCGTGAGGATAGTGTGTTGTTCGATGAGGTATTTGTTGTTGGCATCTTGGAGGGCAGCAAAGGGAACCAGGAACAAGGATTGTTGAGGGATGAAGATAACACGGGCATTGGGGTCAGTAGACAGGAGGTCGGCAATGGGTTGAATTAGCAGTTGATGAAGTTGCTGTAAGCGTTCAGATTGGTCTGTTTCTAGCTTGGCAACTACGTTTACGTCAAAGATGCTACGACCTCTGACACCCATAGATTTACGGCTGTTGACAACTAACTGTGGAAGCGTTGTATTTTGCTGCTGCCACAGGGGTTTGAGGTCAGCGCGACGAAATGCCACTTCGCCTGTGGGCTGGATTACCCAAATATAGAGTTCTGATTCATGAGGTTCTTGTTTACCCTGAATCTTGAAGTCATCATAAATAATCGAATATTCAACAAGGGTAGCGTTTTGCTGTTTGGCGATTTGTTGAATTTGCTGGATGTTGGGTGGATTTGTAGAGACATTAGGTTGAGCAGATGAAGTGGAGGAGAAGCGTGTAGCCAATAGCTCTACAAATGCCCTGGCACGACCGCTTTCAGCAACTTCTAGAGCAGCAGTGGGTTGATTTTGGGCAATCAGGACTTGTTGCAGCAGGCGATAGGTGCGAGCTTGCTGCTCAAAAATTGACACTTTGTAGGCATCATTGCCACCCAATAGCTCCCGTAGAGATTTGTATGCCTCAATTCCAGCGCGGAGGGTTTTTTCGGCTTGAACGAGATTGCCAGCTTTCTGGAGGGCAAGTCCTAGATTGTTCAGGGATTGCCCCTCCCCCAAACGGTTTTTAATTTCCCGCGCGATTGCCAAACTCTGCTGCTGGTACTCAATCGCCTTGGCGTAGTCTCCCAGGGAATTGTAAGCATTTCCCAGATTGCCCAGGGATTGCCCCTCCCCCAAACGGTCTTTAATTTCCCGCGCGATTGCCAAACGCTGCTGCTGGTACTCAATCGCCTTGGCGTAGTCTCCCAGGGAATTGTAAGCATTTCCCAGATTGCCCAGGGATTGCCCCTCCCCCAAACGGTCTTTAATTTCCCGTGCGATTGCCAAACGCTGCTGCTGGTACTCAATCGCCTTGGCGTAGTCTCCCAGGGAATAGTAAGCATTTCCCAGATTGCCCAGGGCTGCTCCCTCCCCCAAACGGTCTTTAATTTCCCGCGCGATTGCCAAACGCTGCTGGTGGTACTCAATCGCCTTGGCGTAGTCTCCCAGGGAATCGTAAGCATTTCCCAGATTGCCCAGGGCTGCTCCCTCCCCCGAACGGTTTTTAATTTCCCGCGCTATTACCAAACTCTGCTGGTGGTACT
>NZ_JBYCCT010000014.1:30252-235944 GCF_057473865.1 Coleofasciculus sp. H7-1
CAGGGAATCGTAAGCATTTCCCAGATTGCCCAGGGCTGCTCCCTCCCCCGAACGGTTTTTAATTTCCCGCGCTATTACCAAACTCTGCTGGTGGTACTCAATCGCCTTGGCGTAGTCTCCCAGGGAATTGTAAGCATTTCCCAGATTGCCCAGGGCTGCTCCCTCCCCCAAACGGTCTTTAATTTCCCGATAGAGACTTAGTGCCTGCTGCCAAGACTGTAATGCTGCCTCAAATTGACTTGTATCATACTGCTGAATCCCTTGCTGTAGAAGTCGGTCTGCTTCGGCTTTCCGAGCATCTAGGGTTTGCGCTAACGCCTGTGTTGTGGTGAATGGCGCTGGAAAATTAGGCGCGAAAGGCGTTGCAGCAGATGTCAAAAGAGCGATCGCGCTGAGTAGTCTGATTTGGAGGCGCACAGTTATTAGGGGGGAAAGTGCAAGGATGCGATCGCTGTTTTAACTTACGGCAATTGGGCGCGTCTAGTTATCGGTTGATGCAACAACGATCTTCCCGTTGCTTTTTTCTCCTAAGGGGACAATTCCTATTCGACGGCGAATGAATTCTTCCAGTGCGATCGCAACTACGGCACTCCGCGAAATTTTCATCTCGCGGGCGATCGCTTCTGCTTGCTCAAACAATAGATTCTGGCAGCGAGATGGCGGTTTTGATACTTGCCATTATGTTATACCTTGTATCAACTGAAATTAGTATAACTTTTAGTCTTACCGACAGTAATATTTCTCGGAAGGTGCAGGGGTTTAGTTTGTAAAAAGGGGAGGTGTGACAAACATCTGTAAAGCAGCGATCGCCTCGCCATCGGTTTTTGACGCCAAAAGAATCATTAAATGGGTACGGTAGCGATCGCTTCCTTTGCTGGTTCTACCCGACTGATTTTTAATCTCAGGTGGTACGTCGGCAGCTAGAGGTTACAAAAAGCAAACTTGTTTAACTTGAGTAGTAGCAGACTACACATAGTAAAGGAAGTATTGGTCAAATGAAACTTAAAACCCAGTGGCTGATCGGCATCCTGGGATTAACTGCCCTCATCAGTTCCCCAGCCGTAGCTCAAAACACACCGTTACAAGACTTTTTCAATGGTCTCCCCCCATATACGGGCGACGATATTACCCAACCCCTCAACCCCAGTGGAAATAGGGAAACCTCTAACGACACAAATGTTCGTGAATCAACCGAGGATGGGACACCAGCCACCAATCGCAACTTAACAGAGCAAAACAACAACCCTAATCAGTCAGAAAGCCAGTTACAAAGGAACGCAGTACCGATGAACCAAAAGCCCAACCAGCCAGGTTCAATAAGGTAGTAATGCAAGTTTTAACAATGCCCTCAGTTTTTATCTCCTCTAGGTAAAGGCTGAGGGCTTATTATTTATATTTGCATCTTTACGCAGCTTAGTTTTGTTAACTCGTCAGCAAAATCAGCTATTGTTTTAAGAGCGATTGCTTCCATTGCCGATGCCAGCAGAACTTGCTCTTGACGACATCGAAATATTCTTTGATGCTGAAAAAATAATCATAAGAGTACAGTAGCGATCGCTCCCGTTGCCGGTTTTATTTGACCTCTCAAGTTTTACATAAGTCACTAAAGGTTATAAACTGGAAACTTCGTTTAACTTTGGTGGTTATATACACTACAGGTAGCTGTAGTTGAGGAGGTATTGGTCAAATGAAACCTCAAACTCAATGGTTAATCTGCATCATTGGATTAAGTGCCTTTATCGGTTCCCCAGCCGTGGCTCAAACCTATCGACTTGAAAAATTCTTTAATGGCACTCCCCCTTATGATGGTGACAGCCTTAACAGTGCCCGAAACCCCATAGGAGATATGGAAGCCTTTATCTATCGGGAGGCTAAACCAATTATCACGATTGAGTTTGAAGCGGAAGACGAAGCCCCAGATAAAACGCCTGCTGAAACTCCTGCTGAACCACAAAATCAAACCCCTGCTGAAACTCCTGCCGAACCACAAAATCAAACCCCTGCTGAAACTCCAGATGACAGCAACCAAGAGCCAAAACGCGAGATCATCTACGAGGCAGAACCAACGAATCCAGAATCAAAGTAAAATAACTAATGTCTAGTAATCTGAATTGATGTAGGAAATATTGGCAACGGGAATGGGTAATCGGTAATGAGTCGTCTCGAATTTACTATTACCCATTACCAATTACCTATTTGTTAACTCGGTGTCAGCATAATTAGCTGTTGTTTCAAGAGCGATCGCACTTTATCCAAGTCAATCTGAACGCCAGCCAAAATTTCTTTTACGCTTCGACGTTTTTCTGAGTTAACATCACACGCTTGCAAAAATTCAAACTCTCCTTCTGACAAATTGACAATCTGATAATCGTAGTTAAACAGACAGCGGCTAGGCCATCCATCCATGCACGGATTTCGCGTTGGAATGGCTGCTAACAGCGCCTCATCCAATGACCAATCTGCTTTGGATAGGGGAGGACGTGCCAGGAAAAATTCGTAGTGAGTGACAGCTTCTGGCTCTAATAATTCGATTAAACGATAATGTTCGCGATCGCTCAAATTTTTAGCCTGTTCCAGCAAGTCTGGATTTTTCCCCAACAGTCGCTCTAATTCCCAGTTTTTGGGATTGGAAAAACCGACAAAATCCAAACCCGAAGCATCAATTAGTTCAAAAAGAGTTTCGATATTGTAGTCGATTTCTTGGGGATGAACGTACATATCGGCAAAGCACTCATCCCGCTGATTTTCTAAAGACCAGCGCTCTTTTTCTCGCTTGACAAGTCGATTATTTTCAGGTAGAGCGGCAAATATCTGACGCCCCACCTGAACGCCATCGCGGTAGTCGCCTCGCCGTTCGCCTTGGAGGAGGGCGATCGCTTTTTGCATCAACTGAATTTCCCAGCGCCCCAGCTCAGCATAAACGAAAATATGCATCAAGCCTCCCGGCGCTAACTTTGCCGCCAGGGATTGAATTCCCCGAATCGGATCGGGCAAATGATGCAAAACCCCAACACAGTTGATTAAATCAAACTCACCCGGTAGTTGCTGCGCGTCATACAAGCTCTTGTGATGAAACTCGACGCGATTTGCCCCGGAACGGCGACAACGCTCTCGTGCCACCTCCAAAGCACCCGAACTCAAATCAATTCCCACCACTTGAGCCGCCGGATTGAGGTGAACCAAGTACTCTGTCCCCACACCCGTGCCACATCCGGCATCTAAAATGCGGACATCCAGTTTTTGGGGTGTTTGATTGGTGCAAAAGTGATAAGCGGCTAGCCAATTCCAGCGCCAGTTGTAGCCGGGAGGCGGACTATCCAGCAGAGGTTCTGGTGGAAAAGGGTAAGTATCGTAGAGTCGTTGGACGGCGGAACTGATATCCTGCCTGATTTCCATATCACGTTAAAGGGTAAAGTTAGAGATGTCCGGGCAGGTCATCTGTAGGTAGACGGCTGTTTAGGTAACAAAACTTATCGATCTTCTCAGGGAATCTGCCGCCATTTAGTATTATGACCTTGTGAACACCTAGATAGGGTTCTACACACTTTTTAACAAACCCGCCTGAGAAGCCCGAAAAGTTTTAATCTAAAAGCTGAGCTGATTAACCCCAGGCAGTTGAAGGATAAAGGCTCAAAAATGAACGCTGAGATGTTGAAGGCGCAAGAATGAAGTTGATAAGCCATAAGCCGTAGGGAAAGAGCCACTTTCGCAGGGTAAGTCGCCCCCGTGGCGGTCGGTTAACTTTAATCCTTCAACCTTCACAATTCATCATTCATCAGTGGCACTCTGGTCATGTTTAACGCAGTGACGATTTAGAATAGGGAGCTTTTGAGATCCAATGAGTGTTAAGGCAAGTGGTGGAAGCTCAGTTGCGCGTCCGCAACTATATCAAACAGTACCAGTTGCAACTATTTCGCAAGCGGAACAACAAGACCGCTTCTTAGGGAGAGGTGAGCTGGATGAACTGAAGAGCTATTTCAGTTCTGGCAGCAAGCGTCTTGAGATTGCTCAAACGCTCACCCAAAATGCAGACTTGATTGTGTCCCGCGCAGCCAACCGCATTTTCGTCGGGGGTTCCCCGATGGCTTTCTTAGAAAAGCCTCGCGAACCCGAATTGGCGATGGCTAGCGTTCCGGATGTCAAACAAGGGATGACGCTGGGAAATGTCACCTATGTGGAGAGCAGCGGTGGCTTTTTGCAGGGGTTGCGATCGCTCTTCAGCGCAGGCGGCGGCGGCCCTACCCCAGCCGGTTTCCGACCGATCAACGTCGCCCGTTACGGTCCGGGCAATATGCAGAAGTCGTTGCGGGACTTATCCTGGTTCTTGCGCTACCTGACATACGCAATCGTTGCCGGAGACCCCAATATCATCGCGGTCAACACGCGGGGTTTGCGGGAAATCATCGAAAATGCTTGCTCCGGCGAAGCGACAATTGTGGCGTTGCAGGAAATGCGGGCAGCCGCCTTAGGTTATTTCCGGCGCGACGATGAGGGGACAACGATTGTCAACCAGTACTTTGAAGTGCTGATTAGCGAATTCCGCGCCCCCACCCCCTCCGACAAAGTGCGGCAGCGTCCTTCTGGCGATCAGCAAGGTCTGCAACTGCCCCAAATCTACTTTAATTCAGCCGAGCGGCGTCCTAAATACGCCATGAAGCCCGGTTTGTCATCTTCGGAAAAGGAAGGAATCATCAAAGCCGCCTATCGGCAAGTCTTTGAGCGCGACATTACTCGCGCTTACAGCCTTGGCATCTCTGACCTGGAATCCAAAGTCAGAAATGGTGACATCTCGATGAAAGAATTTATCCGCCGCTTGGGTAAATCTTTTCTTTACCGCAAAAACTTCTACGAGCCATATATCAACAGTCGCGCTCTGGAACTGGCATTCCGTCACTTCCTGGGTCGCGGCCCATCCAGCCGTGAAGAAGTACAAGAATACTTCTCCATCGTTTCCAACAAAGGTCTACCCGGTCTCGTGGATGCCCTGGTGGACTCTAAGGAATATTCCGACTACTTCGGCGAAGAAACCGTGCCCTACATCCGGGGTCTAGGTCAAGAAGCGCAGGAGTGTCGCAACTGGGGACCGCAGCAAGATTTGTTGAACTACAGTGCCCCTTTCCGCAAGGTGCCGCAGTTCATTACCACATTTGCCGCTTACGAGCGACCGCTGCCCGACCAACACCCGTATGGTTCCGGCAACGACCCCCTGGAAATTCAGTTTGGGGCAATCTTCCCGAAAGAAACGAAGAATCCCAACACCCGACCTGCTCCGTTTGGTAAGGATACTCGTCGCATCCTGATCCGCCAAGGCCCAGGAATTGACAACCAACTGAGCAACCCAGCAGCTCGTCCCAAAGCTCCGGGTTCCCTAGGTCCGAAAGTGTTCAAGCTGGATCAACTCCCTGGTCCAGGAGCGAACGGCGGTACGTCCTTCAGACGGTATGTAAAGAATTCCAGCGTCAAATACTCGGAAAGTTCCACCCAAGCGGTGCTGAAGGCAGCCTACCTGCAAGTGTTTGGGCGGGATGTCTATGAAGGTCAACGCCTCAAGGTGGCGGAAATCAAGCTGGAAAACGGCGAAACCACAGTGCGGGAGTTCATCCGCGTTCTGGCTAAGTCCGACTTGTTCCGCAAGTTGTACTGGACTTCGCTGTACGTCACCAAGTCGATTGAATACATCCACCGTCGTCTGTTGGGTCGTCCCACCTACGGACGTCAGGAAACCAACAAGTATTTTGATATTTGCGCCAAAAAAGGCTTCTACGCCTTGGTTGACGCGATTATCGATAGCCCCGAATACAACGAGTCGTTTGGGGAAGATACGGTTCCTTACGAGCGGTATCTGACACCAGCGGGCGTCAGCTTGCGTAGTCTCCGGCTTGGTAGCATTGCTGACACAGGTACCAACGTTGAGAAGCAAGAAACCCCTCGTTTTGTGGAACTCGGTCAAGTCACGCAACTGCGGACGGAACCGGACATTCAATTCCGCATCAACCAAGGTGTTAGCAAGAAGCGCGAACAAACCAAGGTCTTCAAGCTGACGGAAACCGGCGACAAGAATTTGGTGCAAAACACGATCCGGGCGACATATCGGCAGATTTTCGAGCGCGATATTGAACCCTATATCGTGAAGAACCAATTCAGCGACCTGGAAAGCAAGCTGGGCAATGGTGAAATCAACCTCAAGGAATTTATTGAGGCGTTGGGAGGTTCAGACCTCTACATCAAAGAGTTCTACACCCCCTACCCGAACACCAAGGTGATCGAGCTGGGTACGAAGCACTTCTTGGGACGGGCACCCCTAGACCAAGTAGAAATTCGCAAGTATAACCAGATCCTTGCCTCTCAGGGGCTTCGGGGCTTTGTGGGCGCAATGGTGAATAGCGCAGAGTATGGTCAGGCGTTCGGAGAAGATACGGTGCCTTACAACCGCTTCCCGACGCTGCCAGCGGCAAACTTCCCGAATACCGAGAAGCTGTATAACCAACTGACCAAGCAGAATGATGACTTGGTGGTTCCCAGCTTTAAGCCGGTGCAGTCGCGCATGGATGTGGCGAAGATGCCGATGATGGGTAAAGCGATCGCAGATATCGCTGCCAAAGCTCGTCAGCGCGACATGAGTAAGCCGCTGTTTATCGAGTTGGGTCGTTCCTTTAGCAACGGTGACGGGCAATCCGTTGAAATTGGAGTTGGGACATCGCGGCGTAAGCCTGCACGGATTCACCGGATGAACCCAGGCATGAACCAGGGTGAATCTGCACAGGTGATTAATGCCATCTACTGTCAGGTGATGGATATCTTCAGCGGTCAAGTTCCTGGTGAACTGCGCCGTTCGGATCTGGATAGCAAACTCCGCAACGGTGAAATCTCGGTACGAGAGTTTGTCAAGAGTCTGGCGAGTTCCGATATCTATCGCCGTCGCTTCTATACCCCCTATCCCAACACCAAGGTGATTGAGTTCCTGTTCCGGCACCTGCTGGGACGCGCACCCGCTACCCAAGGTGAAATCCGGCAGTACAACAAACTGCTGGCGGATAGCGGCTTGAAGGCGGCTGTAGAGGCAATGGTGGATAGTCCTGAGTATGCCCGTTACTTCGGCGAGGATGTGGTGCCTTACAACCGCTTCCCGTCCCTGCCAGCGGGTAATTATCTGGGCAGTGTGAAAGCAGCAGCTGACTTGGTGAAACAGTCCTGGTCAGATATGTCGCCTTCTTTCATCGGTAATCGCTTTAGCCGATAAATTCTGTAAGTTTTTGTAGGGTGGGTAATGCCCACCTTACAAAATAATCTGCCCTTTGATCTGTTAGAAAGGTCAGAGGGCTTTTTTATCGAACCACAGAGGACGCTCCAGGGAAAAGAGGAGAGGAGGCGATCGCATTTTTCTGTTCCTCTCCAGCAAGAGAGAAATAAAGCAGGCGAACGGCTAATGCAATGATGTCAGTAATCAATCTTACTCAATTAGGGCTTCATCAAACTGGGACTGGCTGACCATCCGTCCCTTGTGGTCAATATAGCCATACTTACTGCCAACTGTAACTTTTGCCAGCTCGTTGGAAAAACTTTCAACTGACCCTGATTCTGGCCCAAGCGAGAGGATGGGACTCCTCAGCTCCTGCTGCGTCCTGGAGCAGTTCAGTAAACCTGACAGGCGATCGCCCTCAAAGCCCCAAAATGAGGAGCAATGTTAAAAACTGTTAAGAACAGACCTGGAATGTGAACCTAATGCCGCAAAATTATTTGCGGAAGGTAGCTGAGTCCAAGGCAGTGTGTACGGATGGTTACACTGAAAAATGCTGAAGATACCGAAAAAGTATTCTTTAGCAGTGACAGGCTCACACATTCCTTGGCGAATGCCATGTTTCAAACCATCTGGTAAAATTTTTCTTTTGATTGGAGGAATCCACAAATGAGTATCGTCACGAAATCTATCGTGAATGCCGATGCCGAGGCTCGTTATCTTAGCCCAGGCGAACTAGACCGGATCAAGAACTTCGTGACCTCTGGTGAGCGTCGCCTCCGGATTGCCCAAACGTTGACCGACTCCCGCGAGCGCATCGTCAAGCAAGCAGGCGACCAGCTGTTCCAAAAGCGTCCTGATGTTGTTTCTCCCGGTGGCAACGCTTACGGTGAAGAAATGACCGCTACCTGCCTGCGGGATCTGGACTACTACCTGCGTCTGATCACCTACGGAGTTGTTGCTGGTGATGTCACCCCGATTGAAGAAATCGGTTTGGTGGGCGTCCGCGAAATGTATAAGTCTCTAGGTACCCCGGTTGACGCAGTTTCCGAAGGCGTTCGCGCTATGAAGAATGCTGCTTCCTCCATGATGTCTGGCGAAGATGCTTCTGAAGCAGGCGCTTACTTCGACTACGTGATTGGTGCCATGCAGTAGGGTGTTTCCCTTTCCCTGCTGAGGATTTGAACCTGACTACGTAAGATAAGGAAACAAGAAAAATGCAAGACGCAATTACTGCTGTTATCAATTCTTCCGACGTTCAAGGTAAATACCTTGACACTGGTGCTTTGGAAAAGCTCAAGGGCTATTTCAACACTGGCGAACTGCGCGTTCGTGCAGCAACCACCATTAGCGCCAATGCCGCCACCATCGTTAAAGAAGCGGTTGCTAAGTCCCTGCTGTACTCTGACATCACCCGTCCCGGTGGCAATATGTACACCACCCGTCGCTATGCTGCTTGCATCCGCGACTTGGACTACTACCTCCGCTATTCCACCTATGCCATGCTGGCTGGCGATCCCTCCATCTTGGATGAGCGCGTGCTGAATGGCTTGAAGGAAACCTACAACTCCCTGGGTGTTCCTGTTTCCGCCACTGTGCAAGCTATCCAAGCGATGAAAGAAGTTACTGCCAGCTTGGTCGGTGCCGATGCCGGTAAGGAAATGGGCGTTTATTTAGACTACATCTGCTCTGGCTTGAGCTAAGCGTAAGCGCTCGTTCATCGCTTAAGTTCTAAGCGACTGCGTTTTGTCTGGTGAAGTCTGGGAAGTCTGGAGTGAATGCTAGCTCGTCAAAGGCTTGTCGAATTGAGTTGATAAGTTTTAGCGGTCTAGTATTGACTCTTGACTCCCAGCCTTCGGTGTCTTATAGATACGCCAATCCAAAGATTGATTGAGATCAAAAATTTCCTCACCACCTGACTAGGAGAAATCAACCATGCGGATGTTTAAAATTACTGCCTGTGTTCCCAGCCAGACCCGTATTCGGACTCAGCGGGAATTGCAAAACACTTATTTCACGAAACTCGTTCCCTACGAAAATTGGTTTCGCGAACAGCAGCGGATTATGAAAATGGGTGGAAAAATCGTTAAGGTTGAGCTGGCTACTGGTAAGCCAGGAGTAAATACTGGTCTACTTTAATTTGCTGAAATAGGCTTGTTTACGGAATTTTCAACATTTTGATAAGATTTAATTGCAAAGAGGTCTTTACGACCTCTTTTTTTGTGGCTAAATATCCTCTTTCTGATAGCAACAGGACTTACGCAAAGCTTATACATATAGCGTTTTGTAGGGGCAATCCCCCTGGGGATTGCGGTGGCAGATGTGGTGATGTTGCGTAAGTCTGGAGCAATTCGCTTTATTGGCGCTACACTTCGATTCTCGAAGCTCCCTTTTTAAGGGGACGGTTGGGAGGATTTTGTTGCAGGCAATTTGTGAAATGGTATGAGAACTAGATTAGAAAAAAGAGCAACTAAAGCTTGCTGGATAAGCATTTGTTGACTTCTTTTCAAGAATTTTTCGGAAATTTATGTTAAGCCAAACTCTTTTAGAAGTCAGCGCTGCGTTCGTAATCCAGGCATTCTTCCTCGCTCTCTTCTCTCCAAGTTCTGCCGCTTGTCTCACATTGATGCTGTTCGCCTATCCAAGGTACGACCGCTGGATGTGTAGATGAGTATAGTGAAGATGAGCTGAGGGCTAATAGTATGTAAGCGATGCCGAGAAATCCTGCTAGCACCAGGACAGTCAGTACCGTTACATTGATGGGATGGGTTTTGACCTGCATTTCTAAGTAATCTCGCTCAACTTATAGGGAATCGGGAATAGTCTCTGTAGCCCTGGGAGCTAATTGAGCTTTTTCAGCTTGCTCAATCCAAAACTCTAAGTGGTCTGCGTGATTATACATAATTGCGGCTATAGATATTACGAAGTAATAAGGTCGCATTTTTACTTAAATCACTGAAATTTAGAATTTTGATTTCAGTAATCATACGGTTAACTCCAATACAAAGATCGTCAGTAAAGCAATCTTCTTTAAAGCTTTAATTTTTAGAGGTAATTAATAAATTTTTGATTTAGAGGGCGATCGCCTGATGCCGTTAGATGTCAGAAAAATTCATAGAAAAGCCAAGAAAATCGGGATCGGATGAACTGATATAGGGCAAAGCGCCTTATCATTTTGGTCGGTACCGCTGCTAATGTTGGGGAGAGAGCAGCACTCCATGCATACGCTAGAGCGATCGCGCGAGTAATTCCCTGCCACTGAATGTCACCTATACGCCAAGTCGCTGTGAATTTACGCCAGCTAGTTCCTGTTTTTAATTCCTCTGCCCAGGATTGGGCAATAGATGCCAGATTGTTGCGGTGGCTAACCTTCCTCTGGCTGTTTATCGGGTTAGTAGTGCTGTTTTCTGCATCCTATCCCAGTGCCGATGCTGAGTTTGGGGATGGACTGTACTACTTCAAGCGACAAATCGTCTCAGTCATCCTTGGGCTAGTAGCATTTAACCTGGTGGTGAACTTCCCGCTGCGTTCTGTCCTAGAGATCGCCGATTGGTTTGTGATACTACTGTTGGCATTGATTTTCGTCACCCTGATTCCGGGAGTCGGAACCACCACCAATGGTGCAACCCGCTGGATAGCCTTGGGACCATTTCCAATTCAACCCTCTGAATTGATCAAGCCATTCCTGGTGTTGCAAGGCGCTCGGATCTTTGGGCATTGGGACAGGCTAACGTGGAAAGTCCGCTTGACCTGGCTGTTAATTTTTTGCTGCGTGCTTTTGGGAATTTTGCTACAGCCCAACTTAAGTACAACCGCGCTTTGCGGAATGACTTTGTGGCTAATCGCACTTGCTGCTGGGTTGCCTTATTCCTACTTGGGAGGAACGGCACTGGGTGGGTTGCTCTTGGCGACAATCAGTATCAGCGTGAAAGAATATCAGCGCCGTCGGATAATGTCTTTTTTGAATCCTTGGGCTGACCCCATGCAAGACGGATACCAGCTGATTCAAAGTTTACTGGCAGTTGGTTCTGGCGGCATCTGGGGGTCGGGTTTTGGGCTATCGCAACAGAAGCTGTTTTATTTGCCGATTCAGTACACCGATTTTATCTTTGCGGTGTATGCAGAAGAATTTGGCTTTGCAGGCAGTTTGCTGCTGCTGCTACTGCTGATGGCTTATGCGACGCTGGCGCTGATTGTGGCGATAAAGGCGCAAAATCCCATTCACCGGCTGGTGGCGATTGGAGCCATGATTTTGATGGTGGGGCAGTCACTGCTAAATATTGGCGTTGCGACTGGCGTCCTACCTACTACGGGTTTGCCCTTGCCACTGTTTAGCTATGGTGGCAATTCCATGATTGCCAGTTTGATTGCTGGGGGGCTGCTGATTCGCGTGGCGCGGGAGAGTAGCGAAGCCGAAATCGTGTCTCTACAAGGGCGTCGGTCTGCGGCTAGGCGGCGACGCCGAGAGCCATAAGCTGCCGTACATCTAAATTGCACAAATTGAAACAGAGGTTTTAGGTAATTTCCATCACCTACTACCAGAATTTACCGTGCAAGTTAAATGTCTTTTAGCTGATGACTTTGAGATCAAATTGACTGGAACGAAGGCGTTTTCTGAAGATCCTGTCGAATCGGAATCGCCATGATGAATTCCGTACCTTGTCCGGGCGCTGAAATACACTGCATCTGCCCACCATGTTTGTCCACGACAATTTGATAGCTAAGGGACAACCCAATCTTCGTGCCTTTGCCATTCGTTTTCGGCGTATAGAAGGGATCAAACAGGTGAGTGCGGACTTCCTCCGTCATACTGGGGCCATTATCTGTAATCTGAATGGTCACAAAGCCACGGTCGGTTATTTCGGTACAAATCCGAATGGTACTGCGGGAGAAGTGTATTTCTTCAGGCGATCGCTTACGGTCATACTCCTCCAAAGTATCAATCACACTCGAAAGCAGATTCATGAACACCTGGTTCAGCTGACCTGCATAACACTCTACAGGAGGCAACTTGCCATACTCTTTGATGATTTGAATGCCCGGATAATCAGGCTTGGATTTCAGCCGGTTGTTCAAAATCAGCAGAGTGCTGTCTAGCCCATCGTGAATGTTCACTGGCTTCATCTGAGCCTCATCCACGCGAGAGAAGTTCCGCAATGACTGGACGATTTCGCGGATGCGTTCAACCCCGATCTTCATCGAACCCAGCAGTTTCGGCAGGTCTTCAACGAGAAACTCTAGGTCAATCGCCTGAGCCTCCTCAGTGATAGTTGGCCCCGGATTGGGAAATTCCTTAGCATAGAGGTTCAGCAGGTGCATCAGGTCTTGGGTATAGTGATCTGCGTGCGTAACATTGCCGTAGATAAAGTTAACCGGGTTATTCATTTCATGAGCGACACCGGCGACTAACTGTCCCAAACTAGCCAGTTGTTCGCTTTGAATCAGTTGGCTTTGAGTCTGTTGGAGTTGGCGAAACGCAAGTTCTAGCTGATGCGCTTGTTCTCGATAGCGTGCTTCCGATTGTTGTAATACTGCCTCTGTAGAAATCCGCTCTTGAATCTCTTGTTTCAGCAGAGCATTAGATTGGGAAAGTTCAACAGTTCGTTCCTCTACCCGTTCTTCTTGTTCTTCTTTGAGCTGCAACAGCGCTTCCTCTACCCTTGTACGTTCTTGGATTTCTTGTTCCAAACGCACATTTTGTTCTTTTAGTTTCTTAGTTAGATTCTGGATGCTTAGGTGGATAGTAACGCGAGCTAAAACTTCTTCATGCTGAAGTGGTTTAGTAATATAATCGACCGCTCCCAAATTCAAACCTCTAACCTTATCCGCCGTCTCAGTGAGCGCCGTCATAAAAATCACGGGAATATCTTTTGTTGCTTGATTGGCTTTCAGGAGACGGCAAGTTTCAAACCCATCCATCCCAGGCATCAGCACATCTAATAAGATGAGATCCGGCGGTGCATATTCCACCTTCTGAATAGCACTTTCGCCATCCCGCGCTACCAAAATTTTGAAGCCGGAATCCGCTAAAAAATCGAACAAAATCCCTAAATTTGTGGGAGTATCATCAACGATTAAGATTATGCCTTTATGGGGAATTTCAACGTTCATTTACTTTCTCTCTATTGTTTAATAAATTCCAAGATTTGTTTTTCTTTAAAGCCCTTGGCTAATTGACGTAAATGGCTGGCAAACGGTATCCAGTCCTGATTCATCTGTTCCAGTTGAGCGGCTCGCTTGGCAATACCTCTGAGGTCGCCCATTATTGCTAGCTCGAACAGAGCAGCGATTTCCTCTACAGGCGGAAGCACCATCGCTTTTGCGGAAGGCTTAAGGAATTCTTCATTTTTAATTTCCTCTTTGGTTCAGATATATCGAAACTAAGTTAAGTTGCTCAAATTCAACATTCAACACGGACGTAGCACTCTCCTCGACGTTCTTGGAGTTTTCCATAAATAGTCAATGAGGCTCTCAGCTGTTCGTTGGCTAGGTCATCGGTCTGCTCGTGGAAGGAGGGACAATATAGGCTCCTGAATATGTCAGGACTTACGCAAAGCTTATACATATAGCGTTCTTGTCGGTTCAATCCCCAGGGGGATTGCCCTCAGATGTCGCGCAAGTTGCGTAAGTCCTGATGTGTCTGTATTTAGGGTTCCCTAAATTTGGAAAAAAACTCTAATGTTAAATGCTATTTAATGTTAAGAAATACAAATTTTTTAGTGTTGCTTTATAAAAAGAATAAAAGTTTTCGCTTTTAGACTTGACAATAATTAACAACATTTGAATAAAAGACTCGCTGCAAGCTTAATGGGGCAATCGCTGAAAACATCCTTAAGAATTTCTTGAGAAACCTGCGTTGATAAAAAAAATACCGATCGGTGTTATTGTCAAGCAGACTGTGCGGACGCCGCCATTCCCGCCGGTTCTGCCCTTCCAAGTAAGCTAAAATTCAAGCAGAGTCAGCATTCCACGAACTAACCTCCTCATGATTGAAAGTCTGCAAACCCAGCTTTACGAACTCAGTGAATTTGCCAACACTCTCGTTTTCATCCAGCTGCAACATCTCAGCGTTATCAGTATTGGCATTATCTTTGCAGCCGGATTGCTCACCAGTCTGACGCCCTGTATGCTTTCCATGTTGCCCATCACCCTTGGCTACATCGGGGGCTATGAAACCAAAAGCCGCCTCCAAGCAGCTGCCCAGGCTACCTGGTTTTCCTTGGGATTGGCAACGACGCTGGCAGGTCTTGGCATCTTAGCGGCGTTGCTGGGAAACGTCTACGGTCAAGTGGGATTTGGTTTGCCGATTCTTGTGAGCATTCTGGCGATCGCAATGGGGCTAAATTTACTAGAAGCTTTGCCCCTTCCGTTGCCTGCTTGGGGTGGGATGGAGTGGATTTCCAAAGAATTACCAGAGGGAGTGCGTTCCTATCTGATTGGTCTAACTTTTGGGGTGGTTGCTTCTCCGTGTAGTACTCCCGTGTTGGGAACGTTACTGGGTTGGATAGCCACGACGCAAGACGTGGTATTAGGTGCAGTCTTGCTGCTATCGTACACAGCAGGTTATGTGGCACCGTTGATTTTGGCAGGGACTTTTACAGCCTCTATTAAGAAGTTGCTGGAGTTGCGCCAGTGGTCGAGTTGGATTACACCAGTTAGTGGTGTGCTTTTGGTTGGATTTGGGGTATTTTCGCTGCTGTCTCGGATTCCGATTGGCTAATGGTAATCAAAAGAATTAGCTATTACCAATTATCAATTATCAAAAAATGACTGCAAAAAATTCTTTTTTCTCAAACTTGGGGTCAACTTCCTATCGGTTTTGGCGGCGGGAGTTGTTGCCATTGCTGGCAGATTTGCGGTTAGCGATCGCGTTGCTATTAGCGATCGCGCTTTTTAGCATCTCTGGCACGGTCATTGAGCAGGGTCAGTCGCCCGCTTTCTACCAAGCTAACTATCCAGAGCATCCCGCTTTGTTTGGTTTCCTGACTTGGAAAGTAATCCAGGTAATCGGATTGGATCGTGTTTATCGCACCTGGTGGTTTTTAGCAATCCTGATTTTATTTGGCAGCAGCTTAACTGCCTGTACCTTCACCCGCCAGTTTCCAGCTTTAAAAGCAGCACAGCAGTGGAAGTTTTACGACCAACCCCGTCAATTTCAGAAACTCGCCCTGAGTGCGGAACTAGACAATGGTTCGCTGAATAAACTTACCGAATTGTTGCGGCAGCGGCGCTATAAAGTTTTTCAAGAAGGAGATAAACTTTACGCCCGTAAAGGACTGGTGGGACGGATTGGCCCGATTGTCGTTCATGCCAGTATGTTAATTATTCTGGGGGGCGCAATTTGGGGTAGCATAACAGGTTTTGTCGCCCAGGAAATGGTTCCCAGCGGCGATACGTTTCAGGTGAAAAATATCATCGAAGCCGGTTCTTGGGCGCTGCCGCAAGTTCCCAAAGATTGGTCGGTGCGGGTAAATCGTTTTTGGATTGACTATACACCTGAAGGCAGAATCGACCAGTTTTATTCGGATTTGTCAGTTTTGGATAAACAAGAACAAGAAGTTGATCGTCAAACTATTCACGTCAATCAGCCGCTGCGTTACCGAGGCGTGACGTTTTATCAAACCGATTGGGGAATTGCAGGTATCCGGGTGCGGCTGAATAATAGCCCAGTTTTACAGTTGCCGATGGCGTCATTAAATACTGGCGGCAAGGGTCGAATCTGGGGAACTTGGATTCCCACTAAACCGGATTTGAGTGAGGGAGTTGCCCTAATTGCGAAGGATTTGCAGGGAACGCTGCTGCTTTACGATCCGAAGGGTCAGCTAATAAATACCATTCGCGCTGGGATGTCGGCACCAGTGAATGGAGTCAGGCTTAGCATTGATGAAGTTATCGGCAGCACTGGCTTGCAAATAAAAGCCGATCCCGGTATCCCGTTTGTTTATGCTGGCTTTGGTTTGCTGATGCTGGGTGTGGTTATGAGTTATTTTTCTCATTCGCAAATTTGGGCGCTGCAAGAAGGCGTTAGCGCCGCCTCTCAGCAGGAGATTCGCTTCTATGTTGGCGGCAGAACTAACCGCGCACAAGTTGTTTTTGAACGGGAACTGATGGAAATTTTGGATCGAGTTAGCAATCCGTCCCAGGATGAAGTGCCAGTTGTTGAGATAGAAGCGATCGCTACCCAGTCCTAAACCATTTTTGATTTTTGATTTTGGATTGTAGAGATGCGAGCGATCGCGTCTCTACGCAAATCAATAATTTTTTCCACTCACACCTTTTTTTCTAGTTTCCAAAGCCAGACTTCACCCGTCTCGTATGCAGGCTCTATTTTGTAGTTCTGCTTTTTCAGTGCCTTTTTCAATTTTTGGGAACTCCTATATAAAAACACATCGCTGAACCCATCCGGAATCTGAGGCACATCTGGTTTAACTACTAATTGAAGCCGCACTTTCGGGTCAAGTGCATGACTCAAAGGCAGAATCAAGGTTAGCAACTCATCGCTGACCAAAAGCGGATGAGTCGCTTGGTTGATAATGCTGGCTACTTGGGGATTGTATTTGGTTTGAGAGAGGGTTTTGTTCCACCAAATTTCTTGTTGAGAACTGATGGCGCAGGAGATGACACCACTTGAAACCACCGCAATCAGCACAAGTTGCCATAGCTTTTGTGTTCTAGCACTCCTAGAAACCAAGCTAATTTTACTAGCCAGCAAGTAAGCAACTGCTAAGTCAATCCCTAAATAAATCGGTACGAGATGCCGAGTTGAACCTGACAATCCTCCTCCTGAAATTAAATCTTTTAAGATGAAGGGTAAGCAGCTAACTCCAATCAATGTTAAGACAAATAACCAAACTCGTTTGGGAGTATAGCGGCACAGAAAATAAATTGCATATCCTGTCAGAAATACAACCATTCCTACCAAAGTCAGCCGAATTAATTCTGTCCATTGATTGTCAAATCCAAACGCGATCGCTCCTCCTTCTGGGTCTGCATCAAGCATTGTCCGAGTGATATTGCGAGTCCAAGCTTTCACCCAAGAAAACAGGGTTTCTTTCTGGCGAGACCAACCTGTTGTATCTTCAACGGTAGACAAGTTGCTAATAATAACTAAAAGCCAAGGCACAAAAGTAAGGAACCCAGCCAAAGATGCCAGCAAATAGGCAAAGACTGTCTTGGTAAATCGGAATTTTTCAATTATCAATAAATAAATTCCATGTCCAATGGCAACCAGCGCAAAAAATAACTGGGTATAAATTCCCAGTGCTAGCGTTGCTGCATACATTCCCCAAGTAGAAATAAGGGTTTTGGTGTCTCTATTTCCCAGTCGTATGGCTCGCAGCAGCACCGCGCTGGATAGTAAGATTGCCACACTCCATAAACTATAAGGTCGTGCTTCCTGGGCGTAGAGAACTTGAAATGGGGAGACGGCGATGAGTGCCATCGCTACCCATCCTACTAAGGAAAATCCAAATAATTCTCGGCATAGCCAATTGATGCAAGGAAATACTAGCAAGCTAATTAATGCAGACAAGCTTCTGATTATCCCTGGTGAATAACCAAACCATTGCGCCCAAAATCTTGCCATCAAAAAATATAGTGGCGGATGCTGGGGAGTATCTACTACTATCGAGTTGATGGTTCCGCTTACACCTTTTTCCGGATTGGGTTGTTGAAACTTCTGCAAATCTTCGATCCCAATCTGATGTCCATCAAAGAGTTCTTGGACTAATTCTGCCTTGGTGTAACCAGCAATCCGTAATGAAGTCAGAGTCTCATCGCCCCAGTAAACTTTTCGGTCTAGGTTGACGACTCGAAAGAATACTCCCAGTACCAGCAAGACAATGATAAAAAATTGTAACCAAGTTGGAGGAAGTAACTTTGTTTGAGTTAACCTATTCTTAACATGGTTAAAAGTTTGTGCAACTGCCATGAAACCTCCATTTCGCAATCTAAAAAGCCGCGAAGCTCTGCGAAATTCTAAGTGAGGCAAGAGAATTTATCCTTCACCTTTAGGCTGATTTGGTGTCTATATTTTGAACCTATAGATAGGCTTTTGATGACACAAAGCAAAAAGCCCGTTGGACGGGCTTTCTGAAAAAGATAATTTTGAAACTGGGTGGAGTATCCAGCAGCAAGTGAATATTTGTGCTGCTACCTAGGCGTCAGGCGACTTCTGATGACGCACTTCAATTACTGTGTGGACATTACCGCGCGGCGTGAAATCCCCTTTGATAGTGGCTTCTAAAGGATCGCAAGCTACCACAAAGTCATCCAGAATTTGATTGATGGATTCTTCGTGGGAGATGTAGCGATCGCGGTAACTGTTGATATAAAGCTTTATCGCCTTCAGTTCCACCACCCTTTGATCGGGAACATAGGTAATGTGGATAGTCGCAAAGTCAGGATAGCCAGAAAACGGACACTTACAGGTAAACTCTGGTAAAGTAATGTGAATATCGTAGCGGCGTCCGACTCGCGGATTGGGGAAGGTAATTAATTGTCCTTCAGCAATATTGCGCTCACCGTATTTCATTTCCGAGAGCGGCATTTCAGGTGATAATTGTTGCTGTGTTGGAGACTGACTCATCAGTAGTTGTTAGCGAACGTTGGGCATTAGTCATTAGTCATTTATAACAAACAAAGGACTAAGAACTTTTGAGTAAGGATGCAGGTCGAACCTTTTCAGCCTTCTTTTTTACCTGCTTCGATCAGAAAATATCTCTGGAGTTGAACGAGTCTGTACTACCCTCCCAATCCGGACAATTTTTATCGTCCCAGCCATAGGGATGCATGGCGCAGACTAACAAGTTTCCCCCATAAGCTTGTCCGTGGTAATGGTGGCAACCCATACACGCAGGATTTTTTTGTGGAGTGGGTTCAACTGTATCCACCATATAGCTAAAAGGCTGCTCACCTTCGCCTACAACCTCTTCAAATTCTAAATAAATTTCAGCAATTGGTTCAAATAATTCCTGCAAACACTGATTGATATCGGTTGCAATTGTAGTTTGCACGCTTTCGGCAACAGCGTCTACTACTTCTGTGATGCCAATGAAGAATTGCTCTACTTCATCAGCGACTGCTTCCAGCATCTCGAAAAAATCTTTTTGCCACTCTTCCATTTTGGATACTCAGCACAAAAGGCTTAGTTTTTAACGGCGACGCGATGACGCCAATCAATTCAATCTGCAATCCTATTCTAAATAGCGCGAATCAATGATGCGATCGCAATGCGTAGATTAGCACCCGTTGCCTTGCGATCGCGCAAGGCGTATGATGCTACTCGCAGCGACTCGCTCTTGCCTATGCAGCATTGATTCGGCTGTTCGCGGTTTGTCGTTCATGACTGGAAAGCTAATCGCGCTTTAGCCGACGCAGTTCGTCCTGTAGTGCTTGCACCTGTTGGCGCATCGCGTCCACATCGTTATCCGGAACCGCTGCCGACTTTGGATCTTCATCCTCTGAGAGAATTTCAATCCGGCGCGGCTCACCGGGTTGGGTGCTGCTGGATGGCTCAACGGGTGCCTGCTGGGCTTGTTTCATCATATCATCGACAAACCGGCGGGCTTCGTCTGTCGTCATCTCGCCTTTTGCCACCATTTCATCGGCTAGCTTTTGAGCTTGCGATCGCAACTCCGATAATTTTCCCCCAGCTCTCTCACCCGCAGAAGCAGCTAAGCCTACTCCTAAGTAAAACGCTTTTTGAACAATATCTCCAAAACCAGCCATCGCAATGATTCGCTCCTTGAATCTGCAAGTATCTGCTGATTCCAGCATAAGCGTGAAATCCAGAAACTGCCCACCAATTACAAGGCAAACGAGGGCGATGCGGCGATTCGAGTGATCCGGATGCCACGCCTATCACAAGCATCCCGTGTTGCTGCTACCTTCCGGTTCTGACAAGGTTTAGGCGTTGCGATCGCATGGGTCCGGATCATCTAAAGCATAACATCATTCAGTAATAACTGAAAACTCTAGCGGCAATCAGCGTTAGCTTTTATTCGGCAACGACTCGCCACTCATAGAGTTCATACTTGACACAGCCGTTTTGCACCAGCGGATCTTGAGAGACAATTGCCTGCGCCTCCTCCATTGAAGACGCCTCAAATAGCATCATGCCACCTCGCCGCGACCGCCAGTAACCGCTACGCGCCTGGTATCCTTTGGCAATCAAATCCTGGACATAAGCTTTATGCGCCGGTATAGATTTATCAAAGATAGGTTTATCAACGATGCCTTCTTCAATCTTTACAAACCAGGGCATTCACTTTCTTCCCTTATCTGGCTATATCTATTTAACAAGTAAACTACCGCTGGAATTTCTTGGACAATACAAAACGCCGCTTCTTTATCGCTCTCTTGCCGCCGCAAGAGATTCAGGACTACGCCAAAGGGATTCAGCAGCACTTTGCTCAAACCTATGCTAGCAAAGGTGCCCAGAAATCTCCCCCCCATATTACGCTGCAACCGCCGTTTGAATGGCAGGTAGAGGCAGTGCCAGTGCTGGAAGAATGCTTGAGGACGTTTGCTTCGCATCGTTCACCCGTCTCCATTACCCTGCAAGGATTTGGAGCTTTTCCACCCCGTGTTATCTACATCAATGTCCTCAAGACGCCGCAACTACTAACGTTACAAGCCGATTTCATGACCGATTTGGAGACAAACTTGGGAATTGTCGATTCGGTTTCCCAGCAGCGTCCGTTTGCTCCTCACATGACTGTTGCTTTTAGAGATTTGACACGGCAGAACTTTCAGCTAGCTTGGACTGAATTTCAGCAGCGACCGTTACAGTTTGAGTTTACGGCTGCTCAGCTAACGCTACTGATTCATACAGGCGAAAGATGGGAAGCGAGCAGCGAATTTCCTTGCTTAGCGCGTCGGAGGTAAACAGGGCAATCTTTTCACCAAGGGGTTGCGTCTGGTCGTGGCGCGATCGCTACCTTTATTCTTTCCATCGGAAAAAACTTCACAATAATAGCAAAGCTTGTTTCCTCAATCTTTAAATCTATCTAGGGTCATAAACCTTCATAAAGATTTGTCCTCTCCCACGGTAGAGGTAGTGATAGCCCGACTCTCATTATTGTGTCGTTATTACTGCGACCACACGAGTAGATTGCTAAAGTGAGAGGAGTCTGAGAGGAGTCAATGAAAAAAATTAATGTACTTAATGTATCCATTGACAACTTATCAAAAGCCGAGCTATTAACAAAACTCGATCGGGAAGGCGGTATTGTATTTACACCAAATGTAGACCACCTGATGAAGTTACAAACCGATCGGGATTTCTACAAAGCTTACAATATCGCTACTTATAAAGTGTGTGACAGTCAAATAGTATTGTACGCTACTAAATTCTTGGGTACGCCGCTTAAAGAAAAGCTTTCGGGTTCCGATTTGTTTCCCGCTTTCTATATGCACCACAAGGACAATGAAAGCGTTAAGATTTTCTTGCTAGGTGCCGCTCAAGGAGTGGCTAGTAAAGCTCAAGAGCGAATCAATAACCAAGTAGGCAGAAATATTATAGTCGCTTCCCATTCTCCGTCTTTTGGATTTGAAAAGAGCGAAAAAGAATGCCTAGAAATTATTGACATGATTAACAAGTCAGGCGCTACAGTATTAGCAGTAGGCGTAGGTGCCCCCAAACAGGAAAAGTGGATATTGAAGTATAAAAATAAATTACCCAATATCAAAGTTTTCTTGTCTGTCGGCGCATCTATTGACTTTGAGGCAGGTCATAAACCAAGGTCTCCACAGTGGATGAGTGAAGTGGGGATAGAGTGGTTACATAGGCTTTTATCCGAGCCACAAAGGCTATGGAAAAGGTATTTAGTAGACGATATGCCTTTCTTATGGTTAATTTTGAAACAAAAGCTTAATCTTTATAAAAAGCCCTTTCAGGGGGGCAAGAAACCTGTGAAATTGGAACGGGTTAAGTGGGAATAAAGAAACTTTTGTTTTAGAGGATGTTTGTAAAGTACCTATTGTTGTCATGCAGTAGCAAGCTCCCGTAGGGTAAGCAGCGAAGCATCTCAGTATTTGCGTGAAACCCTAGATTCTCAGCGCATCCGCGCTGCTAGAGCGAATGCTCTACTTTGTTCAGCTCAGATTGACAAATTGTACCCTTTTCGACTTTTAAAACATCCTCATAGAAGCTGTTGGCTTTCTGTTAAAATTTATTGTTGCAGGATAGACGTTTCGTTGGAACGTCTATTTTGGTGATGAGATATCTTGGCAGGCGATTAAACTGCTTGAAAAAGTTGTTTGAACTTTCCTCAAGCTCTTTCCGGTAAACAGGGAAGGTTGGGGTGGGGTTCCAAATATATTGCAAGTGTCTATCGCATTCCGAATCCCTGCGTCACAACTGCCTCACAGATGTATTTGCTTGCAGCCTTAGGAGGATGTTCCTACTAGATTACAGATTCCCATAGTAAATTCCTCTGCCATTCGTACCAATAAAAACTAACCCGAACTGCTGCAAACTTGCCTCCATCACATTCGGACCATTTCCAATCGGATTTTCTGGATTACCAATCCTTTTCCATGTCTTTCCTCTGTCTAGAGAACGGAAGATTCCTTTGCCCATATCATCAATTTCTCCGTACAAATACAGCGCTGGAATCGTGCTTCCCGGCTGTGGCTTTCCTAAAGCAAACAAATAGGATCTCTTGACTGCATCCATCTTGGAGAACCTCTTGCCACCGTCTGTCGAACGGTAAAGTTGTTTCTTATCGAGACTCAACCAAACTTCACCTTTAACTCCAGATACGGTTCTAAGCGAGTGCCAACTTTCATCGGGAAGTGACGAATTCACTACTTCAAAAGACAAACCCCCATTGGTACTTTGATAGAATTTGCCGTTCTTATAGTAATAAAACGTGTCACCATCCACTTTGTCTGCTGCCAGCGGCACAGACCAATTCCAAGGTCCCTTGGAACCTTTGGGTAAACCAGCAACTTCTTGCCACGAAGCGCCGCCATCATCTGTGCGGAGAGCTTTATCTCCACTAACAGTGACAACAAATAACTTTGGATTAGTCGCTGACATCGCTACACGCATCGGCATCGTGTCTTTTGGAAATGAAGCAAATTCTTTCCAAGTTAAGCCGCCGTCTGTCGAAGTTGCTCCCGAATAAGTATTGTTCCAGCGATTACCGCCAACGCGCACCATTTGCAACGGATCTTTTTCATAGTAAGCAATGCTGTAGGTGTCCTGGAATGCGGGACCGTTGCCACCGAAGGTTTTAGATGGATAAGTGTCTAGTCCATTGTTGTGGTAAAACCCGTCTACATCTGCCATCCCGCTCAACAACAAAGCGCCACTCGGAGGCGCAACCAAGGTGAAGGTGACAATCTCTTCATGTCCTTTTTGATAGTTCGTCCAGACAGAGGGCTGTTTGTTAATATTGTCTGTCCGCCATATCCCGTACCAATCGGTGAACCAAACTCTTCCAGAAACTTGGGGATCAAACTCAATCGCAGATACAGAGGGATTGGAGAGCATATAGCTAGACCACCAAGGAACGCTATTATTGATCGAGCGTTTCTGCTCTTTCCATGTAGTTCCGCCATCGAACGAGCGGTAAATTTTAGTATTTTTTTTCGCTTTTGTAGAAACAAGAATATCGTTAGGATTAGTAGGGTTAATGCTCAACCCATTAAAATCCTCTTCGGAGTCATGTGGAGTAATGTTTTTCCAATCTCCATCTGCATACTTTTTGACTCCAGGACTTCCATTAATTGTTACGTAGAGAGTGTTGTTGCGACTTGTCGCTAGTCGCATCGTTTTTTCTGGGCTTCCGTCAATCTTGCTCCAGGTAACACCTGTGTCAGTAGACTTATAAATTCCATCGCCGTAGGCATTGGCGTAGACTAAGCCGGACTTATCTTTGTCAAATACAATTGCTGTGATGCCAATATCTTTTTCCAGCTTTCCAGCAAAAGAAGTAACTTTAGTCCAGTTCGCGCCAGCATCCAAAGATTTCCAAAGTCCATCGCGCCGCGAACCAAATAAAATCATCTTGGAATTAAACGGATTGATAGCGAGTCTCTCGCCTACCTCCCGTCTATCTTGGTTGCCGCCCATCGGCAAGTCCAAATCCAGCTTTTTCCAGGTTGCACCTCGATCGGTAGACTTAAAGATAGTTCCAGGCTCATCCCAGACGTATTTGCCTGCGGCAATATAAACAATATTTGAGTCTTTTGGATCGAGGGCTAGGGCTTCTCCGCCGTAGTAGTTGCTCTTATCTAGTGGAAAGTGGTCAGTTAGTGGTATCCAACTTTTATCTACTGAATTCCAACGATAGAAGCCACCAACATCAGTTTTGATGTAAACGAGATCCTGTTGTAGCGGATGCAGGAAAATCCCCGTAACATAACCCCCTCCCCCTACTGCAACATTAGTCTCCCCCAGAGACACATTGGTTTGGTAATTTCGGGAGGTGACGACTTCTGCCTGCCCTGATGCACCGTTGAGAATGTCGCTGGCAATCCAGATGTGTTGAAGTGCTACTGTGGCAAACAGAGCAATGACAGCAAGGCGAACCGTTCGAGCTAACGAAAGGCTTTGTTGAGCGTTAAATTTAGTAATCAGCTTGAAGGCTATATGGGCGAAGCAAATCCCGATGGCGAAGACTAATAAGCCTGTCAGAACTGGTTGGACGCTTGCCAGCCCTACAAATGTAACATTAGCGATCGCTTCAATGGTTGACCAATGATTAGTAGCAGCAGTAAACATTGTTGAGCCTCAACTCCCAAAGTCAGCTACTTCCAACTAAGGAATTATAGCTGACTAGATAGATTTGAGGGGTTGATTCTCAAGTTATGCCTAAAGTTACTTGGCTAGTCTCTGGTAATACTCTGGAATCTAGCATATCTAAAACTATGCTGTCCCGCGCCATATCAAACTTTCGGGCAAAGTAAACATCCTTTTTAAGGATGGTTGGGTAATCTTCAACAGTGAGTGTTCGAGGATGACCGTGGCGGCTGCCAGTCCAATCAATGTAGAATTTATAATCCTTACATAAATTGAATAAACCACTATTTATTAATATAGTCTGTCCAAAAGATTCATCTGGATTTCGCGTCTTTTTGTAATAATTAATCAGAGTTTCGTCATTCTTCAAAAAGTCGTAGATATAACTAATGCACTTTTTAGACAAAATCTTAAAATAAGATCCCCCATAGCAAATAAAATCTTTGCTAAATGGAGTTGAAAAAGCCTGAACTCCCAAAGATAATTGATAAGAAGAATCAATCTTTACAAAAGGCTGAATATTATTCACCAAGACCCGGAAAGGCTTAATTAGTCCCCGTTGCCACTTGGAAAATTGTACGCCAGAATGCCAGTATTGATATAAGTAGCGATCGCGGCTCTCTTTTAGACCGTAATAGCTATCTTTGGAGAATAGATCGGAGTATTGTAAAAAACCATCATAGTTAGTTTCTTCAAGAAACTGCTCAAATCTATAAAGTGGTTGAGTTGGATAATCTTGACCAGAGAGATTGATCAGCCAATCAAAGTCAATCTTGTGAGTAAACAACCATTCAAGAGCATCCAAGTATGCTTGCACTAAAGAAAAATCTCCCCGTACTCCCTTGGTATTCTTTTTAATTACATAAACTCCTGGCTGCATTTCTAGACTTTTTACGTCTAACTGACAGCCATTGAAATCATGACTAACCAATATTTGAGACTTGGAACTTGATTTTTTTATAGTTTGTACCAGTCTACAAATTTGTTCCGGATTCTTATGACTTTGAATCAGATATAGAACTTTCACGATTTTTGACCTCCAGAAAAAAAATGCACGAAAAGGTAAGGGCAGCGGTTATTTATCCAAGTGCGATAAACAACACTTGGATGTGCCACAAGTAGAGATAGATAGAGTCCACTAGGTGCAAGTCACTAGAAAAAACTGATGCTCTGCCCTCTATATGGTCACAACAAAATTTGCAACGATTGCCAAACTAGCATTGCCTGCATAAGAAGTATTAGTAAGTTTTTGCAAGCAAAGCTATAAGTTGATAGAGAAACTTGTGTTCAGAAACTCAACTAAAACTGTTTAACTGCAATAGCATCCACGAAGGTAAAACAGCGATCGATAGGTACTTTCACTGCCAACCAAGCACTCTAGAGTAGTAAGTTCAGAATGGTAAATAGCAAACCTGTTATATGTAGACGAACTGTGGGTTTATTTTGTTTCAGTTTTTCAACCGAACATTATTTTGTTATTTATCCCACATTGATGGAAAACTCTTGCAACCCAGGAAAACGCTCTCTATCTTTTGACACATATCGAAATTTGGTAATGGTGTACAAAAGTAGGTTGTTCGCCACTGGTAATGACGTTTTTGTTGCACCCAATTTTTTACATTTACAGCTATGGTCATAATTCAAATCCCAGTCAAAAGAAATCTTTAAGGGACTGAAGCCACGCTTGCAATCCTGGTCGCAATGTTTACGCTTTACATCTTGTTACAGCGCCTATCTTGCAGGCGTCCCCCTTAAGATAGACTTTACTTATACGATTGTTCCACCTTAAGTCAAAGGGTAATATATTTCTTTTAAAATTAAAATAATGGTAACAAGCAACACCAATTGTGTCTGCATAAAACTTGCATACTAAAAAGTAATAGAAAATTAGCCAATCGCTACTTTTTATATAGATCAACAAGTACTCAGACAAATTTTTTTGTTACTAAGGCGCAGCTAAAAAATTCCAGGCAGAACACTTAAGAAATTCATCCCGACTCAGCGGGGCTAAATCATCTACCCAATTCTTTAGCTTAAAAATTTGTAGACCACACTCATTTACAAGCAGGTCATAAATTCTGCTATCGTGCCATTTACCATCTTTCAATGTGCCATCAACCCATTCTTGAGAATTAATTAAGCCACTCTCGAAGACTAAGTAAGGTTTATAAGCTTTTAATATTCTGATAGCACCTCTAAAAACCTGCAATTCTACCCCTTCTACATCTACCTTGATAAAATGAATTTTAAGGTCTGGGGCTAGTAGATCATCAAGTCTCTGAGTTTTAACAGTAATTGGTTCCATTAGTGCATCAGGAATATGGCTTTCACAGCATTCTTTATCCAGGCTACTTACAGCAGGAGCATTAACCACATACCAAAAAGTTGTTTCTGTCTCTGAATCACTCAAAGCTGTTTGTCTGACCTCTACATTGGGAAATTTTTTTCTAAGCCTATTCGCTAACCTTGGTATTGGCTCAAATGCATAGTGAACTCCTAGAGGTGAATAGTGTAAAATTTGACTAAGTAAATCGCCCGTGTTACAACCAACATCAATACAGTTTGAGTTTTTTGTTAAAACACGAGACATAATTTCAATCGTGAAAGCATTGTCTTGCCTGTTAAGAATATCGCTGCGTTTCGGAGGCGTTACTATATCTAAAAGTGGTCTGACAACCGGATCGAGAAATGAACCTTTGATTGTTTCTTTGAAAAAGTTTTTTATTTCTAAAAATATTTTCATTGTCTGGCTGCTCCAGTTGCTAAAACGCTACTATACTAACATCAATTTATGCAGCAGCAAGACTTTATTTGAGCAGTTAGATTAATTTTATAGAAGTAAAAACAGTCGTTGATTATAAAGATTGGCTAGACTGGTCTTGAAGAATGCGGCGTCTTTGAATAAGCCCGGTTAATTTGGCAGCAAGAGCCTCTATTTGGTAATAAACAGGATGGGGTAAGAAATAGAGCAAGTAGGCAGCTGCTAAGGTCATCAGCGTGCGGCGGGGCTGCTCCAAAAGGATGCGCCAGTGAGCAGCCAAGGCTCGGTGCATTAGCTGCACAGCCATTGAGCCTGTTTTTAAACGTATTGCACTTCTGGCTAAATATCGCAGTTGATATGCTTTAGTGGGATTTTCCCACTCAGCGATTAATTCTGGAGCGTAGGAGCGTGTTTTTTCAATTACCTTTTCGAGGGCTTCTAATTGTTTCAGCAAACTAGCTGAAAGACCTCCTGCGTTTACCCGATACAGTGTCAGCGCTTCAGGAATGCCCTCAATTTGCCAGTTGGTTTGAAGGAGGATGCGAAGCCAGCATTCTATATCCTCTGCCTGACGAAAGTTATCATCAAAATAAAAATCTTCAACAGTCCCGTAAAGATTATCTTGAAATTTAATCGCTTCAAACACCTCTCGCCGAACTACGGCAGCCGAACCATTTCCGACTGGATTGTCACGAAGTAAATCGGGCGGTGTAATGTCCTTAAACTTGGGCATCAGATATGTACCCAAGGAATTTCCCGTTTCATCGATAAAAGCAGAGCGACTAAAACTAATCCCTACGTTAGAGAAATTTTCTAGATGTTCGAGATGTTTTTCTAATTTTTCCGGTAGCCAAAGGTCATCGCCATCTAAAAAAGCTAAATAGTCGCCACGAGCATGGCGGATTCCGGTGTTTCTTGCTCCAGCAAGTCCTCTGTTCTTCTGGCTAACAATTTTAATTCTAGGGTCTATAAACTGCTGGCAAATTTCTACGGTTCCATCGGGGGAGCCGTCATCAACCACAATAATTTCAAAATTTTTGTATGTTTGAGCTAGAACTGATTCAAGTGCAGCAACTATATACTTTTCTACTCGGTAGGCTGGAATAATAACCGAAAACTTTTTCATGGATAATACCATTTTTTTAAGCCGCTTGGAAAATTCTTTCATCAAGCATATCTAAGATTTTGCTGTCCCGGTTTATGTCAAATTTTCTAGCAAAGTAATATTTGTCTTTAATTAGATTTGGAAAATCTTCAGATGTAAGGATGCGGGGATGACCGTGGCGGCTGTTCTCCCAATCAATATAGCGCATATTGCGGGGATGGAAATTAAATAATCCACTATTCACTAAGATTGTTTGCATAAAAGATTCATCGGGAAGGCGAACTTTCTTGTAGTAGTTCACCAAATCAGGATTGGCAGAACAAAAATCATGAAGGTATTGAACGCACTTTCTAGAAATTGTTTTAAAGTAAGAGCCTCCGTAGCAAACAAATTTTTCATTAAATGGAGCTGAAGTGGCCTGCTGTCCGATGATGAGTCCATAGGAAGAATCAATCCGAACAAAGGGCTGAACATTATTAATAAACACTCGGAAAGGTTTGAATAAGCCTCGTTGCCATTTGGCTAATTCTATACCTGACCACCAGTATTGATAGAAGTAGCGATCGCGCCCATCCTTAGCTCCCCAAGTACACTTGTCAGAAAGCACATTAAAATAATCAAAAAATCCATCGTACTCAGTTGCAGCCAGAAAATTTTCAAGTTTTGAGAGCGGTTGAGTAGGATAATCTTGACCTGTGAGATTAGTTAGCCAATCAAATTGAATATTATGGTTTAAAATCCAGTCAACAACATCTAAATAAGCTTTGGTAATGGAAAAGTCGCCTCTTCCAACTTTCTTAGCCCTCAGCACCTTAACATTAGGTAAACTCTCGAAGAGTTCTACATCTAATTGACTAGCATTGAAGTTATGACTTATCACTATATAAGCGTCACAACTTGACTTTTTAATAACTTTAACCAGTCGATAAATTTGTTCTAGATTAGTATGGGTTTGGATCAGGTAGACAACCCTCATAATTTACAACCTATTCCGCTGTTTATAAAAAAATTGAATTTGTAACTAATTATGCCATCTGTCGGGATCGATCTCGAAGAATGCGCCGTTTTTGGGCAGCTCCTGTCATTTTTAAGGCAAAACTTTCTATCTGGCGGTAGAGAGGACGTGGCAGTAACCAGAGCGAATAGGCAGCTCCCAAAGTCAAAAGTGTCCGCCTGGGTTCGTCAAGAATCATGCGCCAGTGGGTAGATAAGGCTCGGTGAGCCATGTCTACAGCGGTTGGGGCTGCTTTCAGCCGGACTGCCCACCGGGCTAATTTCCGCAACTCGTAGGCTTTGGCTGGGTTTCCATACTGAGCAATCAAATCTGGAGCGTAGGAGCGAGTTTTTTCCAGCACTTTTTCCAAGTCCTCTAACTGCTTGAGTAGGTTGGCTGAAGCGCCCCCAGAATTCACTCGGTACAGCGTCAAAGCTTCAGGAATGCCTTCGATTTGCCAATCAGTCTTCAAGGAAATGCGAAGCCAGCATTCGACATCCTCAAAATGTCGCAATCGTTCATCGAAATAACAATCTTTTGCAGTACCCTGAGGAGCATCTTGAAATTTAATGGCTTCAAAAACTTCTCGTCGAATTACCGGAACTGAGCCATTTCCAATGGGGTTACGGCAGAGGATCAAGGGTGGGGCAATCTCCTTGAGTTTAGGCATTTGATAGATACCCAAGGGTTGTCCCGCTTCGTCAATAAAAGCAGAGCGGCTAAAACTAAGCCCTACAGTTGGCGAATTTTCTAGATGATCAATATGTTTTTCTAGCTTTTCTGGCAACCACAGATCGTCTCCATCTAAAAAAGCCAGATATTTTCCTATGGCATGGCGAATCCCTGTATTCCGAGCGGCGCAGACGCCAGAATTTTGCTGGCGAATTATTTTAATTCGAGGATCTGGGAATTGCTGACAAATTTCTACACTTCGGTCAGGAGAACCATCATCGACAATCAGAAGTTCAAAATCTTTATAGGTTTGCTCTAGAACCGATTGCACTGTAGCAGCTATATATTTTTCGACTCCATACAATGGAATGATGACAGAAACCTTTTTCATTTTAAAAATTGGTTTGATTTTATATCTGCTACAGCCAGCATTTTATAACTAGATATTGAGTCTGTACGAATCTCTGCCTTACCCCGACTGGCTCTCAGCAGGAACCTTCTTTTTCAGGGAGGTGGTGGGACGCAAACCACTAAACTTACGGACGATGGCAGAAACTAAACGGCGAGGTTTATAAATCAACCAATTCCGAAAGGTAAGTGACAGGCTCTTTTGGTAGGACTTTGGTGCAAGACGAAACGAAACATCCTGGTCATTTGTGTTGCAGAGTTCGCTAGAGATTTCAGCGGATGCGCTTTCTTTAAACGCTGCTGCTAGTTGAATAGCTAAATTAGGAAAACCTAGCTTTTCTGCCATTTCTACGATGAAATGACCGTCATAATTAATGTATTGTTGATGTTTGAAATCTCCGCAATAAACGATACCAAAATCTAAGTATTCCTCTAGCTCATTTGCCAAACGCACCAAAAGAATGTCGCGGTCAAGCGGATTGAGCGTATCAAAGCGGTGAAAAATAGCAGGAATTGTCTTTTTGTTCCAGGATAGCGTTGCATATCTAGCAAGATACTCCTCGATCTCTTTGCCAACAGCACGTTTTACCTGTTCGCGTTTGGCATCAGAAATGCCTTTTTTCCCGTCTCCAAAGTCGCCATGAGTATAGGTAGCATGAAGCAGACCTGTCGCTACTACCTCCGCAGGTACACCAAGAGAAGCCAGGATACTAGCAGTGCTGACTAGATGGGCGATAAAGGTCTTACCAGAGGCTCGAAAGGCACCTGCGAACAGATGCATTGTCAGCTGATAAGCATCGCGGATGCGGCTAAGATCGTTGCTTGAGTAGCCTTCTGCGCGTAGCTGGTTGAAGAGTTGGATGTTGGTTTGGGCAAAAGAGTGCATAGTGTTGCTTTTGATTGGGATGCTTCATTTTTGTTGCACTCGAATTAGGCGAATTTTATTGATTTTGGCTGCAAAAGAGTGCAATTTGCTTTCTGACATCAAGCGTTCATTTGCCGCTTGAGGAATAAAAAGCCAAAAACAACATCTTCAATTTCCACACAAGCCTTAGTGAAAAAGCGGGGAATTGCTCGATAATGAAGGCGGCTTGCTGTCCAGTTCCCCGCTTGCTCTCTGGATGGAGAGTGGGTTAAGGCTGTGTAAGGGGATTTTTCGTCGAAGCGATCGCACTTTCGTTTCGCACCTTCGTTTCGCACTTTCGTTTCTTTGTTCTACACGCAAACCCCGCCAACCTAACGGGAGGATGCTGTTACTGCCGACTTCTCCGGTATTGCGGGCATCTGAGGCTGTATCCCCTGAGCTTGCAGGCGAGCCTGACGATCCGTGAGATAACGGTTAAACGCCTTATCTAGAGGAACCAGGCGATTTGCCAACCTGCCCCCTGCAAGACCTAGAGTCAGACGCCTAGCAATCGGGTTAAGGATTGTCACATATCGCCGCCATCCCAAGCGCTTGTAGCGATATTTGAAGTACCCGTCCTCGTCCAGATTCCACTTATCGCGCAAGCGGTGCAAGCTATTGAGTTCCCAAGCGTCGCTCCAACGCAGCATATAGAAGAGCATATCTGACAACTTCAGTGGCGGGCCTGGAACATAAGTGACGAGACACGCAGGCTCAAAATAAACGCTACCACCCGCCTCCACGACTGTCATGCAGAAATCGAGGTGTTCTTTAGTATTGAACATTTGTTCATCGAGCAAGCCGACTTTCTCAAAGATTTCAGTGCGAACCAGCACGCAATGGAATTCTGCCAGTTCGGTTTCTTGACGTTCGAGCTTGGGTCGCACATCCGCTACTCGCTGACCTTGCTTGTACATTTTCTCGCGGAGACGCCGTCTGGGGTTTTCGCCAACTTTTTCCAGCCAAATGTGGGCTTCTCCACCTGCAAAGTGGACGATTTCGTGTACTGGAGTACCTTGGCAGGTCAGGGGGCCAACAACGGTGGCGTTTGTCTCTTCAGCGCACTGAACCAAGCTTTCCAACCAGCCTGGGCTGACAATCACATCGTTATCGATAAAGACGAGATACTTGGTTGTAACCTGACTCACACCAAGGTTTCTGGCACGATTTGGAGTGAGGTAGTGATTGGTGCGAATGATTTGAAATCCTTTTTCACTCGCTTGCTGTTGCAAATAACGCTGAATGTGAGCGGGCGAACCCCCGTCTACATAAACCAACTTGAATGGTACTGATGTATGTTCGTAGATGCTTTCCAGCGACTCGCGGGCGCAGCTGAAACGTTCGCGCGGTGAGACAACAATCGTAACTTGGGGATCTAACATCAGAAACTCCTCGCTAAAGACTAAACGGTTTATCGACTGTTTTGTTTGCTCTGCGTCAACTCAGCTAGACAGGAAAGAAACTTGTTTGTGTTTAAAGTCTGTACTGTGTAGTTGCCCTGTGTGGCTTGGGCAGCTCTGGTTTTACACAGGCAAAGACTGGAGATTGTGGTAAGACCAGTAAGCTCCCCGCTGGGCAAGCAACTCGTCATGCCCTCCCTGCTCGATAATTCGACCTTTCTCCATCACCACAATTTTGTCGGCATTCCGGACGGTAGCCAAACGGTGGGCAATCACAATTACAGTCCGGTTGGTTCGCAGACGTTCCAGTGCTTCTTGCACTAACTGTTCTGACTGCGAATCTAAGGCACTGGTGGCCTCATCGAGAATCATGATTTCCGGGTCGCGCAGCATTGCCCTAGCAATTGAGATGCGTTGTCGTTGACCTCCGGAAAGCCTAACGCCTCTATCTCCGACCACTGTGTCGTATTGGTTGGGCAACTGACAGATAAATTCGTGGGCATTGGCAAGGCGAGCTGCCTCAATCACCTTTTCTCTGTCCATTCCCTCTAAACCGTAGGCAATGTTATCCAGAAGTGAGGCGTTAAAGATGTAGGTATCCTGGCTAACGACTCCGATGTGCTGGCGTAGCGAGACAACATCGTAGTTCCGGATATCTTGACCATCGATCTCGATAACACCCTCGGTCACTTCGTAGAAACGGGTAACGAGAGCTGCCACAGTGGATTTCCCGGCTCCAGAAGCGCCAACCAGCGCCACAGTTTTGCCACGAGGAATTTCTAGATCCAAACCGTTGAGGACGTAAGACCTTCCGCTGTAGGCAAATTTTACATTCTGGAAAACCATGCGATCGCGCAACCCTGTAAATCGCTGGTTTCCACCGGGAAGCGGATATCTCTCTGGTAACGAAAGCGCCTCGGTGACTTTCGTTAACGCTGGCAGAGACTCTTGGACAGAACCCCTCGCCGCATTCACCTTTTTCAGTACCGGAACAATTCTAATCAGAACCAGCATGAATATTAGCAGCTCTGCGGTCGTCAGCAGACCCTTGGAGATAAACAAAGTGTAGCTACCGACAAGAACCACCATCGCCGCAGCCAAAGTCGCTAACTCTGTCAGCGGGTCGATGATGTTTAGCTTCTTAGCTAGCCCGATGTTTGCCTCCATATAATTGTTACTGATCTTATTGAAGCGGTTGAGTTCAAAATCTTCCGCACCATAAGATTTAACGATCCGAACACCGCCTAACGTATCTAAAGCCATCGCGTTCAGAGTGCGTTTAGCAGATACAACCAAACCCCCCGATGTTTTGATCTTTTTCAAGAAATAACTTAGCCATAAGGCAACGCCTGTAATCAAAAAGGTCGTCAGAACCGTCATTTTCCAGGACACGATCACCAGCGTTCCCAGATACGCGATTAAAATCAGCAGGTTGGTCAAGCCATAAAAGAAGTTAGTCAACAGCTTGTTCGTTTCCATCACCTCTGTATGTAAGGTGCTGGTTACTTTACCCATCTGCACGTTATCAAAAAATTCAATTGGCGAATATAAATAGGTTTGATAAAGTCGTTTCCTCAAGCGTTTGATGACTGCTTCCCGATAAATGGAAGTTAATACTTGTGAAATGTAGTAAAAATACCCTTTTAGAATTAAAGATCCCATGAGAACTAGGGCAAACAAGCTAATGAGAGTTCCTTTACCTTGCTGCGCTAGCCAATTGTTCAACCCTTCCGTTAAAGCCATTTGAGGAAGAAGAGTTCCCCCTCCTTCATTCAAAATTACTTTAAGAAAAGGGATCATCAACCCGATTCCTACACTATCTAGAATAGAAGACAAAATCATTGTCACTAAACCTAGATAGAGAGTTTTCTTCTGCACCTCCAAAATCAGAGATGTCAGTTTATCGAATTTCCCGATTCGCTTCATCAAGATCAATTTTAACTTTGCCTTAGCCCCACGCAACCTTGTTTCCCGTCCGAATGTCTGACTTCGACTCATAGTGTCTACCGCTACTGAACCTTTGAACAGCCAATCGTTGATTGCTTATTCCGGGCTAAACTTTTTTGCCGGAGCGCTTTTTCATGATATTTCACTGTGCCGACGCTTGCTTTGAAATTATTTTGATAGCAGGCAACACAGTGTTAGCTTTGTTCGCTTTCTCTAGTAAATGTTACCAGAATTTTTGCTATACAAGCACCAAAAAAACACGATTTCCCCTGTTTTTAATGTGAAGTTTTGGTGAAGTTGTAATTATTAGAAAAGCCCTGCTTTAAATCTTGATTTTTGGAATTATTCAATTAGAAAATTATACATTTTATATCATAATATTTTTTGATTAAGATACTTCTAATGGCAGATTTTCACCTGCCAAACGCGATTTTAATGAACAATCTCTATCTAATGGTAGATTTCTACCAACCGCTCGTTCAACTTGTTAATGTCGTAATGCGCTTCTACGTAGGCGCGACCGGATCGACCCATTTCAGGCCAAACCTCCGGATGCTCAAATAAATAACCCAACTTTTCAGCCAGGGTATCGGCATCCCGTTCTGGAACCAAAAAGCCCGAAATCCCATCTTCAATCAGTTCTGGAATGCCGCCGTGTTGAGTCCCTATGACTGGTAAACCCATTGCCATTGCTTCTTTTAATACGTTCACGGGGGCATCTTGATCGCCGTTCTTAGCTGTCACGCAGGGGGCGATAAAGATATGGGAGTTGTCGAGAATTTCAATGAGTTCCTGCTGCTGTTTGTGACCGAGCAATTTTACTTTGTCACTAACGTCTAGCTCATCAATGAGTTGTTGCAAGTCTTCCTTTAATGGCCCATCGCCAACGATGTTGTACTCAATGTTTGGGTATGCCTTAGCCAACTTGGCAATGGCACGAATTCCATACTCAATCCCTTTTTTTTCGACAAGGCGACCTGTGGTGACAATCCCAATGCGACCATCAGCGGGCAGATGACGTGTGGTAAATACAAACTTGCTACAATCGATCCCCGAACGGAGGACGATGATTTTCTTCTCATCGCAACCTAGCTTGATCAGGCGGCGTTTGAAATAGTCGCAGTTGGAAAGAAAGAGGTCTCCTGTGGCGAATAGGGGATTATAAACGTCTTCACCGAATTCCTGAATATGCTGGCTAATATCGAAACCGCGAAATGAGGTAATTAATTTTCCGTGGGGGGCACCAATCAGCCGAAAGGACATCCCAATGAATCCTAAGGGACCAAATTGGCAATGGATGATGTCGTATTCTTTTTTGCCCAATAATGAGACTGCTGCATATAGCAACCTCAATGAAGCAGCTTCTTTGCCATACTTAAAAACATTGAGCGATCGCAGTAAGAGCGCTGGGTTTTTGTAGCTGTTCGCGAATAGCAACCCCAAGCCTTTCAGCCCGCGAATGGCGATATTAGATGGCATTTTGATGTAGTAGGTGCGATTCAGCAGTTGGTATTTATTTACTGCTGGATGCACCTTGGAAGTATCTCCTGGTTGGTCAGAATAGATATCCACTTCGTGACCCCGATCGATTAAACCAGCGATTTGATTTAAGATAAATGTTTCTGACAAAACCGGAAATCGACCAACAATCATTGCAACTTTCACAGCAACTTTACCCCTGTAAATTGACTTCTATATTTACTGCATACCCTATCAGGTAATTAGCAGTTTCTCGTATATTTCAACTAAACGGTCGTTTAGCTGTTTTAAAATGAACGTCTCTGATAGAATAGGAAGTTTACCAACAATAAAGGCGATTCTCATCGTAACTTTCACCTAACATCCGATACTCTGCTGTCATCATGCTGCACGGTTAAGCATCAAGAGCCTTTGGGGTCGTTTGAACTGTTTTAGTAGGGATAGGTAAAGCTCCTTGGTATTGAATACATAGAACATCAAGATCAAATAGGTCAAAGCCATTGCCGTGAAACTGACAATTACTGTAGCCCAAACTGTTAAAGTTGGTGCGATCGCTCCTGCGATTAGAGATGCCAGGAAAGGATGCTTCATGGCTACTAATAAATCGATATTTATGGTGTCTCCTTGCCCATATTTGCCAAATTTTTACTCCACCGTTGATATCGAAAATCCCGAAACTTAGTAGATATCTGCCGAAAATAGTTAGCAAATTTAGGGGAAAGCGATCGCATCACCAGCCATTTCAGCAGCAAGCGCTGACCGCTGCTATTTAGTAACATTTTTGGATACAAGCGAACTGCCATTTTTAGTTTATAACCTGCTTGCTTTACTGCATCAGGATCTGCCTTACGAGTTAAATACAAATCTGCAAGGTGCTGATAAACATTTGCTAAACTCTGATTCTTGAGAGATTGCAACTCTGCTGGCGCTGTCTGAAAAGCCTTCTCAAGTGCCATCAGATTATATTTTTCCCTAACCTCTATTTTGGAAGAAATTGAGCCGGGTACTTGACGATAAAAAATCTGATGTTTAGGAACCAGAACGTAAGACCACTTAGCTGCTAACCTTAGCCAGTAATCCCAATCATGAGTAGATTTCAGTTCCGGGTCGAGTTCCCCAACTGACTCAATTGCTTGCCTACGAATCAGCGGAATCGAACCACAAACTAGAAAATTACTTACTAATAATTGCGGATAGACATTTCCTTCAAAATACACGGGTTGCTGTACATATAAAAGTTTTCCTTTTTCATCTATGAAAGAAGTCCAGCTATAAGCTACCCCTGCTTCTGGATGCTTTTGCAATGCTGTAAGTTGTAGTTCTAGTTTGTCTGGTGTCCATAAATCATCTGCATCAATAAAGGCAATAAATTCACCCTTAGCGTGAATCAAACCGCGATTGCGAGCGACTGCGGCTCCGGCATTTTCATAGGAAAATACTTTTATCCGCTCACCTACAATTTCTTTAATAAGTTCTAAGCTTTTGTCGCTCGATCCGTCATCAATTAAAATTATTTCCCAATCTGAAAATGTTTGTTGCTGAACAGATTTAATAGTTTCCAGAATTGTTTGTTCAGCATTGTAAACCGGAATTATTACTGATATTACTGGCATTTAGTTTAACCTTCGCGTGAATTTAATCCCAACAAATATGACCTGAACTCCGCTCGATCGTCAGTATAGTTTTAAACTTCTGTTCTGGCTTTATACCCGTTTTCAGAAATATTTGTTTCAGCTAATACAAATTCGGGAAATTTTTCTTTGATTCCAATTCCTAGCATGACTAATCCAGGCCAATAAACATAGGCAAGAGCTTCTATGTTTTCCCCAAATGTAAACATAAACATGACTAAAAGTATACTCAATCCTACTCGCGCAGTTCGACTACTTTGCGACTTAATTACTAAATCTATGAAGCTCCAAGCCAAGGGAATGGCAAGTGCAATACAACCTACGACTCCTTTTGTTACCAGAAGACCAAACCAAGTGTGGTGAGAGCCGATTGGTTTGAATGTTGCAACGGCAGGCCCTTTAAATTCACCAAGTCCATGTCCCCAAATAGGAGCTTCTTGCCAACGCTCTACTGCTAGACGAGCTAATATATCTCTAACTCTGGAAGAGCCTGCTCTAGCCTGGTAAAACATATCTGAAAAAGCTCTAAATGAATTAATTAGCCAGGAAGAAAACACTCCCATAATAAAACTTGCAATTCCTGCTATTAGCTGTATATAAGGTTTCGTAAAATTTGATAAAGCCCAAGTAGAAAATATGATAAAAGGAAGACAGATGATACCTAGGCGCGAAACCGAACCCAAAATCATAGCAACCGCACCAATCATGCCCATGAATCGCCATTTTTTGTTTGATTCTTGCGCTGCCAGAAAGAAATAGATGTTTCCTACCATCCCCAAGGCGGGTGCCCAAGGCGTAAACAATTCAAGACGAACTCCACCTCCTTCAGGATCGAGACCGTAGAGGTTAATACTGTAGTAAGCGAGACCGCTACGTTCTATGATTCGCAAAGGGGAAGTATAGATATGAGAAGGTAGGTTTAATCTAGCCGCTGTATAGCAAATGATGACAGCAAATAAGCTTTGCAGACAAAGTATGCAAGCTGCTCTATAAATTATCTGAGGTCTAATTTTTAAACAACCTGCAAGAGGAAACAACGCTAAGGGAGCATATCTTACAACCCAATTGATTGATGAGTTAAGAATTTTACCTAATCCTAGATTAAAGTTCATGTGAGCAGCAATTAAAGCCACCTCCATGACTAAAATACAAACAATCCACACCCAGATTGTTGTGGGAATGGTTATTTTCTCCTCTGCTGGCGTATTCTCCGTTTGGTTCCAAAGTTTCTTCCCTACACGCCATAAGAAAAACCAAGCCAGTGCAGGCACTAAGGTCATTTGTAGCCCAAGAATATGAATTACATAAATCCAGATCATGTAATACCAAATCAACTTTTCTTCAAGATTTTGAGGTTTCATTGATATCTGGCTCATGCATCTTGGGTCTAATCAAAACAATATTGTTGCTGCGGTTTATCTCCGGAAAACTGAATCGATTTCTGCCAATTACGGGCTGGTTTCCAAGTAAGTATGTTTAACTAGGGCAGAAGACCTGGAAATTTTGCGATCGCGTAGCCACAGTAACAGCAGTCCATTGGTACAAAACAAGGAACCTAAGGCTGCACCTAGCAGAACCAATTTCTTATTTGGGGCACTAGCAGCAGTCGGAATCGTAGGCTCTGTGAAGATTTGAATTTGAGGATAAGAGGAAGATACATTTGACTTGCTCAAATCCAATCTAGCTAAAGTAGAAGAAAAAACTGCTTCGGCAATTTGCACATCCCGCATCAGGTCTGCTAACGAAACCTCTTGCTGTGCCAGTGACTTCAGCCTACCCTCAAGTAGATCGAGTTGTTGGTTTAGCGATCGCGCTTCTGCTTGGAGTCCTTGTGCTTCTGTCTGCACTGTCACTAACTCTAAGAAAAGAGCATCCCGCGAGGTTCCAGATCCACCACTTTTGCTCAGGTTGAGTTCCTCTAGGCTTGCTATCGTCACGGGTCGCTTTAAAAGAGATTGACCCTGCCTCAGTAAAGCAGCTTGAGCGGCATCTAGTTTGGCCTGCTGCTGAATTAAAGCAGGATGATCCGGTAAAAACTTGGACTGCAAAGCAACGAAGAGGCTATTCGCTTCACTGTAGTCTTGTAAGTATTGTTGAAATAGCGAGTCAGCTTGAAGAACAAAAGCATCTGAAGCTTGTTTAGGCGATAAATCTAAGTTACTAGATAGCCCTTGAAAACGGGCATTCGCATCTTGCTGTTTAGCTAATACTTCAGCCCGCTGTCGGCGTAGCTGTTCAATATTTTGTGAAAGGTTAGTAAGTTGATCCGTAGAAGTTAAACCCGAACGGGCTTTGTACTCAGACAGCCGTGTTTGCGCTGCTTTCAATTTTTTTTGGGATTCCCCAAGCGTGGATTGTAGCGTTTTATCCTGCTGAGCGGTTTCTTTAATTCTCAGTTCATTGATTTTTGCTTGCAATGCTTCGTAGAGAGCTAAAGATTTTTTATAAGCTTCTTCGGGAGTCGTTCCTTCAAACTCAAAGGTCATTAGCGTGGTGTTGTCTAATACTTTAGCCCTGGGTTTACCAAAATCTTGCAAGGGCATATTGAGCTTATTAGCAGCAGTTTCCAATACTGGCTTACTGAGAGCCAGAAATTTATAGTTTTCTCTGGGATCTTGATTCGTACTCATGTACGGAGAGTCGCTTTTAGAGGAGGCTTGTCCAATTCCTGGCAGGTTAATGTTACTGGCTGAACCTGTTGAGGGTAAAGTAAGAGCCAACTCGCTGCTGTAATTCGGTTTTGTAACTTTTATATAATATAAAGCGGCTCCCCAAATAGCTGCATTAGTTAATAGTCCTAGGACTAAGTAACGCATCCAATTTCCTTGAGACCGTGCTGACTTTGAGGAAGATTTAGAAATGCTTGCATCAGTAATAGCCAAATCTTCATTAGGAGAGGTAATCGGGCGTTTCATAGTCAAAGAATTAGGCTTACACTAGGGTTATTGCGATCGTAGTCTTTTTGAATAGCTGCCTCAAGGACTAAACGGCAATCTTGACTAAATTTTGTATAACCTTCGCTTAGTAGAGCATACACAGCCTTCACTTCGCTACTTTTCAGGAGTTGGTTATCATCCCTCTCGTGAAGGAATCGGGATTAAACGCTTTGACGTTTTCAGTTTCTATACAACAAACACAATGCAATTTTAAGAGCTGGTTTGAGCTTTCTAAAAAGCTCTTTAGTTGGCAATAGCGATCGCAACATAGCAGGTTTTTCTGTTCAATCAAAAATTTGTTTTTCGCCACCCATTCGCTCTTTGCAATTAGAAACACCCTGAAAAAGCTTAGTTGCTCGTATTGAAGAACAGCCTGATTTCGATAAAATTATTCGGTTCAAGGTATCGGTAAATAGACTTTTAGTGTCATCTCATCGTAAGAGGCTTCACATAGCTACACATCAGTCCAGAGGATGATTATGGACTGCATGATTTTTTTATCCAAAGTGCAAATATAGCGAACCAAAGACGTGTCGAAAGATGCACAGGCAGCTTGTTTGAGCGATTGATTATGAGATAGCGATCGCTAACCAACGGTAACAACTAAAGTAATAAAGCGATCGCTATCTCAGCCATGAAAACTTCATAAAAAAATTGCCCAAAAATTGTGCAACTTTACCTAAACTTTACAGAAATTGGATTGATTTTGTGATTTAGATGAGCCTCTATATTTTAATCGCGATCGCTCACTTCGTTGTTGTAAATCCATAGCCGCCAAGAGCGACGAAATAAACAGACTTTTGTTCCCATTTCGCTCTTATTGAATCGTCGATTCGCCAGGATAAACAAAAAGCGATCGCTCTTTTGGGGCGATCGCTTGCAGTCAATCATCTACGATTAGCGCTTAACTATTCGGTCGTTGGATAATCGTTTCTGCAACGCGCCGCTTGGCTTTGGGGTCAATGCCAATTAGGCGCACGTACTCCCCATTATGCTCGCTCAAGCAGGCTTCCAAAGCAGCGATCGCTTCCGATGCATCTGTTGTCTGAATGGGATCGCCGCTTTGCCAGGATTGGCTACGGAACCGACGTGCATTTGCGTGTTCCATACCAATGCGATATCCTTTGGCGAGGAGATCGCGGATCTGTTGCTGCACCTCTGGACTAATTCGGGCACTATTTACCTGAGCGTTGCTGCTGTGACCATTGCCTTGAAGAGACTCATCAGAGTGGGATGGCTCATTCGCCAGCTCATTTCGGACAACTGTCTTCCGATTTTCCTTGGGCATAGATGGCATCCGAGCCACGTCCCCAGCTTCTTGAGTCACGGAGCGTCGCCCTGTATTGTACTCTTGTACCAACCGTGAATTCTGAACTCGCTGCTGTTCTTGGACCATCAGGTTGCCAAACTCGATCAAGCGAGAAAAGGTGAAATCAGGCTTTTTAAACACTGGTGGTCCTTCAACACTGTTGACCACCCTAGTAGAAACTCGGTTAATCCCGATTTCGTGGATGAAAAAGCGGATTTGTTCATCATAAATGCGCGATCGCACTGCACCAAAGAAATCAATCGCTTGATCGGGAAAGCAATCGACTAACTGTTCAATCTGGCTGCGAGACAGTCCATCTGTCTCAAAAATGCCTTCGACGATGCCAATCTTGTCATCTCTATCGGGTTGCCAGTGGAACTTCTCCATCCGACCATCCCGAATCAACGGCGCATACAGCGTGGCGAAGTCATTTCCAGTGACAATAATCGGCACTCTGGGTAGGGGCGTTGAATCATAACTGCCAGGAAGTTGCACATCTGTTGGTTTATCGGCAATATTCATCAGCGTCCCATTCACCAGCTGAGTATTCACCGTGTATTGGGTGCCTTGATCGAAGCGCCCTGCCCCAGCATCCAAATCATTGATCATCAGCACACACATCTTGCCGCGCACCTTGATCAAGTCTGCGGCTTCCCGATAGCGCAAGCGGATCAAACGCCCTGGATCTCCTGCATCTGGACTTTCCAGTTCCCCTGCCGACATATGGATGGGTTCAATGCCCATCCGCTCAAATACTAATTCACATTGAAAAGATTTTCCCTCTCCCTTCCGTCCGTGAATTCCCAGAATCAGAGGAACTCGTACTCCAGGGAGGTCAAGAAAATTTTTGGTGATATGAACCGCCAGCTTGTCTAAAAAACGGGGAGAAATGTAGTAGGTCATAGTCTGTTAAAGTGAATGCTCCGATTGCTAGGCATCAAACAAACAAATTGGAGAGGTAGATTGCTCTGCCTCTCCAATTTTGCACGAGTTATCGATGAGTCGGTTAGGCAGTGCCCACCTAACTGATTAAGGTTTAGTAACCTCTTTGGTTTGGCTTCCCAACGATGAAGCTGAGAACTTGGCACTGCTTGATGTTATCAAAGCCCATGACTCGGACATAGGCGCTGGGGTTCTCAGAACGGCAAGCTTTGATTTCATTGAGAACTTCTTGCGTTGTCGTAGCATTGAACAGAGGCAGTTTCCACAGTGTCCAGTAGTGCTGTTCCGGTGCAGAACTCTCGCTGAATTCAACCCCTGCAATATAGCCTTGGTCGAGGATGTATTGGATTTGCTTGTTTATTTGCGCGTCGGTGAGCGGTGGCAAATAGGATAGGGTCTCGAAACGAATCTCTTTAGGTAGAGTTTTCATAGTTGTGTGGTCTTCCTTGTAAGTATGTCTGCTAAGCGGACGCTTGATGCGGTCTAACGTCCAAAGTTGAAGAGTTCTGTCAGGTGACGGTCGAGGTTATCCAGACTCGCCTGGTGATTCAGTTTGTTGTTCCGGCTGGAGGCTGGGGTCAGGTAAAGTAAGTTGCGTAATTCGCTCCAGATGTTGACGCCGATATGTGATATTGGCTTGCTCAATGCCAGTGCGAGTCATCTCAGGTAAAAAGTCTGCTACTTCGTCTGCAAGATGCTGGCGCACAGTCATAATCCGAAGCGCTAACTCTGGATTTTCTTTGAGTAATTCCTTGACGTAAGCTTCTCCATCTTGGATGATGCCCGTTTTGGAAAAGTTACTCAGCCAAATTGCCAAAGGAGGATTTGTCTCGCTCAACTGAGCCACGATATTTTTCACTGCCTGATAAGTCAGGTAGCTGATCAGTGTCTTAGCAGTGTCTTTGGCAATTTGCTTGAGATCCATTTTTGACCCCAGACCTAAAGAGTTCTGAATTTTGAGTGTTGAGTGTTGAGTTTGTTTAAGTTTAACTCAGCACTCAACATTCACTACTCCGCAATCTAATTACAGAGTATCCATCGCCTCAAACTCAAACTTGATTTCCTTCCAAAGTTCGCAGGCAACAGCCAACTCAGGACTCCACTTACAAGCTTCGCGGATCACGTCGCCGCCTTCGCGCATCAGGTTGCGACCTTCGTTACGAGCTTGGACACAAGCTTCAAGGGCGACACGGTTGGCGGTTGCACCAGGTGCGTTACCCCAGGGGTGACCGAGGGTTCCACCACCGAACTGCAAGCAGGAGTCATCACCAAAGATTTCCACCAGAGCTGGCATGTGCCAAATATGGATACCACCGGAAGCCACGGGCATCACACCAGGCATAGAAGCCCAGTCTTGGGTGAAGAAGATACCGCGAGAGCGGTCTTCTTCAATGTGGTCTTCGCGCATCAGGTCAACAAAGCCCATCGTGATGCCTTTTTCGCCTTCCAGTTTACCAACGACGGTACCGGAGTGCAGGTGATCGCCACCAGACATCCGCAGACACTTGGCGAGAACGCGGAAGTGAATACCGTGGTTCTTTTGACGGTCAATCACGGCGTGCATAGCGCGGTGGATGTGCAGCAGCAAACCGTTGCGACGGCACCATTTAGCGAGGGTGGTGTTAGCGGTGAAGCCACCAGTCAGGTAGTCGTGCATGACGATGGGTGTACCCAGTTCCTTTGCGAACTCAGCACGTTCCATCATTTCTTCGCAGGTGGGGGCGGTGACGTTGAGGTAGTGTCCCTTGATTTCACCTGTTTCAGCTTGAGCTTTCTCGATAGCTTCTTGAACGAACAGGAAGCGATCGCGCCAGCGCATGAATGGCTGGGAGTTGATGTTTTCGTCGTCTTTGGTGAAGTCTAGACCGCCGCGCAGACACTCGTAAACGGCACGACCGTAGTTCTTAGCAGACAAACCCAGCTTGGGCTTAATCGTGCAACCCAATAGAGGACGACCGTACTTGTTGAGTTTGTCGCGCTCAACGGTAATTCCGTGGGGAGGACCTTGGAAAGTCTTCAGGTAAGCAACCGGAACCCGCAAGTCTTCCAGACGCAGGGCACGCAAAGCTTTGAAACCAAACACGTTCCCCACGATGGAGGTGAGCATATTGGTGACAGAGCCTTCTTCAAACAAATCTATGGGATAGGCAACATAGCAAATATACTGGTTGTCTTCTCCGGCGACTGGCTCGATGTTGTAGCAACGACCCTTGTAACGGTCTAGGTCGGTCAATAGGTCTGTCCACACGGTTGTCCAGGTACCTGTGGAAGATTCCGCAGCTACAGCAGCACCCGCTTCTTCAGGAGGAACTCCAGGCTGAGGCGTGACCCGGAAAGCCGCCAAAATATCGGTATCTTTGGGGGTGTAATCCGGGGTGTAGTAGGTCAGTTTGTAATCTTTAACTCCGGCTTGATAGCCAGATTTTGTCTGAGTTTTGGTTTGAGAGTAAGACATTTCTTCCTTCCTGAGGAAATCCTGAATGTTGTTCCGGGTTTAAGCGATCCCGTACTTTTTTCTTTATTAATTTTTAACTATACCAGCAAGCCAATAAGTTGAAATTACAATCTTCTATTTGTAAACATAAGCTTTACTTATTGCATATAAATCTAAATATTTTGTTACAAAGGAAGACTTGACTTTTGTAAGCAATTAGTAAGTGGATAAAAATACCCTGAAAATAGCGATCGCCCGCCGAATGTTATAGGGTCGTTGTTTTTCCTTGGCAATGCTTAAAAGAGTTTCTCTCCTAGCCGCATCCTTGATCCTGGCAGCTTGTAGTACGATTGCTGTATCCAACCATCTGCCGGTGAGTACGTTGACCGATTTGACGCCCTCTCGCCCTAACTCCGCTTCCAGCGGTACTAAAACCTTCTCACCCGTGGCAGCGCTACCAGAACCTCAGTGCCAAGGAGAAATACCCGCAGCGCTCAAAGCCAGCTTGGGTGAGTATCGGTTGGCGAAAGCATCTGACTTTGTGGCTTCAATTCGTGCCTACGAGCGGGAAAATCCCGGACAGCGAACCACCTGTAGCATTTTCAGCGCTGACTTCAACGAAGACAGGCAGAAAGATTACGCTCTGTTGTTAGTCAACCCTAAAAATAATAATTTCCGATTTTTGATCGCCATTAACCAGACTAGCGGACAGTTCGACCCAGCCGTGGTCAAGGATTTCATCCATCTCCCGGAGTCCTCAGAAGGCATTATTTACACAGCTATCAGCTTCAAACCATCCGGAGAGCTAGGATCAGCCGCCCGTGAATATTCTCCTTTGAAATATGGAACATCTGAACAGCAAATCTTTAAAGCAAAAGCAGCAATTGAACTATGGAAAGCACTGCCAACTGATTCAGCGGGTGTGCCTCAATATTTAGAAATCGGCACCCTTGCATACTGTTCCAATGCCTTCTACTTTGTCGATGGCAAACTGAAAACATTTGGCGTTTGTGATTAATTTTTTAAGTACATATACTCAAGTTAGGCGAATCCGCGATCGCTACTTCAGTTCTACTTTTTCAATCTGTCGCTAACACAGGCTTAAATGTAGTAGGAAAATCTTATATTTCAGCTAAATGAACAGAGGCGCGTTAGCAAAGCCTCTTCTAAGGAGATTAGCGATGGCATTCTTGAGTGCGCGTATCGGTTTGTTTATTAGTGCTACCCTGCTTTCTTTAAGCGTACCAGTCTGGGGAATCATCCAATCAGCTCCGCAGACCAGTGGTAGTGGCGTACTGGCTCAACAATCCACGGAGATAGACCGAGGAGATGACCTCCGCACCTATCCACCCTCGTCGCCGCCGCCTGGAGGTCGTCCCTTGCCCCCCGAACGCCGACGGCAAGAAGCCATCCCCCTACCCGCAGATTATCGCGTCACCGCCTTGCAACCGGGTTATACCGGCAGTCTCTGGGTCGGTTCCTGGCAGAGTTTAGCGCGGATCAACCCGAAGACAGGCAACGTTTTAGCTCGGATTGCTCTACCCAACTACACCATCGGCGCGTTAGCGCAAGACCGGGTGGGACGAGTTTGGGTGGGAACCTACGAAGGATTGCTGCGAGTAGATCCCCGCAGTAATGAAGTGACGGCGCAAAACTTTACCTTACCGTCTAACCGGGTGTTGTCGCTATTGATTGACGAGCGGGGTTATCTGTGGGTAGGGAGCGATCGCGGTCTTGCCATGATCAGCCCCGACCAGGGATTATTGATGACAACGGTGCAAAAGCTTCCCGGAGTCTCAGCGAATGCCCTCACCCTCGACCGAGAAGGTCAGCTATGGGTGGGAACGCTAGAAGGGTTAGTGCGAATTAATACCACCAATGCCTTTGTGATGAAGCGGCTGAAGAATGTCCCCGGCACCACAGTGCAAGCCCTGACCCTAGATCCACAGGGGAGGATTTGGGCGGGAACGCCCAGCAGTTTGCTAGTGATTGACCCTAAAACCGGGGACGTGCTGCGGTCGGTGACGCCACTCCGGGGGCGCAATGTTACCGCTGTGCGCTTTGCACAAGATCGGAGCGTTTGGGTGGGGACGGAGAATGGTTTATTGAGATTGAATCCGCAGACGGGTGCGGTGCTGGATCGAGTTGCTGACCTCCCTTCCAGTCGGATTCTCTCTTTATCCACGGATGTCGCCGATAAGTTGTGGGTGGGAACCAGTGAAGGACTCGCTTGGATCAGCTTGACCACGGGGCGCGTGACACCGCACTTAGCTTTCGTTCGGGCAGAAGAGTGAACAATTTGTCAAGCTCTAGTTTGACGGAATAAGTCAGCCGGAAGTTGAAGTCTGTTACAGGTTGTTTGAGTCATTAACAGATTGACGCTTCCATGCTGAAAAAAATTGCCAAAACCGTTGCGAGTACAGCGATCGCTGCTACTGCTTTGTGTGCGATCGCTCAAGCTGCTAGTCCAGCAGACATTCCGATCAATACCATCCGCCTAGAAAATACCCTCGATGCCAGTGCTAAAGTGCGACTGGGTTACTTTGAAGTACCCGATCGAAACACAACTGTTTCTGCTTTCGGGGGTGAGATGCGCCGCTACGATGTCCACATGGCGCGGATGATTGCCTTGAGTCATCGATTTTACTGTCAGCAACCCTATTCTGCTGGAATTGAAAAGGTAGTCGTTTGGGATTACCGAGCTAACAACGGCAGAATCGATATGGGTACGTTTAATATGCCTTGTACTCTGGTAGAACAGGTAGTGAGCGCCTATGGTCTTGGTAGAACAGTGCCAATGGAAGTGGAACTTACTGACAATTCTGTAGGGGTTTTTAACGTGCAGACCCTAGATATTGAAGATGGCTGGGAAACTGACGATTTTCTAAGATTTGTGCAAACGATTAAACCGGAGCGCTGAAATAGTTGTTAATTTTTACAAGTAGGGTGGGCGCTGCCTATCCCTACCAATCGCTAACAACCTTCTCTATCATCGCATCTAAAAATGGCAGTCACCACCCAGCAATTAATCCAGTGGAAACAACAGGGGCGTCCCATTGTAGTGTTGACGGCTTGGGATTATGCGATCGCGCAACTTTTAGACGCCGCCGGTGTGGATGTGATTCTGGTGGGGGATTCTCTGGGGATGGTAGCACTCGGTTATCAGACAACCCTGCCAGTGACGCTAGATGAAATCCTACACCATGCCTCATCGGTGCGTCGCGGTGTCAAACAGGCGTTAGTCGTGTGCGATTTACCATTCTTGAGTTATCAAGAAAGTCCCCAGCAAGCGATGCACTCAGCCGGGAGAGTATTAAAAGAAACCGGCGCTCAGGCGGTGAAAATGGAGGGAGGATATCCGGCAATGGTGGAAACGATTGCCAGAGTCGTGCAAGCAGGCATTCCGGTGATGGGTCATGTTGGTCTGACTCCCCAATCGGTACATCAGTTAGGCTACCGACAGCAGGGAAAAACACCAGAAGCGGCACAGAAAATTTTACTTGAAGCGATCGCGCTAGAACAAGCAGGTGCTTTTGCCGTGCTTTTGGAGCATATCCCGTCCGATTTAGGATTGCAGATTACCCAAAAATTATCGATTCCTACGATAGGAATTGGTGCTGGGGTGCATTGCGATGGACAGGTACTCGTCACTGCCGATTTGCTAGGACTATCCGAACAACAGCCGCCCTTTGCCAAATCTTACGCCAATCTGCGAGAAACGATTACCCAGGCAGTGCAGGATTATAGTAGCGAAGTGCGATCGCGTCAATTTCCTGATTCCCCACAAGCCTAAACAGCATTGCTAGATTCTTATTTAAACGCCAAGAACGCTAAGGATAGCGCCAAGGTACGCTAAGGGAATCCTTCTTGTGCGTACCTTGGCGTTCTTGGCGTTGAAAAACAGACTTGTGTGGCTAAGTTAGCGGATCGAAAGGTTCGCAAAAATTGTCCACACCCTGCTGCGCCACATACATCAAAACGGGCGTTACTAGAAGACTTGGGCAAAGTTTTGTTGCTGCCAAATGTCCCATCATGTGGGCAAATTTTCCCTTGACTAGCTCGTCGCGAAATTCTTCTTGGCAGATAACAGCGCGGCATTTTTTAGTTAAAATAGGCAACCATTCGGCGTTAGCTATCTCTGGTTGCTGCCCCACTCGAATTGCCAGCACCATCGCCGCATCTTCTAAATCTCCTTCACAATCCTCGATTACATCCAAAGCTGCCAGCGCGTCTGGATAATCTGCCAATTCGGAGCGAAAATTTTCAATTTCTGCCGATGTAACGATAGTCATGAGATTGTTGTTAAAGGTAGCCTATTTGGAATTCTGATAGACAATTACAACTATTGTGCCAAAGCATTGCCATTGTGGAGCGACAAAAAAAGGGCGGGCATTGCCCACCCCGGCTTGTTTGTAGAAACACCGATTTATCCCATCTTCTGGTAATCGGTGAAGCTTTTATCGCTTAGACACCCACCAGTTCTAAGGCTTCGGAACCGGCAAGCTGTCGAGCGATCGCCAGACGTGTTTCCAGCTTGGCAACGCTAAACTGGTTGCGGAGATACTCCAGGTGAGCCACCGCATTCGCTTTTTCAGCACTTAAGCGCATCATAGTATTCAGCGCCTGCTGATACTCCAAATTCACCATCAGTAATTCAAAGCGACGCGCCTTGCGTTGATTGTCATTTTTCAAATCTTGCTCAAATGCCACCGTTTTATCAGCATTGCCTTCCATGCGGTTAATCACCAGATGAGCGGCGGCAAGCTGAGCATCCACTTCATTTACAGTATGGGCAGCTTGAGCGATCGCAGATGGATATTGACTCAGTTTCATTTGCATCTTCTTCTTGAAGAATACTCGTTGTAGAAAAATCTGTACTAGCCCGCCAAAAGCGGACTTCGTTCCTGTCGTCGGTAAGGGCACGGCGCTGCCTTGTCCCTACAGTCGTCCGGAGATGAGAAGCTGTAGAAAAATCTGTACTAGCCTTGATCAAAGGAGGCGGCGTTCTTGTAGCCCCAGCCTCACCGGATACCAACTTCAAACCGGAGGGCGGGTTTACAACAACGATGGCTGGGATGCCAAATTAATTCGGTATTCCGCCCCTACGCGACTAATTCCTTTAGCTGTTTCGGCGTCACTGGCACATCCAGGTGGCGCTCTGGTTGCAGATTTGGTGCTTTTTCCAAAACTTGGACTTCAACATGGACAGCCACCAGGTAAGAACCGGCATCCGCTCCCACAGCTTCGGCAATCAAACTCGCCAAGTCTGGGCGTTCAGCAGTGATGGGGTTTCTGAGAGTGCAGCGATCCCAGTCATGCTGAGCGGTCGGATTCAGGCTGAGAATGTAGTGCTTGGTCATGGCTTGAATACTTGACTCCATCTGGGGTTAGAGCGAATGCAAGGACTGAATTTGCCTACCCTTTTATTATAGTACATTTGTACTGAATTGGCGAGTTGGATTCGTGTCCATCCAGATGAGATTTTGCAGGGAGAGAACGGTTAAACCAAATCTCCGGCTGGAGTAAAGTACATTTGCTTGTCCAAATAACCCGCACCCAGCCTAACAACCCCTTTCTCAACTAACTTCACGCCAAAGCTAGAAGTTAAGCAGCAACTTGGCAGGGTAAGGGTTCTGACTCGATTCCGGATTTCTCCCAGCCTCAAACTTTTGTCTAGCTGGTGGCGTGGGGCTAAAAAATGAGGCTACCGTTTTAGCGGTCTGGTCGAGTAACCTAGTAAAAACCTGCAAGTTAATATTTGTTGAGAAAGCAATCTCATGACTGCAACTTTTACACCGCCCAAACACGAAGTTAAAGACCTGTCCCTCGCGTCCCAAGGTAGACAACGGATTGAATGGGCTGGTCGAGAAATGCCCGTGTTGCGGCAAATTCGCGATCGCTTTGCCCAAGAAAAACCCCTCGCCGGTATCCGGTTAATCGCCTGCTGCCACGTAACGACAGAAACCGCGCACTTGGCGATCGCCCTCAAAGCTGCGGGTGCCGACGCCCTCCTCATTGCCAGCAACCCCCTCTCCACTCAAGATGACGTGGCTGCCAGCCTCGTCGCCGATCATGGCATCCCCGTATTTGCCATCAAAGGTGAAGACGCCGAGACTTACAGCCGCCACGTGCGAATCGCCCTCGACCACAAACCCAACATCATCATCGACGATGGTAGCGATGTGGTCGCTACCCTGATTCAGGAACGTCAACACCAGATTGCCGATTTGATTGGCACCACCGAAGAAACCACAACGGGCATTGTCCGCCTCCGCGCCATGTTCAGAGATGGTGTTTTGACTTTCCCCGCCATCAATGTCAACGACGCCGACACCAAGCACTTCTTTGATAACCGCTACGGCACCGGGCAATCAACCCTGGATGGCATTATTCGCGCCACCAACGTCTTGCTAGCTGGTAAAACGATTGTCGTTGCCGGTTATGGCTGGTGCGGCAAAGGCACGGCACTCCGGGCGCGGGGAATGGGTGCCAACGTGATTGTCACCGAAATTGACCCCACCAAAGCGATTGAAGCGGTGATGGATGGCTTCCGAGTGCTGCCAATGTCAGAAGCCGCCCCTGTAGGCGATTTGTTTATTACTGTCACCGGCAACAAGCACGTCATTCGCGCCGAACATTTCGATGTGATGAAAGACGGGGCAATGGTTTGCAACTCCGGTCACTTTGATATTGAAATTGACCTAAAGTCATTGGGTGCCAAAGCGACTGAAGTTAAGCAAGCGCGGAACTTCACCCAAGAATACCGCCTCCAGAATGGTAAATCTGTTATTGTGCTGGGCGAAGGACGTTTAATTAACCTGGCGGCTGCGGAAGGACATCCCAGCGCAGTGATGGATATGAGCTTTGCCAACCAAGCTTTAGCTTGCGAACACCTTGTTAAGAACAAAGGCAAGCTGGAACCCGGTTTGCACTCCATTCCAGTCGAGGTTGACAAAGAAATTGCACGGCTGAAGTTGCAAGCAATGGGCGTTCAAATTGATAGCTTGACACCCGACCAAATTGAGTACATCAATTCTTGGACTTCTGGAACCTAAATCGGCAAGGGTGGGCATTGCCCACCCTTCGTCATCATGCGGTAACAACTATTGCCGCTTATCCGGTTTGTTTGTGTTACCGAAAATTCTGCAAATAAAGCCTAATTTGTGGGAATTGACCAGGAGAAGCGGCAGGTTTACCTAACAGTTTTTATACCTGACAATATTCCTAATGCAGTCAAACTGAGCTTGCCGAAAACTGAAACCTATCTCTGGTGAAAATGGGCAAGTAAAAATGAGGATTGCTACTTCAAATTGCCAATAAAATTTTTACGGCAAAAATTGGACATTTGCAAATTTACGATGAAGATTCAGATAAATCAATTCTCAGAATCTCGAAAACCTGATAAAGTTAAGCAAACTTAGGTCGTTAACTAAACTTAACAGTTTAATTGTGATGTTAAGACAGCGCGATCGCTAGAAGTATTGGAATTTTGAATTAAAATAACTGACCCCTTAATACCCAACACTAACTTATGCAGGAATGGATAACGAACACCATGAATTCCCTCGGTCACTTGGGAATTGGACTGCTGATGTTTTTAGAAAACCTGTTTCCCCCCATCCCTTCCGAACTGATTATGCCCTTGGCAGGGTATGCATCAACGCTACCAAATAGCAAGATACAATTTTTTCCAGCGATCGCGGCGGGGGTGATCGGCACGATGCTGGGTGCATTGCCGTGGTACTACGTGGGTAAACTCGTAGGCGAGGAAAACTTAAAGCGATTAGCTAACAAGTATGGTATGTGGATTGGGCTATCAGGCAAGGATATCGAAAAAGCAGATAATTGGTTTGATAAACACGGCCCTAAAGCAGTGTTTTTCTGCCGTTTGGTGCCTGGAGTTCGCACTTTAATTTCGCTTCCGGCAGGCATCAGCGGTATGCACTTGGTGCCTTTTTTAGTCTACTCAACCCTTGGCACTATTTTATGGGTGGGTTTGCTGACTTATGCCGGATACGCACTGGGCGAAAACTATGAGCTTGTAGATGAGTATCTTGGGCCTGTTTCTAAAATTGTGTTTGTTGCTCTTATTGTCGCCTTTGTTTTCTGGTTAGTCAGAAAAAGGCAAAAAAACAAAGGCAACAAGCAAGCGTGAACAGGAAGAGCTTGATTATTTACAAAGAATGATTGATGGGAGCATCCCGATGCCAGCAAATATACGCCCACAGGCTAGAAGCCTGGGGCTAGAAGAACGAAGCCTGACGAGAGCAGGCTTTGTTTGTTTAGCCGCGAATGCGAGTCGTCGGACATTTTTACTTGCTCAGCGGGTTTCGTTGCACGCAGCATTTTTTTATAAAAATTAGGACTTACGCAACTTGCGCGACATCTGAGGGCAACCACAGGGGGATTGAACCCGAAAAAACGCTATATGTATAAGCTTTGCGTAAGTCCTGAAAATGTTAAAAACCCCCTAATACCAATTCACTTTTTTGATGCTACACATCCGATCCCCCCAACCCTTTTAACAAGGGGGCAGCAGACCGATCTGTTGCAGACATAAAGTGAAATGGTATAAGCAATAAAGGAGTTGTGCTGGCTCATTTTTCACGAAGTTTTCGCACTTTTGCGCCGAGATTGCCGTATCGGTGCTATGCAATGGCGATCGCTTGTGGCTTACAACTGGAGTCGGCATTATTGAAACTTTAGAAACATTGATCGGGGAATCGCTGGCAACAATTCTTGAAAAAACCTCAATCAGCCTCAAGCTGTGCTAAAACCGGGGAGAGCAGCGAAGAGAGCGCATACGCTACGCGACCCGTGCGGAGTTTACTCTTGAGCGAAGCCTAGCGCGTTGCGGTAGAACATACCCTACGCGAAAACAAGGAGAAAAGAGAATGATGTCGGGACAACATCAGCGAATCATTGGCTACTTTATTGAAGAGGCAATTGACCACCTCAATACACTTGAGCAAGGTCTCCTGGATCTACAAAGCACCATTGAAGACCCAGAAAAGATTAATGAGGTTTTTCGGGCTGCTCATTGTATCAAAGGCGGTGCAGCAATGCTGGGATTCCTCAGCATTCAGAAAACCGCTTACCGCATAGAAAAATGTTTCCAAGTCTTCAACGCTTGTCCTATTAGGGTCGATCAAAAGCTAGAGTCACTCTTACAACAGGTTTTTGATACCCTAAAAGCTCTGATGCAGCAGCTTTCTTGGTCTTCTGGGCTGAATGATGAGCTGACTCACAAGATTATGTCGAAAGTTGAGCCAGTTTTTGAGGAACTCAACAATCACCTCAATCACTTGTTTATTGAGGGAACGAAAGAATATATCCAGACAATTGAGCAAGGTTTGCTGTCTGGAACAAGCACTATCAAAGACCCAGAAGAAATTAATCAGCTCTTTTTCGCCGCTCATTCCATCAAAAGCGGAGCAGCGATGTTGGGACTAACAACTATTCAAGAAACCGCCCACCATTTAGAAAATGGATTCCAGGTAATAAAAGAGTATCCAATTCAGGTTGACCAAAAGCTAGAGTCCCTATTATTACGGCTTTTGAAGACGCTACAGGCACTTTGGCAGCAGTTACAAAGAGCGCTTGGTCTAACTGAGGAAATAACTAGCAAAATTATGTCGGAGGTTGAGCCGGTTTTTCAAGAACTCGACCATCACTTGAGATTGCTGGTTATTCAAGCAGGATTTATTCGCACCAGTCTGACTCTCGTAGCCACGGCGGGAACGCAACGTATTGATATCTGCGGTTACTTTACGGTTGAAGCTAAGTGTACTCTTAAGGTCATTCGTCAGGCTATCAGTCGAGTCGGAGGTAGAATCACGGCTTGCCAATGCGTACCGGGTGCTATCAACGACAATTTTTTTGGGGAACCGGAGGGAATCAACGACCAACTCTCGATTGGCGTGTGGCTACCAACCCTTTCCTGTCAGCAAGAACTTCGAGACACGATCCCCTCGGTGGGTGGAGTCATTGAAACCGTCCATATAGAAGCTCTCCAAACCTGTCGGAGATGCCGTTTCTATTACGGACAGTGCGAAATTATCTGCGCTGTTCATCCTTCTGGCCCCAAAGAAGAACCTTGTCGGGATTGGGAAGCGGGGGATGATTGGATAGGGGAATTATGGGCTTAGGTCGCTTTTCTCCGATTTCATCCCAGATTCCCAGATATAGATAGCGATCGCACCATCATCAATTCTAAAACGCCTCTGGATCGATCCCCGCCGCTCTTAGCCGTTCTGCAAGCCTTGCTGCACGTTGCTCAGCTTGTTCCGCACGTTGTTCAGCTTGTTCTGCCCTTTGCCGTTCTTGCTCTAGCCGTTGAGAAATCTCTACATAAGTAGCAAATCGCTCTCCATCAGGACGATAAATCTGCAACTCTTCTCCAGACACATCAAAGCGGATTCCTAGCCTGGGACTCGTCCAATTATCGATTGAGTCAATCACATCCAAGCGATGCGCCCAAGGCGCTACTGTTTCGCTACCGCCAGAACGTAACCAGCCACTTAGATCGTTTTTATCGGGGTCGTACAGGTAATATTCTTCTACGCCGTAGCGGTCGTAAAAGACCTGTTTTTTGTTCATTTCGGTCAGAGTGTTGCCAGGAGAAAGAATTTCAAATACAACCTGCGGCGCAATATTTTCCTCTTTCCATTGCTGGTAAGAACCCCGATCTTCTTTAGGTCTACCAAAAGCAACCATAACATCAGGAGCATTCCGAATCTTATTATTTCCTTCAACTGGATACCAAAGTAAGTCTCCAGCCACAAACACATTTGGCTCCTTGGCAAAAAGCCATTCTAAATTCTGCTGGATGACGACAATCCAGCGAAACTGCTTGGTATTGTCTGACATAGGTTTGCCGTCGCTGTCCGGGTAGATGACCTCTGGCTGAGCAGGAGATTGTACCTGATACATAACTCTTATCAAGCGTGAGGGACTATTTAAACTTAATGTATCGCTTTTGGGGAGGTAGAAAGAGAGCCGCTAAGAAGATGTTTGAGAAGAAAAGTCGGTTATGACACCATCGCTATTTACGAGCGAAGCATAGCCTTCGGCAAGGCTTACGCCTACGGGCGACATTTTCTATTTTGTGCAATAGCTTGTTTACCGAATGCGAAATCCCCTACTTTTCAAACATACTCTAAGAGCGGCTCCTCTGTCTATTGAAACACAGTCATTTTCAGTGAACCCCTGTCACCTCCGAGAGGCGAAGACCCCCTATATTCTGGCAGTAAAAAGTTGCGTTATTTTCAGGGCTACGACCAATCAGCTCGATAATTTGTCCTGCCGAGTTTTGCCAAAACCATTGGCATAGGGAATCACCCTTCAGCGGTTCGCTAGACAATGGATGAAACCCTTTTTTCTGCCAAACTAAACCAGCACTATGCACATCGTCAACGCGAATCGCAACATGGTGGACGCCAGCGTTTCCCCGCTCATGTAGGAAGCGGTCAAGTTGATCGTCTGGTGCGTGGGGCGCAGCCAGAACCACCAACCCACCCGATGGCATCAATATTGTCAACAAATGCAACCATAAATCGTTGGTAAGCACATAGGTTTTGGGACAAAATTCGAGAGGAAAGAGTCCTGGTCCTTCCACAATCCGACCGCCCAATTGACACAAAGCTTCAGCATAATTTTCGAGACGTGGAAAATCAGGAAGGGTCAGGACACAGTGATCCACTTGCACTCGTTCACCATACACATTTGTAACAAATGACCAGCGTTTAAAAAACTCAGGAGCGGTTAATTCTGCCTTGAACTCCAGCAAGCCATCTTTTTCGCAAAAAGGTGAGTCTAGGTTGGAGTTCAAAGTCTTATTGAACTTTCCTTTCGGCAGCTCTAATTTCGTCATATATCTACCCTCATTTTTCTTTAAATACAATCGGTAGACGCTGGTTTTTAACTCCAGCCCTTGTTAGAAGCTTCCTCACCTTTCCACACTTTTGAAAACACTTACTCCAGCAGATCGGGTTGTTGATGCACAATCATGTCGTAGAGTGGTTGAAAGCTAAACCACCCCATGTGGTGCGACCCCACTTGGCGATATGTCAAACGAGCCATATCGGAGTCGATCAGGACAGGCTTACCCGCTGCCTCTGCCATTAGCTGTGCCTGACAGGAGCGATCCATTGTGATAAACCACCAGGCAGCTTCATCGACTGAGTGACCCACTGTAAGCAGCCCGTGGTTGCGGAGGATGAGGGCTTTTTTGTCGCCTAAAGCTTCGGCAATCCGCTTGCCCTCCTCTAGCTTGAGAACGACGCCCGTGTAGTCATCGAACAGCCCGTGGTCTTCGTAGAAGCTACAGGCATCTTGCGTGAGGGGGTCGAGAAGGCGACCCAGGCTTGACCAGCTTTTGCCGTAGGTTGAATGGGAGTGTGCGGCTGCTACAACGTCGGGACAGGCGGCGTGGATGCGGGAGTGGATGGCAAAGGCTGCCTGATTGACAGGCTTGTTCCCCTCAACGACCTCACCTTGGTCATTGACTAGAAGCAGATCGCTGACTCGGATGAGACTGAAGTGCATCCCGAAGGGATTGACCCAAAAGCGATCTGGGTGTTCGGGGTCGCGGGCGGTGATGTGACCGGCGATACCTTCAGCAAAGCCGAAGCGGGCAAATAGGCGAAATGCAGCGGCTAGGCGTTGCTTGCGATCGCGGCGTTCATCTTCGATAGAAGCAAAGGTCGGTGGTTGGGGAATGTTGATCGGAATGTTTAATGTCTGCATAGATTCAGCGTGTATAAATCGGTTGTTGCAAAGATGTTTGGTTTGTGAGTGTATTGTATTTTGCCAGGAAGACACTAGAAGATAGTTAGCGATCGCTACCGATGGGCGGCGATTGGGCGCAGGAGTTGCTCAGGCGGAAAAAAGGCTTTCTCTCAAGCTGCTGCCCGAATTTTGAGTTCTGGAATTTATTTTTCCCTGCTGAGGGAGTCAATGCAGTCTGAGCAATGACTAAAAGTATTTATTTCTTTAGCTTTATTCCTAGCTAAGTTGAAACTAATTGGGGAGAGGTTCTTGAATGCAAGGAGAAAATTTATCGGTGAATTCTTTTTTTATTCTAAACGCCTTTCTTTTAAAATGCCATCATTGATTCACTCATGAATTTACATTTACATTTTTTAGTAAAAAAGAATAAAGCGAAAACTTCAATTATTCTTAATTGTTAGATAAAGTAGCGCTCGCTCTAACTCATTTGATTGTTCGCCTTAGATGAGCGGATCGCTCTTAAGTAGACCGACTTAATTATTTGTAGGATAGGTAAGCGGAAGCGAAACCCATCAAACCTTATGTCAAGATTGGGTAACGTTGCCTCAACCCAACCTACAAGATGACAGGGTTTAATTCAGCTGTCCTACTTAGTTCTGGAAGTAGCCTCAGCATCAAGTTACAAGCAGAAGGGAAGACGCTTGTGATTGTTTCCCTAAAAAGTGTTAATTATTCTCTGTTCATATAAAATAGTGAGGTTGTAGTAGAAACGAACAGCTACTTAGAGCAGCATCCGCCTATGTATAGGAATGACTGTCGCCAGAGAAGCGAGACGCTTGCTCAAAACGCCAGCTTAGCGATACCACCCCGTTTGCTCAATGCTATTCACAACTAGAACCCAGCTTTTACACCTTCTGTTGTCAAGTAGATAATTTTTCGGAAAGTTCGAGTAACACCCTTTTATCAACTACCTCAGAACAGAATTCTGCTGAATTGAACTTAATTCCAAGTTATTTTCACCCCCAAGGATATCGTCATGAAAACCGAAACACAATCTGCACAAACGCCCAAACTCATCACCCTCAACTGCTCTGGTGGCATTTCATTGGGTGCTTATATGGCAGGAGTTTTTTATGAATTGACGAAAGAATCCGTCAAGGCTGAACCTAAAGTTATTATTGATATCATTACTGGCTCTTCAGCAGGGGCAATGTCTGGAGTCATCGCCGCCTACTGTTTACTTCAAGGAAAGGTAGATCCACCTTTTCAATCTAATCAACTGCTTAAATTTGCGGAAGAAGAGCATAAAAGCCCTTTATATCAAGCATGGGTTCAACAAGCCGATATTCAAAAAATAGATAGCTTTTCAGTAATGCTCTCTAGCTTCAGAGATGGATTTCAAGGAACCATAGAAAGTTTTGCTGATAGCTTTGAAGCAACAATAGAGAGATACAAAAAGAGTTCTAATCCACTGAGAAAAGGTATTTATAAGTTTTTCCATCGTTCTACTTCCTCCGAGTCTACCCCCGAAGCCAAACGCCAAAGAACAAACCTGAGCGTTCTTTCTGGTGAGGCAATCCAGAAAATTGCCGAACTTGTCATAAAGCCTCCCCAGATTACAGAAAGTACGAAACCTCTGGCGCTTTTAATGACACTTACCAACTTGCAAGGGATTCTTGAAGAAATAAATCTCACAGATTCACAAGGGCATTTGGAACAAGAAATTGAAACAATTACTAATTCAGAAAGTCGTCAATTTTTGTTTCATTCAGGGATTCCTCAAGAAACCATGAATAAGATGTGGGACAAGGCAGTAATGGGGGGTCGCGCTTCCGGCGCTTTCCCGGTTGCTTTTCCACCCATTTGGGATCATTCTGATGTTAGTAGTATCAATCTTAAAGACCTGAGTGGTGACTACTTTAAAACTCCCAAGAAAGAAGAACTGAAGGAAGAAGGACTAGGCGCTGTACGTGAAAGCAAGGCAGATAATACACATTTAGTATTTCTGTATACGGATGGAAGCATACTAGATGGTTTACCCATCTTAAAAGGAATTGAACTGGAAAATGATTTGCGCTCTAATCAAATACAGAACAACGAGCGTTCAAGTCAGTTTCAGGAGGAATTTACGGCACAACAGCCATCAATTAATACAGAACGATTGCACGTTTATATCCGTCCAGTTCCCGTAGAAAATTTGAATAGTGCAAAACAACTAACGCAAGGCGAATTTTCTACACTAGAAGTTGGATTTAGTGGCTTGACGCTGCCAAAAGCAGAACATGACTCGCTCCGGTTAAGAGAAATTCAAAAACGAAATCAATTAGTCTTAGCCAAGGAAAAATTAATAGAAGCAATTGAGAAGAAAAATCTTGGAGATATCAGTCAAATTGAGGAAATTATAGAAGAAGCGATACCTTATCGGCACATAAAGCTTCGTCCAATTACTCCAGCAATTATCGGTGAAATTGCTAATTCTGGAAGTAATGCACTAAGCAGACTGAAACCCATCTACGATAATCTACCCAAAAATATTAAAGCTTCTCTGCAAGAAGGAAGCGCCGCAGAACTACTCGCGTCAGATTTTCTGGGTGCGTTTGGTGGCTTTTTTGATAAACGATATCGAGATCATGATTTCCTATTAGGGCGAATTTGTGGGATTACTTGGTTACACCAATACTGCAATGTAGAAATTACGGAGGCAGAAGTTGATACGATAGTAAGACAAAGTAAGAAATATCTGCTAGAACAAGATCCGCAACCCTCAAGCTTGAAGCTAAGTCAAAAGATTAGGATTGCTAGGATAGTCTTACGCGCTCTGAGAATTGTGTTAATTGAGTCAAAAATTATTGGACTAGTTTGGCTATTAGTTTTTGGAATCCTGAAATTATTAGTAATTTTAGGATTGGCAATTCTTGAAATTTTGGCAACTTTATTGATTGTGGTTTCCGATTTGATGGAGAAAGCACAAAAAAGGATGTTTGGCGAACAGTTATAAAAAATTGTATCTGAGTGATGACATTGAGCGATCGCTACTTCCAACAAGCCCGTCAGTACACTCAGGCTGGAAGAAACCCTCCCTGCTAGCAGACAGAAAGCTGGATTTCTCTTATTTTCCCTGCGAACGGGGGAAGCGATCGCTGACTACCCCTAAAATAGATTCAAGAATCATGGCTCAGAAACAACCGAAAACTGGTAGCGTCAGACAAAGGAGAAGATTATTACAGGACGTTAAGGCTTGAAAACGCGCTCTAGTTACTGGCATCTACTGCCATACATCCGCCCTCAGTGGAAAACCATCGCTCAAGCTTTTGCTTGCACGTTAGGGGTTACAGTATTCTGGCCCATACAGGCGGCACTTGCAGGCAAAATCGCCAATTTCATTGGACAGGGCGATATGGCAGCACTTGCCCAGTTAGCAGGAGTGCTGGCAGTCGTTTTTCTAGCCCAGAAAATCCTGATGTATGGACAGGATTCCCTGATGGCGAAAGCCGCCCTTTTCGTTGCCTTTAACTTACGCAAACAAGTTTATACTCACCTACATCGTCTCAACTTTGGCTATTTTGAAACTGCACAAACAGGCGATTTAACTTACCGTCTCACCGAAGATATTGACCGAGTTGGGGAAGTGGTGAATAAAGTTTTCCATGACTTTGTTCCCTGCGTGTTGCAGCTAATCGTCGTGCTGGGCTACATGATTTATCTCAACTGGCAGCTGACACTGGCAACATTTTTAGTCGCACCGCTGATGGGCGTTTTAATTGGCTGGTTTGGCGAACAGATGCTGAAGTTTTCTCGCCGCAGCCAAAATCGCGTATCTAATTTATCGGCGTTGTTGACGGAGGTATTTAGCGGAATTCGTCTGGTGCAGGCTTTCGCCGCCCAAGATTATGAAATTGCCCGTTTTGCCCAGGAAGCTGAAGAAAACCGGAAAGCTAAGTATGCAACTGAACGGCTAAAGGCGATTCAGAACCCGGTGGTTGGATTCCTGTACGCGATGAGCGTTTTACTGCTGTTTTTCCTCGGCGGCTGGCAAATTTCTACCGGCAATTTGACTGGGGCAGAATTTGTTAGCTATATCGCAGCTGTGGCGTTACTCATTGACCCTATCGCCCATCTCACCAGCAATTACAACGAGTTTAAACAGGGTCAGGCATCGGTCGATCGGATTTTTGAGCTGATGGCTATTCAGCCAACCGTGGTGGAAAAGCCGGGTGCAGTTGACCTTCCTCCTGTTACGGGTAAGGTGGAATATCGTAACGTTACCTTTGCCTATCCTGCAATAAATTCCCCAACCCCCGCCTTCCAAGAGGATGCCAAAGAAGTGGTGCAACCTCTTTCTAAGCAAGGGCAAGGAGGAAGTCCGGTGCTGCGAAACTTGAATTTGCTGGCACACTCCGGAGAAATGATTGCCTTGGTGGGTGCGTCGGGTGCGGGTAAAACTACTTTGGTGAATCTTCTTCCCCGCTTTTATGACACCCAAGCGGGTGAAATTCTCATTGACGGCATTAATATTCAGGATGTGACGCTGCGGAGTCTGCGGCGGCAAATTGGGATTGTGCCGCAGGAAACGATTCTATTTTCTGGGACGATTGCTCAAAATATTGCTTTTGGACAAGCGCAGTTTGACCTCAAGGACGTGCAGGTGGCAGCAGAGATTGCCAACGCCCACCAGTTCATTACCCAATTTACACAGGGCTATCATACCTGGGTGGGAGAGAGAGGCGTAAACTTATCGGGGGGGCAGAAGCAGAGAATTGCGATCGCGCGTGCTGTTTTGTTGAATCCTAGAATCCTCATCCTAGATGAAGCAACCTCCGCCCTGGATTCGGAATCAGAAGCCTTGGTGCAGGAAGCCCTAGAACGGATCATGCAAGACCGGACTGTTTTTATCATCGCTCACCGCCTCGCCACAGTGCGCCGCGCCGACCGAATTCTGGTTGTGGAACAGGGGCAGATTATGGAATCGGGAACCCATGAAGAATTGCTGCAAAAGGGCGATCGCTATGCCCGGTTTTATGCACAACAGTTCAGTTAGGTCTAGGCTAATAACTAATGACCCATTACCCATCCCCATCCCCATCTACAATTTCTCTAAATAACGCAGTAAATCCGCCATTTCTTGGGCACTGGGCTGGAACTGGGGCATGGGCGGTGTATCCCCACTGATGACTTGGTGAATGATTCTCACACGAGACTTGCGCTTGGAGATGGCTTCCAGACTGGGTCCCACCCGACCGTGCGCTTCCAATCCATGACACCCAGCACAGTTCATTTGAAAGATAGCGTGTCCCTTCACAGGGTCGCCGGTTCGGGTCAAAACTGTCTTGACATAAGGATCGGAGACGCGAAACAGGTTAACCCCCACAAGTGCCAAGAGGATGACCAGGAAAGCAGCTAATGCCATCAAGCTGAGGCGCTGCATCAGGATTTCAGGTTTAGGTAGCTGGTTATCCAAAGGTTTCTGAAAGTGAGAGGTAAAGGCAGTTTTTGATCTGGGCACGGGCGATCGCTATGCAATGAACGAGTATAGCGATATGTGTGCTTGTGTATCGATAAAGATTTCGATTCATATACATAGCTTAAATTTTCTAGAGGGTCGAGGCAAGCGTAGTTTCGTCTAGCCTGCCACCAGGATAGGAAATGCCTTGAAATTGTGTCGCTACAGGCTCACCCGTTCTTCCTCTCTAGCTTGTAGGATGAGAAACAGGCAAAAAACGTTAACAAAGGAGTACTGACGTGGTAGAACCCCTGCTTTCTGGTATCGTGCTTGGTTTGATCTTAGTCACCCTCGCGGGGCTATTTGTCGCTGCCTATATGCAGAAAAAGCGCGACAATCAACTGGGAGTATAAAAATGCTGTAGGGGCGAGGTTCTCCCGCCCTCCTGAGTCAGCTGAGTGAGGTGGGCACTGCCCACCTTTTTAAATTGTTGTAAACTTTCAGATGCTTACCGGGCAATAGAAGGTAAGGGCAGTGTTGCCGTAAACCTTCTGGCGACAGATTTCCAGTGCAGGAACGGGTTCAACCGTCCAGTTGTTGGGACTGTGTTCTACTGCCAATTCACCGCCTTCAGCCAGCAGTTGATGTTGCGCGATCGCTTCCACCACCGGCTGATATAATTCACTCGCATAGGGCGGGTCAAAATATATCCGGTCGAACTGCTGACTGGCAAGGGTTTTCAATCGTTGAACGACATCCCCCCGCAACACCTGAAATTTTTGCTCGTCTTGAGCGACTTGCTGCCAGTTTTGCTGGATAATGGCGCAGGCGCGACTCCACTGTTCAATTCCGACGACGTAGCTAGCACCCCGACACAAAGCTTCTGCGCCCATTGAACCACTACCGGCACACAAATCCAGCCAGCGACAGCCGCTGATGCTGCCCTGCCAAATGTTAAATACTGCTTCCCGCACTCGCCCTAGTGTGGGTCGGGTTTCCAGACCTGGTAAGGTTTTGAGTAGGCGATTGCCGTAGATTCTTAGGGTCATTGTTAAGAAAAACGAACCGTGTTAGCGCTTTAGAGGCTAAGGACACGTTGGCGTAGCCTGCGCTTAGGGAAGACAAGAAGGAGAGGACAGGACTTACGCAAAGCTTATCGCAAAGCTTATACATATAGCGTTTTGTAGGGGCAATCCCCTTGTGGTTGCCCTCAGATGTGGTGATGTTGCGTAAGTCCTGAGGAGTCTACCCAAAAATATTTTATGCCGCCACTTTCGCCTGAATTTGGGCGACAAAGTTGGATAATATTTGCAGTCCGCTGGTGGAAGATTTTTCTGGGTGGAACTGCACAGCCATCAAGTTGTCACGCGCGATCGCCGCCGTCACAGTTTGACTTCCGTGGGTGATAGTGGCGGCGCGGATTTGGGGATCAACGGGATCGACGTAGTAGGAATGGACAAAATAAACCCAAGGCTGAGACGGTAAATGCTGCCAAATTGGGGCATCAGGTTGGGCAATTTCCAGTTGGTTCCAACCCATGTGGGGAATCGTCAAATCGGGTTCTGGTCGAAATCGTCGCACCACACCAGGGATAATGCCTAAACCGGGTTCTTTGCCTTCTTCGCTGGAATCAAACAGAATTTGCAATCCCAGACAGATACCTAAGAAAGGTTTGCCAGACGCGATCGCTTCTTTGATGGGTTCTACCAGGTGGCGCGATCGCAAGTGTTGCACCGCCGGATCGAAAGATCCCACACCAGGCAGAACTACAGCATCCGCCCGTGCAATGTCTGCCGGTGAATCAGTTATCTTTGTCGTTGCACCCGCTTTTTCCAATCCCTTACAGGCAGAGTGCAGATTTCCCATGTCGTAGTCTATGACTGCAATGACTGACATTAAACCTGCTCCCCCTTACTATTGATATTGGTCATCAAGACTCTTTCCATTTTAAAGTAATTAATGACACTTTGAATGTATCAAAAAATCCTGTTAACCTCTTTTCAAACCTGGCTACCTCATCAAAAGTCTAATTCATCCGATGATTTATTGATAGAAGTTGCTAAACTTGACTCTTTACCGCTATCCTTAAATTTTTTAAGACAGCTACCCGTTAATGTTGCCCAAGCAAGCGATCGCGTCTTTGCCAAAATTAACCAACTACAGCCCGATGCGATTATCTGCTGCGGCATGGCAGAGGGACGCACTCAATTAAGTGTAGAATCCTGTGCGGCTTGTGGAACCACGGTGCTGAAAACATCGGTGAATCTAGAAAAACTATTAACAGGCTCAGCAGCAACTGAAATTAGCCATAATGCTGGTAAATTTGTCTGCGAAGGGCTGTATTACTCAGTATTAGACTACTTGCAAGAACGCCAACTCAACAGCCGCTGTATTTTTGTCCACGTCCCAATCCTAACTCCAGAAAATTTTTCAGAAATTAGGGCAGATTTTTTATATATTATTAAGAACCTGGCACTTTCTTAAACTCCTTTATGTCTTAGCACCCATCCGGAAAATATTTTGATGCCCTTCTGAGCGAAAGTACAAGGACGACTAAAGTAAAGTTGCGGCTTCACGAACGAAGTCCGCCTACGCTGACTAAGAGTGGATTTAGCCTGCGGAGGCAGGCTTTGTTTGTGTAGCCCCAGACTTTAGTCTGAGGGCACACTATTTTTTTCGGATAGAGTCGTTATAGTTTTTTAAAATCAATCTTCCCATGCTGCCGTTCTTGCCCATTTTACCGCTTGCTCAGACACCACCGCCGCTACCGAAGCCAGCCCCTCAAGAGATTGTACAACCCCAGCCAGTTTTGCCTTTACCCGGACAACTGGATAAAGTGCCGATGTTTAACAGTAACAGTCCAGAATGGGTGAAAAGTGAAGGGATTTTACTTTCTACTTTTCCCCCAGATGGTAAAAAGGTGCCAGCGGCTCATCTTAATTTTCCTTTCCAGGGAAGATTTGATTTATTTGCCCACCACTTTAGCCACACTCCCAAGGATTTGCAGACGCTTTATCTGGGGGTAATTTTGCATAATCCGGGTAAAAAACCCGTCAAAGTGGAAGTATTGCAAGCGGCAAGTCAGCTAATGCAGAATGCGCCCTATGTCACACTGCCGCCTTATGTCGAAAATCCCAACGGAGACGTATACTCAGGTCATGGCGATCGCGCAGTCAACGATGTCATCCGAGGCAAGCGACAAGCTGATTTTCCCGCCCAGCTAGTAATACCACCGGGACAAAGCCGTTTGTTGATGAATCATCCGATTCCGGTGCGGAATTTAGAAAAGCCCATCAATGGTCGGTCTACGCTGGTGCGGTTGCAGAGTAATGGCAAGGTTTATGCAGCCAGTTTAGCCATGTATGCCAAGAAAAATGCAGATGGCACCGAACGGAAACCTACCCAAGCAGAATGGCAGACTTTACTAGAGACAGGCACTTTAGCAGGACCACGAGATAAAACTCCCTCCCCTCCAGGGCAAACCACGGGGCAATTTATCTATAGTCGCGTGGCAGGAGTCTCTGAAGGTTCTGCCTGGAAAGGGCAACTGGTGGATAAACCCAATGCCCAGAATCTTACCATTCCCCAACCCGGCAACGCCATCTCCTATCCCATCAGTACCCTCAAGCTAGGCACCCTCGGTACAGGTCAAGTACAAACTGCAAAGATGCTGGTGCGCTATCCTGATACCGCTTACGAAGCGCATGGGAACTACGGAGTTGAATACAACCTCAGCTTGCCGTTAATTAACTCTAAGAACCAACCCCAAACTGTCACCCTGACGCTAGAAACGCCTTTGAAAGAAGACAAGCTACCAAAAGGAGGATTGCGTTTCCGGCAACCCCCGCAAGATTTTCCATTTTTCCGAGGTACGGTACGGTTGCGCTACAACGATGACCAAGGGAAACCCCAGACGCGCTACGTACATTTGTGGCACCGAACGGGTCAGGTATTGGAACCACTGCTAACGCTAAAAATGCCATCGGCAAGTCGCCGACAGGTGCAAGTCGATTTGATTTATCCTCCAGATTCGACGCCGCCGCAGGTACTGACTGTGCGAACTTTAGAAAATACCTCAGCGAATGCAGGTGACAAGTCATTGTTGGAATTGATGCGTGTCCTGTATGGAATTCGGTTTGTACTTTAGGTAAAGAATTTCCTGATGTATTGGGTGCGGGGTTTGCCTCGCTTCTTCATTTCCAGCCGTAGGGACACGGCATTGCTGTGTCCTTACTTTAGACAGAAGAGAAAACTAGAGAGTAATTGTTAACTTATGTAACATACGCTGCAAGGGTATTTGTCCGAAATGCCTAAAGTAGTGCGTTCTGTCTCAAAAAATTGAAGGGTAATTCAGTGAAAAGCAAACTCATCAAAAAGCAAGTTGATGTGGATAACTGTTATATTTCCTATTATGAAGGAGGAGTCGCCTCAAATTTAGATCCGATACTTTTTATACACGGATGGGGAGTATTAGTTGAACCTTATCAAGACAGTTTAGATATTTTATCCGAGCGTTATCAGGTGATAGCACCTGTTTTACCAGGTTTAGGAAGCTCAACCGCACCAGAAAAAGTTCTTCAAAATTATAATGACTATGCAAAGATTATTGGAGATTTTGTAAAGAAGTTAAATTTAAAAAAAGTTCATATAATTGGACATTCGCTAGGGGGCGCAATTGGCATGGCATTGGCAGCTTTGATGCCGTCGATTGTCCGCAGCCTCGTCGTCGTAGATAGTACGGGAATTCCTCTAGGTTCCATACCAGAAGTTTTATTAAGAAGGGCAATTGAAATGCCTGCCCAATCTTGGCAAATGAAGCTTCAGCCTGTCAGTGCTATTTTTCAATGCTTGCTTTACAACAGCTTGTTTAACCTTGAAAATACGATAAAAATGGGATTTATCGCTTTAGAACAAGATATTAGACCAATTTTGCCAAACATTGAATCCCCTTGTTTAATTGTGTGGGGAGAAAACGATATCCTAACTCCGGTAAAATTTGCCCAAGAGTTATCACAAGGAATAAAAGGTTCTAAGGTGAAAATAGTAGAGGAGGGATACCACGAATGGAATCTCTTTTTTCCGGATAAATTTACAGCGATTATCTTTGATTTTATTGCAGAAATTGAGGAAATGTTATTGACAAGGGCATGATTTTCTCTGCCAATTTAGAGGATGTCTGAGAAGTCGGTTATAACACCATCCAGATGTAGGGGCTTACGCCTACGGGCGACGATTTTTCGTTCCGATAGCTTGTTTACCGAATGCGAAAGCCCTTACTGACTGCGTTAATCGGTTTAGTTGGAAGAATAGGGGTGCGATCGCATCCGACTACGGAGAAAATGGTGAGTGCTAACCGCGAGACTCCAAAATCGCTTCATGCTGACTTTTTTGCCGATTTTTCTTTTCGCCCAAACAAATCCAATCCCGACACCTGCACCACCACTTGAAATCGTGCAACCTCAGGAAGTCCGCCCTTTACCGGGAAAACTGGATGATGTGCCAGTTTTTAACAGCAACAGTCCAGAATTAGTACAGACAGAGGGAATTTTACTTTCAACCTTTCCCCCCAGCAACAAAAGCGTCTCGGCAGCTCATTTAAATTTTCCCTTCCAAGGGCGTTTTGATGTGTTTGCCCATCATATTGCCAAGCCGCCGACTCCGGAAGACTTACGCACTCTCTACTTGGGAATCATCGTGCATAATCCCGGTAAGCAACCCGTCACGGTGGATATCTTGCAAGCAGCCAGTTATCTCAGTCAACCAGATGCGCCATTTATGCCAATGGCGTCCTACATTGAGAATCCCTTGGGTACAGTGTATGCTGGCCCTGGCGATCGCGTCACTAATGATATTTTGCGAGAACAGCGTCAAGCCGATTTTCCCCCTCAGTTGATGATTCCGCCAGGGGAAAGCCGGATGTTGCTGAATCATCCAATTCCTGTAAAGACGCTGACGCCGCCGCTAAATGGTCGCTCGACATTGATGCGGTTGCGGAGCGATGCCAGAGTCTACATGGCTAGTTTAGCGATGTATGCCAAGAAAAATCCGGATGGCAGCGAACGCGCACCGACGCTGGAAGAATGGCAGACACTTCTGGATTCTGGTAATTTAGCAGAGCCGCGCGATCGCCTTCCTACCCCTCCTGAGGCAAGCAACGGGCAATTGATCTACGGTCGTGTTGCCGGTGTCGCTCAAGGTTCGCAGTGGAAAGCGAGACTGGTGGAAAGACCGGGTGCAGTGAATCTGAGCGTTCCCCAACCAGGAAAAGCGTTTTCCTATACCCTCAGCACGGTTTCTCGCGGCACTCTCGGCACCGAACGAGTGCAAAGTGCCCCCATGTTGGTGCGCTACCCAGATACCGCTATATTTGGCTCACGGCAACTATGGAGTGCATTACAGCCTCACCTTGCCGCTGATTAACGATACGAACGACAGCCAAACTGTAACCTTGGCGATACAGACGCCGATCAAACAGGATCGCTTGCAGGGAGGGCTGCGTTTTCTAGAACCACCGCCTCAGCAAGTATTTTTCCGGGGCACCGTCCAGATCCAGTACACTGATGACCGAGGTTTACCCCAAATTCGTTACGTGCATTTAGTTCAACGGCGCGGTCAGCAAGGCGAACCTTTGATAACCTTGAAGATGCTACCGGGCGATCGCCGACTGGTAAAAGTCGATTTTATTTATCCCCCAGACGCCACGCCGCCACAAGTTTTAACCGTTAGAACCTTGGAAAAGACTTTCTGACACGTTGTAATTTAGCCCTTCTCTAAGCCTTAGTGTAGAGACGCGATTAATCGCGTCTCTACAGGGAGAGTGCGAATCATTTAGGATTGCTATATATTCCTAGAATCCCACTTATTTTTTCTTGCTACCTCTGCCAGAAGTCAGGGTAAATCTTGCATCTGTTTGCTCTATTTCCAAGCAATTCGCACAAACTTCAATTGAGTCTCATCAACTCAAAAATAGGGTTGATGGTTAGCACTAACCGCAAATCTATAGAAATCCTATTTAAGTCGTAAGATGCCAGCCCAGATCCCCGATTTCTTAGAGAAATCGGGGATCTCGCCTTCACGAATCATTTAGGACTGCTATATTTACAATAAATGAGTGATTTATCGGAGTCAATTAACTTTTTTTATAAAGATTCGATGAAGATTAAGTAAAGATACGTAAAAATAGTCGGCATTAAAAAAAAACAATATTTATAATATAGTTGAAATTACCGAGAAAGTAAAAAATAAATAGCTGCAAGCAAAATCAAGTTAATCTTTGACTAAATGTTAAGCGTTATTCTGGCGGTCAAAAAATTTTAAGTTCTGAAAATTGAATAATCTTGAGCGAGAATCCTATGAACTCTGCTGTGAGAAGCATTCGTCGGTTTCTGATACTTTTCCCTTTAGTAGGCGCTATTAATACCCAAACGGTACGGGCGCAATCCATCGTTCCGGCAACTGACGGCACTGGTACCGATGTTGTCCTTGAGGGCGATGTCCTCAAAGGACAACCTTCGGTTCGCTTCGACATTAGCGGCGGACAGCAATCTGGAGCGAATCTTTTCCACAGCTTTGAGAAATTTGGACTGAACTCAAACCAAATTGCCAACTTTCTCTCCCAACCAGAGATTAAAAATATTCTGGGGCGCGTTGTCGGTGGAGACGCCTCGATTATTAATGGACTGATTCAGGTAACAGGCGGAAACTCTAACCTCTTTTTGATGAATCCCGCAGGCATTATATTTGGCGCAGGAGCCAGCCTCAATGTGCCTGCTTCCTTCACAGCGACTACAGCAACCGGAATTGGTATCGGCTCAAACTGGTTCAATGCCGCAGGTTCTAACGACTACGCCGCGCTGACAGGAAACCCCAACGCTTTTGCTTTCGCCGTCAGTCAGCCAGGAGCAATTATTAATGCTGGCAACCTCAGCTTACAGCCGGGACAAAACTTCTTAACTTTGTTGGGCGGCACAGTCGTCAGTACCGGGAAACTTTCAGCACCAGAGGGTAACATTACCGTAGCTGCTGTACCCGGTGAAAGTGTAGTCCGCATCACTCAGCAAGGACTGCTGCTAAGTTTGGATATTCAACCCCTGGCAACGGCAGATACTCAACCTAAAAACTGGAATTTGCCGATTCCCACATTACCGAAATTGCTGACGGGCGGAAGTGGAGGCAATGCTACCGGAGTGACAGTTAAAAACGGACAGGTAGTATTAACTGGCTCAGGCATTCAGGTGGAAAATGGGGATGTAGTCGCCAAGAAAGTGACCGCCGAGACAGCAAAGCTATCTGCCAATAACAATCTCACCTTAGTAGAAAGCCAGCTAGAGACGACAGGAAATCTGCAATTGCTGGCTGCTGATACGGTACGAGTCCGAGATACCCAAGCGAATCCTGTTTTACTTCAGGCAGGAGGAGATTTACTTATTCAGGGGAATTTAGGAGTTTATATTTTTGCCTTAAATCATCCTGCCAGTGGTGTAGTTTCTGGTAAGAATACACTGTTGCGCTCTCCTAACCCAGTCATCGGTGATGCTCATTTCACAACAGGTGGCAGCTTCAAAATTGAGCAATTGGATGGAAGCGCGGGAAATCTATTAAGTCCTAACGACCCGATTATTCTGGCAGTTGGAGATGTGAGTTTAGGAGATTATGAGGGAGCCTCACTCCATATTTTGGCTGGAGGTAGTGTCACGCTCGGCAGTGTCAAGATTACTGGTACAGACTCAACAGAAAATACGATTAATCCTAATAACCCCAATCCTTTCCTTGCCAGTTTGGCGAATGTCACCTTGTCTAATGGGAAGACGGTAACAATTAATGGCAACGCTAAACCTACGTTAGATATACGAGCTGGAATCAATTGGGAGTTGTTAGGTGGGGCACCGACAAATAGCGTTATTCCAACTTCCGCATTCGATCTATCCCCTAATTCTCAACCTGTTTTTGCTGGAACAACAACAAATGCGAGTATTGTAATCACTGGAGATGTTAATATAACTGCGCCAGACGGAGTTATTCTTTTAACAAATCGCTATTCTCCTAACACTTCATCCAGCGGAGAAATCCGAGTTGACGGTTTTATTAATAATAACAATTCAAATTCTTCGGATAATGTCGGTGCAGTTTTACTTGATTCACGAACAAGCATCTTAACAAAAGACATTAATACTGATGGTGATTCTGTAAATTTGTCTGCTATAGGCAACATTACATCAGGACATATCTTCACGGGTGGGCTTGGTGGCTCTGCTGACAGTGCTGTAGTTTTGTCTTCTACAGCAGGCAATATTGTGGTCAATAGCATTGATGCGGGGGGTGGAGGAATTGATATTACAGCCGCTGGTCTTTTCCAAGCTAAGGGTTCTACTGTTCCTGAACCTTTTTTGGAGGCGGAAGTTAAACTCAAAGACGATCCAGAATTATTGAGTTTTCTTCAAAGCAAAAATACTGCGGTTGATCCTGAAAAAGTAGTAACAGTATATACACAAAATTTTCCATCTAGTCTGCATGCTAGACCGAATAGCGGTAAACAGGATGGGGAAATCAATGCCCCGATTAGTATTCGGTATGGAGGTGGAGGTGCAACTACACCACTTGTATCAAAGCAGTTTAATATTAATAGTACCAAAGGTAGCCTTCTGATCCAAGGTGGAGACGGAGCTTTTAATTTGGGACCAGCGATCGCTATTAATGGCGAACCCTTTAAACCAAACTCCAGCGGTGATAGTTTTGATAATTTCGATCCCCAAAATCCATTTGACTTGATTAAAAACGAAATCTACACACCGCTTGTTTTTGGTTCAGATAAGTTTCCCAACAATGTTAGCGGTACTGTGGGATCTATCACCGTAGGAGCTGGAAATAACAATCTGTTTTATGGGTCTACTCAAAATAGCTCTTTTCCTCCAATTGCCCAAAACCCCAACCCCACTACGAATCCTGGGACTAACACCAACACTAATACGAATACTGGCACTGGCATTAACACGAGTGGTGGGATTGGCAACAACACGAATACTGGCAATAATATCGGTACCAACACGAATACTGGCACGAACACTAATACGAATACTAGCAACGGCACCAACACGAATACTGGGAGCGATACTGCTACTGATGGATCTGACAAACTTACAACAGATATACAACTAATTGCGCTGAGGGATAGTGCTTCTGTTTCGGGTGCATCTGACTCAGGCGATCGCATTGTTGTCTTCGATAACAGCCTCAAAAACAGCTCAGATGCCCGTCATGCTAACCGAGTGACGCGCAACAGCGATGGAACGCTGAAATTGTCAACTGCTGAGTCAACTGCCGCTGTGTGCGCTGCACGAGTGCAAAATTTGCGACTGCGAAACCTGCAACTGCAAGATCCGCGTTGCTTGCAAGAACAACCCGCCGCATCAGTGGCATCAGCGTCAGCTCAAGATAGCCGCAAAGTGGCGGCAGATCAACTGTTACAGCAAGGCTTTGAACAGTATCAGCCGAATAAGGTTGAATCTGCTGTCCAGTCTTGGCAACAAGCATTAAGAATCTACCAGGAACTCAAAGACGTTCCGGGGGAAGTTGCTGCCAGAGGTGTTCTGGGTGCGGCTTCCCTGGTTCAGGAAAACTATAGGGATGCGATCGCGCTCTTAGAGCCATTCTTGACGATGCAACCGGGAAATGGCAATCCCACGGGTAAAGCGCAAGCACTTTCAAATCTGGGAATTGCTTACAAAGCCGTGGGTAACTATGCAAGCGCGATCGCATCCCATCAGCAAGCTTTGACTATTATGCAAGAAACCAAAGACCGTCAGGGAGAGGGTCAGGTTTTAGTAAATTTAGGCAATACTTACGAAGCTTTGGGTGAATATGACCAAGCAATTAAGTCTTATCAGCAAAGTTTAACGATGGCGCGGGAAATTAAAGATCGCTCAGGGGAAGGGAGAGCATTAGGAAATCTGGGAACGATTTACGCTAATTTGGGTAAGTCTAAGGAAGCAGTTCAGTCTTACGAACAGAGTTTAGCGATCGCGCGACAAATTAGCGACAAGGAAGGACAAGGAAGCACCCTAACCAATCTCGGATCTGCTTATCATGTTCAGGGCGAATTTACCCAAGCCCTCAATTATTATCAGCAGAGTTTAGCGATCGCCAAAGAAATTAGCAATCGTGAGTTACAGCACAAAGCACTAGGAAATTTAGGAATTGCGTATGAAGATTTAGGCGACTACCCCAAAGCGATTGAACATCACGAGAAGAGTTTAGAAATTGCGCGATCGCTTGGTGACAGACGAGGAGAGGGAGCGGCTCTCAATAACCTAGGACATACTCTATTTGCCTCTGGCAAACTTCCAGAAGCCGAGAAAAAACTCCGCGATGCCGTTGAGGTTATGGAATCTCTGCGACCAGGATTAAATGATATCCACAATGTCTCAGTTTTTGATACGCAAGTTCTTACTTACAACCTGCTGCAACAAATCCTCATTGCCCAGAAGAAAGAAGATTCGGCTCTAGAAATTTCCGAACGAGGACGCGCCCGTGCGTTTGTGGAGTTACTGCAACAGCGATTATCTCCTGAAGCATCGGCTCGATCTAAAACTAATTTAAACCCTCCCACAATCGCCCAAATTAAAAAAATTGCCAAAGAACAAAATGCCACGCTGGTTGAATATTCAATTGTTCCTGAAGAAGAATTCAAAGTTCAAGGTAAACTCAGAGGTAAGGCATCAGAACTGTTTATTTGGGTAGTTCAGCCTACAGGTAAAGTGGCGTTTCGTCGAGTTGACCTGAAACCGCTACGGCAGCAAAATAATTCTTTTGAAGATTTGCTAGCTAACAGTCGTATTTTATACGGGCCTAATATTAATAAAGGAGAAGCGGCTAGATCGCAACTTCATCAAGTGCTGATTCAGCCAATTGCTGATTTCCTGCCCAAAGACGCAAATTCCCACGTAATATTTATTCCGCAAGGTGGGTTGTTTCTGCTGCCTTTCCCGGCGCTAAAAGCTCCCAATGGCAAATACTTAATCGAGCAACACACAATCGTAACAGCTCCAGCAATTGAGGTGTTAGACCTAACTCACCAACAACAGCAACGTGTAGAAAGGTTGCATACAACATCTCTAGATAGCAAAAACGTGCTAGTGGTAGGCAATCCGACGATGCCCACAATGCCCACAAAAGAGGCTGGACAAACGCCTCAGCCACTAGCACCGTTACCGGGTGCCGAACGGGAAGCGCTGACGATTGCTAAACTCTTGAACACTAAAGCGATCGTTGGTGACAAAGCAACCAAAGTTGAGATTGTGCAACAGATGCCCCAGGCGCGGCTGATTCATCTAGCGACGCACGGCTTACTTGATGATATTCAAGAATTAGGCATTCCCGGCGCGATCGCTCTGGCTCCATCCAAGAACGATAATGGATTCCTCACCTCTGGAGAAATCTTTGATCTGAAGCTAAATGCTGAACTTGTGGTATTGAGTGCTTGTAACACGGGACGCGGCAAAATCACCGGCGATGGTGTCATCGGTTTGTCGCGATCGCTCATTTCATCTGGAGTACCCAGTGTGCTCGTGTCCCTGTGGGCGGTTCCTGACGAACCGACTACCCTTCTCATGACAGAGTTTTATCGAACTGTGCAAAAAAAACCTGATAAAGCCCAGGCATTGCGAAGCGCCATGTTAGTGACGATGAAACAACATCCAGATCCCCTCAACTGGGCGGCTTTTACCCTGATTGGGGAAGCGCAGTGATAGGTAATGGGGAATGGGGTAATTGCTTCTTCCCCATTCCCAAACCGCATTAAGCGGACAATATTGCCTACTGAGCGATCGTGAGGGCAAGGCTAAACTTTGCATTACCTTTACGTAATTTGTGCTGTCTTCATCAACTTCATACGAAAAATTACTGAGCTGAGGATTAATCTTTTTAAAGAACCAATCAGTCTACCTCAGCCACAACTATGGGTGTACCTAGACTTATAAAGTTTTGGCGATCGACCATACTGCATCCTGAATTTATTTTTTCCTCAGTAATTAAACGGGGGAAGTCCTGCCATGAATTTGCTCAAGTCCCAGAAAACACAAAAGCCAGCCACCGGATTGTCATTCAGCCTCAAGGGGTTCTGAACCGCTGCAATGGCGCTACCTTACAACAATGGATTGTGAACAACGTCGTACTGGATGCCCCGGCTCTATGCGTGCTAGATATGACCCATATCAATGGGGTAGATAGTTCGGGGCTATTTTCTTTGGTAGCAGGACTCAAAGCCGCCCGCAAGCAGCAGTGCCGTATCGTAATTTGTAACTTGCAATTTTCAGTCAAAACACTTTTTGAAGCGGCTCAGCTTGAGGAAATATTTGATATTGAGGAAACTTATGAATCTGCCCTTGCTAAACTGGCAAGGGCGACTTCCGCAAGGGTGCCAGCAGCCGAATGATTGCGGGATACCAGGGCACTCTAGCCTGAAGGCAGCTAGGAATTTAATCTACATTCAGCGTTGGGAATCAGCGTTGGGAAGTCAATGCTCAGTCTTCAGCCCTCCGGAAATTGAGCGACACTGATAGGATCGAGATGGATGAATATCGTCTTATCAATCTCGCCATGACTTTGGGCAATCTACGCGACCTTTATCAACAGGTCATTTTAGAACACTACAAGAAGCCCCGGCACAAGGGTCAAACCAATCCCGTGCATCGGTCTCAGAGGGGGCACAATCCTTCTTGTGGCGATACCATTGAGCTGACATTGCAGATGAATGCAGCAGGCGACGCCATAGAAGATGTGAAATTTGAAGGAGAAGGCTGCGCGATCGCAATGGCTTCTGCTGACTTGATGGCGGAGGCTTTGCGGGGAAAGAAAGTAGATGTAGCCCTGGAAATGGTGGAACGCTTCCAAAGCATGATGAAAGGGGAAGCCGAATTCCCCAAAGAACAACGCAAGCTGAACGTGATGCAAGGCGTTTCTCAGTTTCCAGTGCGGATCAAATGTGCTAACCTCACCTGGCATACTTTAAAAGCTGCCTTGGAATCACCCAATGGCAATCAGCCAAATGGCTTCGTCAGTAATGAAAAGGAAGACGCTTAAGTTGCCATGTTAACGACTACTGATTTTCTAGAACTAGCCAAATGGTCAGCGGTTCTTACCATCGCCAGTGCGGTTGTAACAGCGCTGGGGTTTATTTTCAAATGGGACATCCGGTTTCGGCTGGTGGGTAGCACTGGGTTTATGGGTGTGCTAACAGCAGGTTTATTTTCTTTGAGTTTGGTACCGCTTACCCACACAGCAGTTCCAGGTTCGGTGCATTATAAGTTGGTTTATGACACGGGCGCGGCGCAAACGGTGATTTCCGTACCGCCGACGATTTCCAACTCCCAATTAGATGCAACGCTGCGTCAAGCTGCCAGCGACTTGTACTCTTATGGTCGTTTAGGTCGGGCAAAAGACAATTTACTGACCATTCGAGTCCGTACCGTTATTCATCCCTCTCCTGGCGTTTCTAAACCGCTTTATTTGGGTCAGGTGACGCGATCGCTAGCTGTCCGCAACGATCGGCAGCTTGACATCCAAATCTTCCCAGAAAACCTGGCACAATTGCCAAAGTCTACCGCGTAATCGCGGAGCCTTCTCTGTGCATTTGGATTCCCATCGAAGCGAGGCGGAGCCTAGGAACGAGTGTTGGATAGGCTGCTGCCTCCCCAAATTACTACCGGGAAGTTATTAGAGAAATTTGCTATAAATTCTTTCATAAGCAGTATTGAGAAATCCCCTTATTTAGACTAAAATGGTTGATTCTATGCCCAATCAATCCTTGCCAGAGTTGTCTACTCAAACCGCTCCTTCGTTATTTTGGCTGACAGTGGCTCCGGGTCGGGTGCTGCGCGGTCAGAGGGCGCTGGAACAAGCGGGAGAAGCGATCGCGACTTTTGGGCGGCGTCCCTTGGTTGTAGGGGGCGATCGCACGCTGTCCGTCACGCTACCCCGATTGCAACTTGCCCTAAAACAGCAAAAGACAGACGTTGCCCAGGCATCTTACAGCCCCGATTGCAGTATGCGATCGCTCGAATCTCTGCGGAAAGCTCTCACCGACCATCAAGCCGACGCGATTATCGGCATCGGCGGTGGGAAAGCATTAGACACCGCAAAACTACTGGCTCATCAATGCCAGTTGCCAGTAGTCACAATTCCCACCTCAGGGGCGACCTGCGCTGCTTGGACAGCCCTTTCCAACGTCTATTCCGACGAAGGGGCATTTCTATATGATGTCAGTCTCGATCGGTGCCCAGATTTGCTAGTGCTGGATTACGAGTTAATTCAGACTGCACCGCAACGCACCTTAATTGCCGGGATTGGCGACGCCTTGGCGAAGTGGTACGAAGCTTCTGTCAGCAGCGGTCACTCCGACCAAACTTTGATGATTGCCGCCGTGCAACAAGCGCGAGTACTGCGGGATATTCTCTTCCAAAAAGCCGCAGCAGCACTCAAAGAACCGGGCAGTGAAGTTTGGAGAGAAGTCGTAGATGCCACAGTTTTACTTGCCGGTGTCATCGGTGGTTTAGGAGGTGCCCAGTGCCGTACCGTCGCCGCCCACGCCGTCCACAATGGTTTGACGCATATCCCCGCTGCCCACGGTGCCATACATGGTGAGAAAGTCGCCTATGGCATTCTCGTGCAGTTGCGGTTAGAAGAAATGCTGCAAGGCAACCAACTAGCAGCAACTGCAAGACAACAGTTATTGAAGTTTTACGCCGAAATTGGACTGCCTCAAACTTTGGATGATTTGGGTTTGGGAAATATTACACTAGGAGAATTTCAGCAAGCAGCTGAAATTGCCTGTGCCCCTAATTCCGATATCTACCGGCTACCCTTCCGGGTGGTGCCCGAACAGCTGATGGCGGCAATGGTTTCCACGACCGCACCCGTTGAGGTAGGGCGTCCAAATTTGGGGCTGACCTCAGCGGCAAATAATGATGTTTGAATTTCAAAAGTTGAAGGTTGTAAAGAGTTGAAGGTTGAAGAATCTCAAAAGTTGAAGGTTTTAATCAACCTGCCAACCTCCAACCTGCAACTTTCCTGCCTTGCCAACAAGCCAACAAGCCAACTTTCCTGCCTTAACCAATGACGTTAGATTGGATTAGCCCAGCGGAACGCCTGCAATCACTGCCCCCTTATGTATTTGCCCGTCTGGATGAACTGAAAGCCAGGGCGCGCGAACAAGGGCTGGATTTAATTGACTTGGGAATGGGGAATCCCGATGGCCCAGCGCCTCAGCCAGTGATAGACGCAGCGATCGCAGCGTTGCAAAATCCGGCAAATCACGGCTATCCCCCCTTTGAAGGAACTCTCAGCTTCCGCCGCGCCATCACTAACTGGTACGGGCGTCGCTATGATGTTGACCTCGATCCAGATAGCGAAGCTTTGCCGCTACTAGGTTCTAAGGAAGGGCTGACTCACCTCGCCTTTGCCTACATCAACCCAGGGGATGTGATTCTGGTACCCAGTCCATCTTATCCGCCCCATTTTCGCGGACCAGCGATCGCTGGGGGCAAAATTCACCCGCTGATTCTGAAACCCGAAAATGACTGGGTGATCGATCTCGGTGACATTCCAGATGAAGTAGCCCAACAAGCCAAAATTCTCTATTTCAACTATCCCAGCAATCCCACTGGCGCAACAGCACCTCGCGAGTTCTTCAAAGATATTGTTGCCTTTGCCAAGAAGCACGAAATCTTACTTGTGCATGATTTGTGCTATGCAGAATTAGCTTTTGATGGTTATCAACCAACCAGCTTGTTAGAAATTCCAGGGGCGAAGGAAATCGGCGTCGAGTTTCATACCCTGTCTAAAACTTACAACATGGCAGGCTGGCGCGTCGGCTTTGTCGTAGGCAACCAACATATTATTCAAGGGTTGCGGACACTCAAAACTAATCTGGATTATGGCATTTTTGCCGCCTTGCAATCTGCCGCCGAAACCGCCTTACAACTTCCAGATGTTTATGTAAATCAGGTATGCGATCGCTATCGTCGTCGCCGCGATTTTTTAATCGAGGGATTTGCTGAGTTGGGTTGGACAGTTCCCAAACCAAAAGCCACCATGTACCTGTGGGTTCCTTGTCCGGAGGGGATGGGTTCAACAGATTTTGCCCTGTCTGTCTTGCAGCAGACAGGTGTGGTATTGACTCCCGGAAATGCCTTTGGATCTGCCGGTGAGGGGTATGTGCGGGTAAGTTTGATTGCTGAATGCGATCGCTTAGCTGAAGCTTTGCGGCGTTTTAAAGAAGCTAATATCCGCTATTCATCCGAAAATGAGGGCGTGTTTATCAAGCAGGGATAAAACATCGAAGCTTTAATTTTTGGGTTTGATCTCAAATTTGGGAAATCAGCTATTTCAAAAATAGTCAGCCTTATCGCATAAACGGATTTGTTTGTATAACCGCAAACTTTAATCAGAGATACAGCGCTTCCTGCTGTTATGAAGTACAGTTTATCCCCTCCCCGCTACCTCCTGTAACCTTTCACGACTAAGAACGTACCTCACAATAGCGGGAACTGCTGTAAAATCCGTTTGATTTCCCGCCATTCCCCCTAACCCCTCCCTGCCATTTTCTGCGGCTCCGGCTCCCCTCCCTGCCTGCGGGGAGGGGCTAGGGGTGGGGTGCAATGTCAAAGGGAATTACGAGTCATCAACCGAACATAATATCATAGATTATTTTTGTTCGCGTCGCCCTTATTTCAAAGTAAAAGGTTTGGTTTCCGTTACCCTACCACCACCCACTTTGTCATAAATAGTCAGCGTAATTTGGTAAGTTCCCGGTTGAATTTTAGGAGTTGTATTAACAGTGCCATTGGGAGATACTGCCACGTCATCTTTTAAAGCCGTATGTCCTTTTTCTCCAATTAGGCTCTTTTTTACCAAAATGACTTCACCCTTGGCATTTTTAACTTCCATATCCATATCTAGCCAGTTTTTCCCATCCTGACCTTTCTTGAATTTGCCAACATTGAGCAAGACTAGCTGAACATCTTCCCCTCTTTTATAAACTCCATCATTAACCGGCACAACTTTTTTATCGGGAGTTTTTCTGACCAAGAAAGATTTTTCAAACTTCAGTTGAGAAGAAGTCGGTGTAGAGGTAGTTGCAGTTTTAGATGTAGGAGATTTTGGGGAAGGAGAAGCCTGAGTAGATTTGTCGCCTCCACCACAACCACTGACTAGCGCGAGTGAAGACAATAAAATACCTGTCAGCAATAAATTATTTGATAGTTTTTTCATTATATTTAACCTCTTTTTAATTTTTCTTGAGCCTGGTTAATTGATAAACCATCCGCTTGAAGCACTTAACACGGTTTAGCTAACTACAACCATAAAATATCATAATTCATTCAACTTTACCTCTCACAAAAAATTGGTTCGCGGTTACTGCCCGAAATGCTTTTGCCGGTGGTATGGCGAGTATTTGCGCTCAAGCAGAAGGCGGTCTGTGCAAGTTAGAGATACTTAGCTTGCTTAGTTAAGCGAGTTCAAAGCCTGCATCTGAATGAACTAAACTGGTTTACCCACTAAGGGAAACCACACGTTCCCGTCGGTACAGTGGTTGCAGACCAATTGCTGAGGTCGCTTACAGAGATATTATTTGTAGACAGCGTTCCTGTTTCTATCTGGATTGCTCCTCCAAAACTGTCACTTAAGAAAAAGTTGCCAATCGTATTATTGTGGGGTTGCAGACAAATTGTATCGCCAGAACCGCTGGTTATTGCTTCGAGATCGCCGATTGCGCCGCCTGTTAAGGTGTTAAGCCGGACTCCGGCAAAGATTTTGGCAGTATCGAAGCTGTTGAGGGAAAGTCCGGTAAAAGCATTATCAATAATTTGATTCGATTCGCTGAGAAACCGAAGCTGGGCATTTCCATTGATGCTGGTAAAAATCCCGTAAAATCCATTTTTAGAAATCTGCTGGTTGTTGGAAATATTGACTGTTCCTGTCGCCGTATCGGAAAGTGCGATATTCACCCCGTTATCTTGGTTTTCAGAAATCGTGCTGTTGGTAATGTTAAATGTTCCAGAGGTATTATTTGAGAGAAGTATGCCAATTCCATAAAACCCACTTTTAGAAATTTGAGTATTGGCGATATTAAAGTTTCCGGTCGCACTATCGTTTAGTTTGAGAGAAATTCCGTCAAATTGATTGTCTGAGATTATGCTATTGGTAATATTAAATGTTCCCGAAGTATTGGCTTCAAGTTCAATATTAATTCCGCTAAATTGATTTTCGGTTATTTGGTTATTAGTAAGATTAAAGGTTCCGGAAGCACTCTCGAACAGTTTGACTTCGACTCCGTCGGCGATGCTACCGAAGCTGTTACTGTTAGCAATTATGTTGTTGGAAATGTTGAAGGTTCCAGTCGCAGTATTGCGAAGTTCAATATTAATGCCGTCCCCTTCGCTAGCTAAAACGCCATTGTTGGTAATCGTATTTTTGGCAAGAATTAAGTTAACTTGCCCCTGATTATTGTTGAGGGAAAAGCCTTCCAAACCAGAATTAGCGATCGCATTGTCTTGAATCGTCACGTCTCCGGTCACGTTCTCAAGTAAAATGCCCTCACTGGCAGAATTTGCGATCGCGTTGTCTCGAATAATTACATTGCTGATGTTGCTTCCAGCGATGCCAGAACCAGTGGTTGTGGTGATAGCAAAACCCGAAAGGGTTGTCGTGTTCCCCATCGTGACCGTTCCTGTCACGTCTGGCAGTACTCCCGCATTAGACAAGGGTAATTGTACATTGCCGAGTTCCACCGTATCTATACGCTGCACGGGACCCGTCGAAAGCACCTGCACTTGGTCAGGAATCTTGAAAGCAGGAACCCCAAGATTTGTCCCCGGTTGCACGTAGACAATATCATTGGGTTGCGCCACAGCCAAGGCTTCAGAAACTGTTGCCGTCGGATTCTCAAACGTACCGTTTCCGGTTCCAATTCCTAAATTGACGTGCCGAAATCTCCACGGTTGTCCCGTCGCGGGATTCGTAACAAACACCGTATCTTGCACGCTGAAAGATTCAGATTCCGATTGTTCATCGACTACAATATTTGCGTTTCGGGTCACAGATTCCCCCAGCCGCGCCAGAACCCGATCTTCAGTTCGTATCCCTCTCGGACGAGTTCCGGGAAAATTCGTCCCCACACTCAGCACCAAATTCGTGCCAAAAGTGGCATCATTTGAGAGCAATAGTCCCAGCCTGAAAGTGTCAGTAGGACGGGCTTCTAACCGAGTCCGCCAGCCCAAAATCTCCGTACTGCCTGGGGCATCATAATAATAAAGTCCGGCATAGCCTCGGAGGTCGCCGGTTCGACCTATCTGGGCAATTTTCACGCCAGCTTCAACATCAAACCCTGTCATCGCAGCTTCAAAATTGCGATCGCGCCGAAGTTGTTGATTTCTAGTTTGACCCAAAAAATTACCCTGAAAGAAAGGGTCTGAAAACGAGAAACCTGTAGAAAAAACTGTCTCTTGGGTCAGTTGGCGGGTATCTCCAACCGGAATATAAGCATTAGCGCGAATATCCCAGCTTTCTCCTAAACTTTCAAATCCAGCACCGAGTTGATTAAAGTTGCTATTACCCGTGTCGCGGGTGTCGAAGGCGACATAGCCGCCAAAAATACGATTATCTTTAGAACTGTAAAATCGATGTCCTAAAACAATATTGCTGCTTATATGAGATTCTACCGTTGACAACAGCAACCGACCTTCTAAGAAAGTGAGGTTGTCTGAATTTTGCCATAAAGGAACAAAGCCTTCAATGCTACCAAAAGAGCTTTCATAACCTACCCCAGAGCCAGTAGTAAATTCAGCACCAATGCGAGGCATAAATCGCTGGAAACGGACTCGATCTGATTGTGCTATCTGTTTGGTATCGGCGCTAATCTCTGCTGTAGGAGATGCAATTTCTGGAGTCAGTATTTCTTGGATAAAACCTGCTTCGCGCAAAGTGCGGGGAGGTGTTATTACTGCTGCTAAAGGTTGAGGAGATTGGACTTCGCCTGTCTCTGGATAAGGTGCGTTTTCGGGACTAAATTCTGGTTGAGGAAGCGCATCTAGGTTAGTTGTTTGGGCGATAAAAGCCGCTTCCTTTAGCGTGTAAAAAGATGGGTTGAGAGAATTACCCTGAGAGAAGCCTACAGTTTCAACTTCTGATACCAATTCACTCTTTTGAGACAATACATTTGATATTCTCTTGCCCCCCTTATTAAGGGGGGTTGGGGGGATCTGCTGCAATTGATTGGTGAAACGATTTGAGTCTATTACTGGGTGAGAAAAATTTGACTCGGCAGAAGCGATGGAATTAGGGAAGCGTTGCTGATTTTTAGAACGATATGGGGACGCTTTCTGTGGGTGTTCTGCTACATCAAGGGCATCCACAAGGGATGCCCCTACAGTATTGTTATTTAATTGAGCTACATCAAGGGCATCCACAAGGGATGCCCCTACAGTATTGTTATTTAATTGAGCAACGCCATCAGGAAAGTGGACGATTGTAACACCTGTAAAGTCGGTTGTCGCGCTTGAAGAATTAGGTTGAAACTCAGTTGTTTGGGCGGCGTTTGAGGTTAGCGTTCCTAATAGCAGCAAAATTGTGTAGATGCACGGTGTTGATGTTCTTAGAAGCATTTTTTCCCAGCTAAATTGTGTTTTAGTTTCAAACCCATATCCACAGCGGTACTAAATACTCACAAAAGTGGAAGCAGCACTACTGAGAAAAGTACCAGCATTCACCCCAGCCAATATAGCCAGGGTTTGGTTAGTGGAACTGTCAATAATGCTGGTATTGCTACCTTGCTGAATAATTGAAACCTGATTCAATTTCAAACCCCCGACTAACCCAATGTAGTCTTGACCAATTTGGAAGTCGCGGATGGTGTCAGTGCCTTCCCCTTTGGCAACTGCGAAGATATCTCGCCCCAAACCTCCGGTGAGGATATCATTCCCCAAGCCTCCGTAGAGTCGGTCATCGCCCCCATCTCCCCAAATTTGGTCGCTGCCTGCCTCGCCGTACAGGGTATCATTGCCGCCACAACCATTGATGCGATCGCTACCCGTCCCACCGTAGATTAGGTCATCCATGCCCATCGAACCTCCGGCTAACACGTTACTGTTGAGATCGCCAATCAGAGTATCGTTGCCGTCGTCGCCGTAAATCCGGTCTTTTCCCAGTCCCCCCACAATCGTGTCATGACCGCCGAAACCAATGATGCGATCGTCTAAAGAGGTTCCTACCAAGGTTTCAGAAAGCGAAGTACCGTTAATGACATTGAGGGGCGCAGTGTCATTGTCAATGTTGGCAACAACGACATCTTGAGGGTTGAGTCCGTTGTATTTGGCGTCAGTGCTAATAGCAGGGGCAGTAACGATGCTGTAGGCGATATTCCCATCGACAAGTACATCGTCAACTCCTTTTACCGTAATGGTTTGAGCCAGATTCCAGTTATTCGGAGTAAAGGTCAGCGATGGCGTGGAGACGCTGCCTTCTGTCGTATCGGAACTCGCTAAACCAAGGGTGACGATAGCCGTGGGTTGGCTATTGAGTTTAACCGTAAATGTCGCAGTACCTCCCACTTCGGTGGTGTTATTGCTGATGGGGGAAATCGTGAAGCCAGCAGTGTCATCATCTAGGATGGTACCGACTGCTTGAGAATCGGCAATCTTGGCGTTGATGGGGTTGGAGAGATTAACAAAAAAGGTTTCATTCGCCTCATCCACATTGTCACCAATGATAGGAACAGTAATGATTTGGCTGGTGACACCGGGGGCAAAATTTAGAGTGCCTGCCTTGTTGGTATAGTCGTTGAGAGCGATCGCGCTACCGTTAGCAGTGGCATAATTGACTGCGATCGCTAGAGCGCTAGCATTAGAAAGACTAACGGTAAAGTTAGCTAATTTAGTGCCGCTATTGCCTTCGGTAACGATGGCATCGCTAATGGTGAGGCTGGGGATAGCATCATTGTTGTTAATGGTGCCAACTCCGGTGCCTTTGGCAATAGTGGCGTTAGTTGCAGCAGTCAGATTAATGTTGAAAGTCTCGTTGGCTTCAAATTTGGTATCGCCGTTAACTGCAACAGTGATAATTTTGCTAGTTTCACCCGGTGCGAAAGTGATTGGGGTAGGAGAAGCGATCGCATAATCCCCATCCGCTGTCGTAGCAGTCCCATCACTGGTGTTGTAGTTTACCGTCACAGTTTTACTAGAAGCAGCAGAAAGAGTGACAGTGAAAGTCGCGTTGGTACTACCACCATCGCCTTCATTAATAGGGATATCGTTGATAGCAAGACTGGGAACTGGATCGTTATTGATAATGATACCTAAAGCTTGGTTGTCAGCGACTGTGGCGTTGCTGCTGGCATTTTTTAGATTAACAAACAAGCCTTCGTTATCTTCATTGAGGGTGTCACCCTTCACTTGGACTGTAATCGTTTTCTCCGTCTCACCGGGGTTAAAAGTTACAGTGCCACTGGTATCAATGTAGTCACTGCCAACTGTGGTTTTGTCGTCAGCGGTGGCGTAATCTACAGTAACGACTTGACCAGAAGCAGCAGACAGTTTAACGATAAAGGTGAGGTTGCTAGTGCCGCTGTCGCCCTCAAGGATACTGGTGTCGCCGATAGTAATACTGGGCGGGTTGTCGTCGTTAATAATCGTTCCAGTGCCTTGGTTATTAACGATTGTGGCTTTGCTGGGATTGGACAGATTGACTAGAAAAGTTTCGTTGAGTTCATTAAGGGCATCGCCGACGATTGGCACACTGATAGTTTGTTTTGTTTCACCAGGGGCAAAAGTGAGAGTGCCATTGACACTGGTGTAGTCGTTATTAGTCGTAGTAGCAGTACCGTCAGATGTGCCGTAATTTACTGCAACAGTTTGACCAGAAATAGCGGACAAATTGACGTTGAAGATGGCGTAGTTAGTGCCGCCGTTAACGCCCTCAATGACCAAGACATTATCAATGGAAATACTGGGTGGGGCATCATCATTGTTGATAGTGCCAATGCCCTGGTTATCAGCAATTGTGGCATTACTGGGATTTTTTAGGTTAACGAAGAAGTTTTCGTTAATTTCATTGAGAGTATCGCCTTGAACTGCTACCTTGATAGTTTTTGTGGTTTCACCAGGGGAAAAAGTAAGGGTGCCGTTAATCCCGGTAAAGTCAGATAAGTTCTTGGCAGTACCATCGGCGGTTTCGTAATCTACAGTAACGGGTAGACTGGAAGCTGCTGAAAGGGTAACGGTAAAGGTGGCATCGGTAGTGCCCAGGTTGCCTTCCATTAAGCTAAAATCACCGATAGTAAGACTGGGTATCGGATCGTTATCGGCAATAGTGACAGTAGCAGCGTTATTGCTACCAATAATGTAATTTCCATTTGTCAACTTTAGCTGGAGTGTTTCTGACCCTTCGTAGAGAGTGTCATCATTAGGTGTAAGAGTGATATCTACGAAGTCACTACCATTAGGAATGACAATTTTGACATTTGTACCGCTACTCGCAAGGGTGCTGTTACCACTGAGGTTATAGTCACTGGCACTAGCACTGCTACTGCCATCAATGGTCATATATACAATCAAGTCGCCGAAAGTACCAGTGCGACTGATGCGGAAAGTACCAGTATTTGCGCCGGTTTCCCCCGCATTGGCATCTATGGAGGTGAGATTAACAATTGGCGTGTCGTTGTCATTGTTAACTACAGCCACATCCGCTGGGTTGATGTTGTTGTATTTGATGTCAGTGCTAACTGTTGCAGCGGTGATGATGGAATAAGCGATGTTGCCATCAACAATCGTGTCATCTACGCCAGTAATGGTGACAGTTTGGGGAGTATTCCAGTTATTAGGAGTAAAAATTAGGGATGAAGTGGAGAGAGTCCCCTCAGTTGTATCGGAACTGGTTAAACCGATAGTGACATTAGCGATGGGAATTGTATTCAGTTTTACGGTAAAAGTCGCAGTAACTCCAGCTTCTGTAGTCGTCAAATCTGTAATTGGAGTCACTGTGACACCAGGAGGAACGGGAACCGAATTAGCAGCTTTGGGTGTTCCATAGATGGGATTTCCGCCAACGTCGGTGCCGTTACGAGTCACGCCATCATTTCTGTGCCAATTGCTATCAGTATCGGCGGCGAGGGGATTCGTTCGTTCCATTGTTAAACGGACGGTGGGAGTACCTGTGACATTCGCGCCAGCAGGCCACGCGCCGCCGTTTCCATTGGCAGTGTCAATCACAACGCCATCTGGTGTTTTGAGTGTCAGTGTCTCCCCACTAGCATTGCCAAGGGAACCTGTATAAATTAAGTCAGATGGGATGCTGTTGACGGTTGTATTATCCGTGCGCTCTAACAGAAAGTATCCACCAGCGGGAATAATTTTCCCCGCTTGGAAAGTGATACTGGGAGTGCCATCGCCAGATGTTAGCGTCCAGCCACTCAAATCGATTGCATTAGCAGTGGGATTGTAAAGTTCAATCCATTCATCATTGAAGTCAGCATTAGTTCCCATCCAGGCAACTTCGTTAATGACTACGTTTAATGGTGCAATGTTGGGATTGACGGTGATATCGAAAAACTTAATTACTGAAGTGTCTGCACCGCCGTTAGCAGTGCCGCCATTGTCCTGAACGGTGACACCAATCGTTGCAGTGGCGCTGCTGCCAAGGCTAGGAGAGGGAGTGTAGGTCAATTGACCCGTAGCATTAATGGTGGGCGCAACTTTGAAGATGCCGGGGGCGCTGTTGCTGACAATCTGGTAGCCGAGAAGCGTTTGGCTGGATTCGTTAGCTGGCCCCGGATTGAACCCGGTTGCCCATCCGGTGACGCTTTGCGCCCCTGTGCCTGCGGTGACAACTTGATTCGTTCCTGGCGTAAAGGTGGGAGCGTCGTTGACGGGATTAATGGTGATGCTAGCCGTCTCAATCGCGGTGCTGAAGGAAGATAACCCGCCAGTACCGTTAGTGGTGATATTTGCAGTGCCGCCGTTAGTTCCAGTAGTTTGATCCCAGGCGCGGAAGGTGATGCCTGCGGTTACGGTGCCGTTATAGTCGGCACTGGGGACAAAACGGATTCGGGTGTCAGCGTCTGCTGCCAGCAATTGTGCTGCGCTTTCTGATGGTGTGAAGGCTGTCCAAGTGCCGCCGTTGGTTGAGAACTGCCAAGTGCCATTGGTATTATCCGCTGCCGTTACGGCGATTCCTTTGGCATCTCCAGTGTCTAAATCTGTGACAGAAGTGGTAATAAGCGAGGAAATTAAAGTGCCTGGGTTGCTGGTAGGATCTTCGTTAATCGTTGTTATGATAGGCGACCCGCTGTTATCTAGTACGGGGGCACTATTAATTTCAAAAGAGACGAACTGGGTGGGAATGCCAAAACCTGCACCGAAATTATTGTCGCTGACAAGCACTAAAGAGCGTTTCCCATTTGGTAAAGTGGGACCAAGCGTCATGCCTTCAAAATTACCCAGAGGCAAGTTTGAAGCTTGGAAATCAGCAATCAGAGTTTTCTTGACAGGTGTGATGCCACTGCCCGGAAGGGTGGGAAAACTACTAATATCAGTGGCTCCTTGCAGAGATACCTGATATAGTCTTAAGCTGCCTCCACTAAAGGGGTTTACAAAACGGTCTATCGCCAGGAAGGTATTATTATCGAGTGCTAATAGTTCCGAAATACCGTTTCCAGCGTCAGTATTGTAGAGAAATTCTGCTCCTGGGTTGCTTGTCAACAAGTCATATCTCAAAATGCGGGAAGGACTGCCAGCACTGCCTGTTGGCGCAAGACCATCTTGTTCTAAAGCAACTTCCGTCGCTGTAAATAAAACCTGTTGGTCAGGCGTAATAGTCAGGCTTTCAAAAGCTTTATTACTGCGGACACCTTGAGTTGTGTCTGCTGATACGTCAAATTTAGGACTAGGAATAGACAGCGATAAATTTTGATTTCCTGTTGTTAGGTTAAATTGGTTAATAAAGGGCTGTGCGTTTGTAGAAGAAAATATTCCTTCTGAAGAAATGAAGGCATTCCCACCGCTGGTAAGGGCGATGCCTTCTGTATCAGAAATGTTCGCTGCAAAGGGGGTACCGCCGGAGTCTTTCAAGGTTGTAACACCTGTGAAATTAATCGTTCCTAAGGAACCCGAACTCAGATCGATGTTGAGGGTGTAGAAGCGAACCGCGCCGTTAACATCGTTTTTGGCATCGGAGATAGCGTAGTAAGTATTAGTAGCGGCATCGTAAGTAATGCCTGATAAGCCGCCGACTGTGGTTCCTGAGTAGTTGTAAGCTGAATCAAATGTTGATCCCCCGATAAACTTGAAAATTTCTAAAACTGAGGTGTATTCCTGCATGACTGAGGAATCAAATGCTAGGGGTGTTTCAATTGACCCTGTTTTGACTTCCAGATTCCAGTCACCGCCTAACGCTACACTGCCAGTAAGGTTATTGGAAGCGGCAATATTTGCCCCCATCAGCTGACTTAAATTTTCTACAAAGGCAACACCAGGTGCGCCAGATGCCACATTGCATCCATACAGGAGAATATCGGCGTCAGGTATTAGCGCAGATTTCCACTGCTGCAAAAAGTGGGTGTAAGTTTCTAGAGTATCTGCACTTAGCTGGCTTGACCCTAGTTGCAAAGTGCCTTCTTTGCCGTGGGAGACAATATGAATTGCCTTGATGTTGGTGCAATCCTTCAGCACCTCTGTAATCTGCGTTACTCCATCTTGTCTTGGGTTGAGGATAACAACCTGAGTTCCTGGTTTGACTCCTGCTGCAAGACTCTGGTAATTTTCAACTGTCTCATCAATGAAGACAATCTCTTTGTTGGGGGAAGCTTGAATAGGAGAAATCGCTGCTGTGTAGAAGTCTCCATTCTTGAGGCTGTAAACAGAGTTGTTTAGTTGTTGATTTAGGTCAGAGGAATGATTGCAGAGGTCTTGCATGATTAAATTTCCTTATGAATTAAGCTGAATTAGACATCAAAACTGGGGTGCAACGCGATCGCGCACCAAATATCATGAAAAAATTTGACAAATATTGCTAAATATGCTTTTTCTGCCGCTCATCTATGAAAATTCCCATCGCCATTCCTTCACTCATGTATCTGTTACCGCTTCTCTCGGCTTCACTTAGGCATTGGTGGTAATTCTCAGTTCTGGAACTTATAGCCGTTAAATTGAAGCGTGTCGATTTGTTTAATCTGTAGTGTAGTCTTCAGCACATTTCAATCCTTTCTGCACTCACCTGACACTCTAATTGTTTCCTACTTCAGAAAGATGACAAAAAGTTCATGATAAATTTATGAAAAATTCACTGTAACTTTATTTCCGCTTTATATAGTTTTTTGTTATAGGGATTTATCAATACTTCTCAGATAAGAACCTAACCCCTAACCTTTTCCCTATTAGGGAAGGGGAGAAAGCAAAGAAGTCTTGGCTATATCCGTCAACCCTAACCAGAACGATGTCCAATTAGGGTCAACAGACGATTACCGATTGATTTTCACTTAGCTAGATTGTGGTGAAATCATCGCTGGTAAGGGTGTTCGCTTGCACTCCAGTGAGTGTCGCTAATAGTTCCCCGGTGTTGGCAATACCAATCAAAGTATCGTTTGCATTCGCACCCGTACCTTGGGTAATTGTTAGATACTCCAACTTCAAACCGTCGGACAATACGATTAGGTCTTGAGCATTGGTGAAGTCAAGAATTGTGTTTGCGCCGCTGCTATTGGATAAAACAAAGCGATCGCAACCACTACCACCTAATAGTGTATTCTGACCAATACCACCATTCAGCCAATCATCACCGTCGCCACCTGCAAGGTAATCATTTCCTTGTCCACCCAACAGAGTGTCGTTACCAATCCCGCCACGCAGCAAGTCATCGCCACCCAATCCTTCTAGCGTGTCATTGCCACCTTGACCGTTAATGACATCGTTAGAAGCAGCAAAACCTTGGGTGTTGTTATCCAAATCGTTAAGGAAAGTGACGGTATTTTTGTTGAAAATCTGTTTGAGATCCTCGTTAGCGTTAGCAATGTCAAAGCTTTGCTGAATCTGTGTTTGTCCGTCAAAGAGAATATTGCCGATGTCTACCGACGCGCCTGTAGATTGTTGGAGGTTATTCAGGTTTTCGAGGCTAAAGTTTTTCAGGACGACATTCGTGTTTTCAACGCCGTCGAATGCGATCGCTAAATCATTACCCGTTTGAGTTAAAAGTAGATTACTGGCAGTTAAACCAACACCTTCAAATTTGAGCGTATCGACTTCGGCAATAATATCTGCGGATGGATTATTTCCCCTTCCTATACCGCCAAAATCTGTAATAGTGTCGGTGCCATCACTGCTACGAATCACAAAAATATCTTGGTTGCCACCGCCGGTCAGGATATCATTTCCTTGCAGACCGATCAGAGTATCATTCCCCGCTTTCCCGTCAATGCGGTTATTACTATCGTTACCAACCAAAGTATTAGAACTTGCGTTGCCATTAATTGGTAAGGTAAAACGGGCGACTAGCGGATCGTGGTCGCTGTCTTGAGTTGCAAACTCGGCATTGAGATGCACCACATCAATTTCTGCCGTCGTGTTGAGATTTTTACTGACCAAAATGTGGTCAAGTGCCTGAGAATTACCCTCAAAAACGTAGGTATATTGTTCATTTAGCGGCAAAGTATCAATCAGGTTCGTGAGGTCGTTCCCTTTCAATACTTCTAACGGCTTCGAGAACTGAAAATCATTGAAATCGCCCATCACTACGACATTGGCATTGGGGTCAACCGCCAGCAGGCTATCTACAAAGTTATTAACTGTAGCGGCTTGCTGTAGACGTTGTGCTTCTGAGGTGAGTGTCGGCGGTTGAGAACTTCCGAAAAGAGGTTGATCGCCACCTTTTGAGTTAAAGTGGTTGCCGATGACAAATACTTGATTGCCGTTGAAGAGAAACTCACCGACCAAAGGCTTGCGACTGTCGGCAAAAGCATCACCATCGGAGAGGTTGGTGTCAATGATGCGACCCGGACTAGCGGAAAGTTCTGCACCCTCTGTTCCGCTATTTGCGGTGGTATTGGTCGTGGAAGTGCCGCCAGGACGGTCTACAAACTGAACGCGATTTGACTTAAAAAGGAAACCGACGCGGATATTGCCTCCCGGTTGACCGCCATCTTGGTCGTCTACCGGGTTAATTTGACGGTATTCGTAAGTCGGGCCACCCAAAGATGCGATCGCATTTATCAGCGTTTGGTAAGTTTGGTTGGCATCAACGACACTATCATTGGTGGCACCATTGTTGTCTTGTATTTCCTCTAAGCTAATAATGTCTGGTGACTTGAGGTTGTTGACGACAATATTGCCAAGGCTGGTAAATTTAGCTTCGCCATCACTGGGGTCGAGATTCTCGACGTTAAAACTAGCCACCGTTAGCTGGTCGGCACTTCCAGTTAATGCAGTCGTTTCCCGCGTTAAATTTCCAGAAATAACATTAGGTAAAGGTGCTGTGTTGAGAAGCTTATAATTGCCAAAGCTGTAGTCGATGACGCCAGTGATGGAACCATTGAAAGTGTCGCCGACATTCACCTGAGGTTCACCGTTAATAATGGCATTGTCGATAATAATTCGTTCCGGGTTAAAATCCCCAGGCTGAACTACAATACCGCCCCTCTCCGTTCGGGTGCCAGCATTCACACCACTGTCAGCCAGGACGGGAATTTCCCCAAAATCATTGGTAGGTCCTACCGCTACCGCGTTGTTCACCTGCACCCGCATTCCTTCCAGGCTTTCGTAGAAGTCAATGCCGTCTTGCGTCGGGTCGAATATACCTAATCCATCATCATCAATAACTTGAGTTGGAATCGTGCGTCCACCCTCACCCAAAATAGTGCTACCAGGTAAAGGATTGCCCTTAGAAATCGTTGCAATCCCTGCATTTCCCACCATAATTTGAGTCGTGGAGAGATTGCTGCTATCAGAACCGCCAGGAATGGATTCATCAACAATACCGCTAACCAGAATAGAGTCGCCAACGCTGACTTTGGGTGTTATCCAAGTAAGGACGAAAATCCCTTCCGAGGTAGCATCATTCGCGTCCGGATTCGGGTCTTGGAGATAGAATCCATTCGACCGGACTGCGGTGACGATACCAGGTACTTTATAGACCAGCTGACCGACCAGTGGCGATGTATGGCTTGCACCTTGAATATCGTGGATACGAATATTACCAGCTTCTAGTTCGTCGTCAGTCACCGTAACGCTAATTGTACCGCTGGTATATTGGGTTGCAGAAGCTGTTAATGTCACCGTTTGAGAACCCTCCACAAACGGATCGTTGACTGCATCAATTGCGAAGGTTGCTGATGCCTGATTTGCCGGAATGGTTACAGTTGTCGCAACAGTGGCTTCGCTGGTGTCGCTGCTGAGTAAGTTAATCGTGACCGAATTTGATAAGTCTCCCGTGCGGGTAACAGTTGCAGTGGCAGCACCTGTACCCGCCGCTTCTGAAAATGTGGCGGAGTTAACAGTTAAACTGAGGGATTCTGTTATTCCACTGCCAATATTCGTCACTGTAAATGCACTACTGGGCATCGTCAATCGAGTAGTGTCATTTCCCGTCCAGTTAGCTGGGTTGCTGATTTTTGCAAGTAACTCTGCCTTAGTTCCAGAAGTGCCGTTAGTAATGTTATAAGTTGCGTTATCAATTTCTGGGATAGATACCGCTGTCAATCCGTTTGTTAATCCTGGCGGTAATGCAGAGTTATTGTTACTGGTCGCATTCTCTGCCCATTCTGAATCGTTACTATTTATTGCATAAATAAAAGTGGGATTGCTTGCCAATCCCTGGTAGGCAAGGATTTGATCTCCACCGCTCGAAAGTTTCATTGAACCAACGCCCGGATTGACAATTTCGCCAACCGAGTAATTTTTATTTGCTGTCCAAGTCAGGGTACCTTCACCCTTTCTAAATTCATTGCTGCTTTGCCAACCTTTATTTGTAAAGTGAATTGTAGTTCCAGAATCAATATCTTTTAGCAAAACAAAGGCAAATTGATCGGGATCGTCAAAGTTGAAACCGATAATGGCGATGTCACCAGCAGCAAGCGTTGTCGGAGCCATAGAAGTCTCTTTTCATTTTCAATTGTTGTCTGGAACTGTGAAGTCAACTAGGAGCAGTAGGAGCGATCGCTCTCATCCCATTTTTTAGGAGCGATCGCTTTCTCCTACTGCTTCTTCACAAATTTTGCCCTTTGCATTAGGCGGGGCAAATTGAGCGAACCTATCTGTGGTAAAACAGATACTTTGGCAAAATCTATCTCTCCAGGAAATTGCTTGTTTGCAGCTAACATCATCAGCACTCAGCTCAGTGCTAACGGCAGGATTTCAAACTTTCCTAAGCCTAAACAGCGCCACCCTGACCATATTCAGTTAATGTTAAGAAACCCTGATACTTACCACAAGTATAAATTAAGCTAGGATGAACTTGTAGTAGATTCACGCAATCTTCATAAACTATCCCGGTACCAAGAAATCATCATCTCTGTAGATATACTGAGAGTGGCAAGAAGCGGGCTAATACTTGTCGGCATCCACCCTCTATCTTGGCTACCGTGTATACACAAGTGACTCCTGTGTGCAAGGGAGCGCTCCCAGACCTAACCCCCCGCCCCTTACAAGGGAAGGGGAGCTATCTTCAAAGCCCCTCTCCGTGTCGGAGAGGGGTTTGGGGAGAGGTCTGCCGACTTGTGTATACACAGTTAAAAATAATTGTAGGTTGGGTTGAGGAACGAAACCCAACCAATGCTTATGTTTTGTTGGGTTTCGTTCCTCAACCCAACCTACGCGAACTAAGCCCCTCCCCATCCACAGGGAGGGGAGAAATAGCCTTTGTCCATTCACGGAAACGGGTAGCTTTGTGTGCAATGCAAGATGCACATCAGCTTCGCACTTGAAATCATACTAAATCTGAGGCTGAAGATCCGATAAACTGTAATAAACCGACTTGTTGCATCCGCTCTTTGAGCCAGTTATTAAACATTTCGTCAATCAAGCGACGGCGCATTTGTTCATCTAGCTGCGCGGGCAAGAACTTTTCGAGTCGAACGATTGCATACCATTCTTCCAGACGAGTGGGAGGCCATAGCTGCCCCGGCTGACTAATTGATAGCATTTTTGCGATCGCTGGATGCATTGCACTCAACGTCACCGGGCCAATGACTCCCCCGGTGTGAGCCTCTGTTCCTTGGGAATATTCTCTCGCTAACTCTGCGAAAGATTGCTCTTTTTCCTGAATTCTAAAGTAGGCTTCCTGGGCAATTCCTACATCTTTGGTACGAATTAAAGAACACACTACCTGGTCGAGACTTGCTTTGCGAGCGATAAAATAAGACTCGACCTTTGAACTCCAAGTAGCCATCTTAAACTTCTCTAGCAACACGGGTCGTACAGCTAAGTCTTCCAGTTGTTCTAAAGTCATGCCTTGGGATGCCGCCCAAGCTTTTAGCGCTTCCGGGGAGGTGAGTTGGTGCGACGCGGCAAACTGCTCTACAGCCAATTTGCGCTCTGCATCTGTGCAAGAATAGAGCGCGATCGCTTCGTCAATAATTATCCCTTGCAAAAACTGGGGCAGCAACTGATAACGACTTAACAAAGACGGAATCTCATCTGCCTGAATTACCTTGCTGCCAACTTTAAAAATTTCCGCCATCTCAAACGCAGCTACCCGTTTAAGTTTTCCCCGATTGCATGGGTAGCAAAGGATTGGTTCTCAAACCTTTGCTACTGACCAAATCCTATAGCAAATTCAGTCGTTATCTTTAAAAAAGTGCCGATTGAACCAGATAATTGCCGGATGACGCTACTACTATCTTTGCTGAAATCTACAGATAGAGCGGATGATTTAACAGCGTGTAAAGATGAAATAATTTCCTAAGTTAAGCGATCGCGTAACACCATCCTCCGCGACTGGCACTTCAAATAGACCAAATTTGCAAGCAAAGTGGGTATTATCTATCAGGATGCAAGGCACATCTTGATTGAACATTTTGGTGTGAAGGAAGACGCGATCTTCCTCAACATGGATAGTCAGCGTATCCAAATCTGACGTGTAGCTGCCCGCATAAGACGCCCAAGCCGAGAAATCGGGCACAAACGAAGCATCAAGTTCGATGCGTTCGCAGGGCGAAGAGTTGACCATAATATACCGCGTCGGCGCAGCTGCTTCGAGGATAAAACCGACAGAAATTTTTTCTTCGCTATCTGGCTTTTGTGCAAAATAAAGGTCTTTTTTGAGCGCCTGTAAAGGCATCACCTGTTGGTTTAACTCAAGATTGAGCTGGTCATCCACCACCTGAATCTGGAGCAACCCCGTCTGAGGTCCCAAATATAATCCTGTATACTGCGACCATAAAGCGGTATCGGGCGCGATCGCTTGCGGCTTCGGTGTCTGCTTTGGCAGATTCAGGAGTTGGTCAAAGATGCGGTTGACGATTTTGTAAGCAGCGAAGTCAGGCGCACGACGGTTGAACACCAGCGAAACTGCAACATCAGCCTCCGGAACCATCAAAAACCAGCTACCAAAGCTGCTAATCGCACCATTGTGTCCTATCCGGCGTATCCCCTTGTAGGGGTCAACCATGAAAGTCAGTCCATATCCCGCACCTTCTGCCGTATACCAGTCTGCATGAAGTGTTTGCATTTGGGCAACCGATTGGGGCGAGAGGATCTGGCGATCGCCAAAACAACCCTGGTTCATGTGCATCATCGCAAAGTTTGCCAAATCTAGCACCGTGGACATGATAAATCCCGCCGGATAACCAGCCGTATTGTCAGCAAAGCGGCGATCCACACTTAACGTCCCATCCTGATTCTGGTTGTGCGATTGGGCAATTGGATAAGTCATCGCCACCGTCGGATCAAATGTAGTGCGTTGCATCTCCAAAGGGTCGAAAACCAACTCTTGCATCAGTTGTGTAAATGGCTTACCGCTGACCAGCTCAGCGATATAACCAACCACCATAATGCCGGGGTTGCTATAGGAATACAGCTTGCCGGGAGGTGCAATAATCGGGTACTTCGGTATCTGGTCTCGGACGTAAGCCTCAAGTCCCTCTGGATCGCGCCGACCAAAGTTTTGGGCATCTGTAGGGAGTCCAGAAGTATGAGTCATCAGCATCCGTAGGGTGATGCGCTCAGCGGCTCCCTCCTCGCTGAGCGCGAACCAATCAATGTAATCTTTAATCGGTCGATCTAGGTCAAGGTTGCCCGTCTCAACCAGCCGCATCACCGCAGTCCCAGTCAGCGGCTTGGTGACAGAACCAATGCGAAACAGAGTTTGCGGGGTCACGGGGATTGAACCATCTTCCAGGCTGGTGACACCAAAACCCCTGGCATAGATGACTTCCCGATTTTGCACAACCGAAAGCGCCAAACCTGGGATAGCAGAGGCTTTCATCTGTTCTTCAATTTGCTGTTCTAATTGATAAAAGTTAAGCATTTGTCTCTACATCCAGAATTTTTGTCCTTAACGGATTTCATCGGATATTTTGCATCCGGGTAACAGTGAGGGCACTTCTGCGTCCCTAACTAACGGTTACGCAGACTAAACCCGCCTTGTATGCCGTAATGATTCGGTTCGTTCCCCCAAATCCATTACAGTTTAAAGAGATAACTAAAATCCGATCCTTAAGCTTATAGGGAAATCTGGAATGCATTTGAGTGAAATTACTCATCCCAACCAGTTGCACGGTCTATCAATTCGTCAACTTCAGCAAATTGCCCGTCAAATTCGGGAAAAGCATCTCCAAACTGTAGCCACCAGCGGCGGTCATTTGGGACCGGGATTGGGGGTCGTGGAACTAACATTAGCTTTGTATCAAACGCTAGACTTAGACCGCGATAAAGTGACCTGGGATGTCGGGCACCAAGCCTATCCGCACAAGCTGCTCACGGGGCGGTATCACCGCTTCCACACGCTGCGCCAAAAAGACGGCATCGCCGGTTATCTCAAGCGGTGTGAAAGTAAATTCGATCACTTCGGTGCCGGTCATGCTTCCACCAGTATTTCATCTGCCTTGGGTATGGCGATGGCGCGAGACCTCAAAGGCGATAACTTCAAAGTAGTGGCGGTGATTGGCGATGGGGCACTTACTGGCGGTATGGCGTTGGAAGCAATTAACCATGCCGGACACTTGCCCAAAACGAACCTGCTGGTGGTGCTGAACGATAACGAAATGTCGATTTCTCCCAACGTCGGCGCGATTCCTCGCTACCTGAACAAAATGCGTCTCAGTCCGCCGATGCAGTTTATTACAGATAATCTGGAGGAGCAATTTAAGCATATTCCCTTTGTGGGTGAATCCCTGACCCCAGAACTGGAAAGGGTGAAAGAAGGGATGAAGCGTCTGGCAGTTCCTAAGGTAGGGGCGGTATTTGAGGAACTCGGCTTTACTTATATGGGGCCGGTGGATGGTCATAATTTAGAGGAACTGATTGCCACCTTCAAGCAAGCACACAAGATGCAGGGGCCAGTCCTGGTTCACGTAGCAACTGTGAAAGGGAAAGGCTATGAGATAGCTGAGAAAGACCAAGTCGGCTACCACGCGCAATCCCCCTTTAACCTAGCCACGGGTAAAGCGGTTCCCTCCAGCAAACCCAAGCCTCCCGCTTATTCCAAAGTTTTTTCCCACACGCTGGTTAAACTTGCCGAGAATAATCCCAAAATTGTTGGCATCACAGCAGCAATGGCGACTGGCACGGGTTTAGACAAACTCGCCAGCAAACTGCCCAAGCAATACATTGATGTCGGCATTGCCGAACAACACGCTGTCACTTTAGCCGCCGGTTTGGCTTGTGAAGGGATGCGACCCGTTGCCGCGATTTACTCGACTTTTCTGCAACGCGGCTACGACCAAATCGTTCACGATGTCTGCATTCAAAAATTACCCGTCTTCTTCTGTCTTGACCGCGCCGGAATTGTCGGTGCTGACGGTCCGACGCACCAAGGGATGTACGATATCGCCTATCTGCGCTGTCTCCCGAACATGGTGTTGATGGCACCCAAAGATGAAGCTGAATTGCAGCAGATGATCGTGACTGGGGTTAACTACACCGATGGCCCGATTGCTATGCGCTATCCTCGCGGCAATGGCTACGGGGTGCCCCTGATGGAAGAAGGCTGGGAAGAACTACCCATCGGCAAAGCAGAAATTTTGCGCCAAGGCGATGATGTTTTGATACTGGGTTATGGTTCGATGGTATATCCCGCCATGCAGGCAGCGGAGATTTTGAGCGAACATGGAATTGAAGCGACTGTCGTCAATGCTCGTTTTGCTAAGCCGCTGGATACTGAGTTAATTTTGCCTCTGGCTCAGCAAATTGGTCGGGTGGTGACGCTGGAAGAAGGCTGCGTCATTGGCGGCTTTGGTTCGGCTGTGGCAGAAAGCTTGCTGGATAATCATCTGATGGTGCCGATCATGCGGATTGGCGTGCCTGATGTATTGGTGGATCATGCTACGCCAGAACAGTCGATGGCGGAACTGGGTCTGACACCGGCTCAAATTGCTGAGCGAGTGCGGAAATCTTTTAGTCCTCAGCTGTCAGCAGTTATGGGTTAAAGGTAGGTTTTTTTAACGCAAAGGTACGCAGAGGTTAACGCAGAGGTACGCAAAGATATCGGTTGCGCTTTGGGCGTTCTTTTGCGTTAATCCAAAATTACCCTAAGTATTTTTGGGAGAAGGCAGAAGGTAAAAAAGCAGTTTGTCGGGTAAATATCGGCTAAGTTGTTAGAAACTATCATATTGATGACTAACAACTCACAGCCGATATGTCTACCAAAACTCAAGTTTATCCGGTTATTTGGAACCAAGACCGCGTTTTGCTCATCGACCAAAACCGGCTGCCCACTGAGTACACGTTTGTTGAAATCAGCTGCTGCGAGGATATGGCGCAGGCGATTAAAACGATGATTGTCCGGGGGGCACCGGCTATCGGTGTTGCTGCTGCCTACGGGATGTACCTGGGGGCAAGGGAGATTCAGACAGACAAGCATGAGGAATTTTTGACCAAGTTGGAGCAAATTGCCGAGATGTTGCGGCAAACTCGTCCAACTGCGGTTAATTTGTTTTGGGCGATCGCGCGGATGTTGAGAACTGCTTATGAGTCTCTCGGCACCGTGGAACAAATCAAATCTATTCTACTCACTACTGCTAAAACGATTAATGCAGAAGACTTGCAAACTTGTCAGGCAATCGGCGATCATGGTTTAAAAGCTTTACCCTCTAAGCCCCATAAACTGGTTATTTTGACTCACTGCAACGCTGGAGCTTTGGCAACTGCTGGCTATGGCACTGCCTTGGGCGTTGTTCGTTCTGCGTGGCGAGATGGGCGTCTGGAGCGAGTCTATGCCGATGAAACTCGTCCTCGCTTGCAAGGTGCGAAGCTGACTTCTTGGGAATGCGTCCAAGAGGGCATTCCCGTTACGGTGATTACCGATAGCATGGCTGCTCACTGCATGAAACAGGGTTTAATTGATGCAGTCGTTGTCGGTGCTGACAGAATTGCCGCCAATGGTGACACTGCTAATAAAATTGGCACTTACAGTCTGGCACTGGTTGCCAAGGCTCACAATGTTCCTTTCTTCGTTGCTGCACCCCTCTCTACGATTGATTTTGAGTTATCTTCTGGCAACAAAATTCCGATTGAAGAGCGCCACGCTTCGGAAATCTACCAAGTTGGCGATACGCTTCTCACCCCTGCTGGCGTGGAGTTTTACAACCCAGCGTTTGATGTCACTCCCGCTGAATTAATTTCAGCAATTATTACAGAGTATGGCGCGATCGCGCCCAGTGAGTTAAAACAGTTTCAGACCAAACAAATGGTTTAGAAGGGTGCAACAATACAACTGAAAAAGAAAAAGGAACGAACCTTGGTAAAAACTACAGCCAAAACCAAACGACATCTTTTGGAAAACGCACCAATCTGTAAATTTGCGGCGTCTACAAAACCAAATTCATCGCATCTTTACAATTGGCAAGCTTCCCTCAAAGATCGGAAAAAAATACTCTTTTTCGCAACGGGTCTACTAACGATAGGGGGTTTGGTATTAGTAAGTAATCCCATTGCTTTGGCACTTGGGTTTCCTCCCATGTTGAACTGCGGCCCAGTCAAGCAATCAGCAGTGGAAGAAAATATTGAGGCAATCAACTTAGCTCAAGAAGCCCATTTTTCTGATAAAAAATCCTTTGCCAACGACTTTAATAAGTTGGGAATCCGCCTTCAAAAGCAGGGAGATGACTACGAATATTCAACTCGTGCCACTGCTTCGGCTGCCTTTAGTTACGGAATATCCCGAAGTAAAGGACGTAACAGTTACGTTGGGGCTGTGTTTGTAGTCCCTGCTACTGAGGTAAAATCCAAAGCGGCTGCTACCCGTGAAATGACAACAGTAACTATTCTGTGTCAAGCGAATGCTCCCGGTGCAATCAAACTAGAGCCAGCTTATCAAAATGGCGAAGTCGCTTGCGGTTCTAACACCACAGAAATCTACCGTTACTCGCCTTAATGATAGATAACTCGGAAGAAAGTTTAGATTTTGAATTGGCATCTAAGCAATCCAAAATCTAAACTTTTCAGGAATTTCTCATCTTGCCAGTGAATACTTCTTAAAGCATTTTGTACTTTGCACGCACGCCAAGCACAAAATACTATATCGGCTTTATTTACTGAAAAAGACTGAAGATGAGCATCTACCTCCGAGCTAAGTGGTTACAATATTTATTTAACAAAAACAAAAATGAAGGTTTTGCCTTCATTGAAATTTTGGTTATTATGATAATTGTTGGTGTTTTGGCAGCTATGGCTTTGCCTAATTTTTTGGGTTGTGCCAATAAAGCCAAACAATCGGAAGGAAAACAATATATCAGCTCTATAAACAGAGGACAACAAGCTTACTATTTAGAAAATGGTACTTTTGTTGCTTCTCTTCCGAAACTGGATCAAGGTATTCCAACTAGAACAATCAATTATGAATATTCTCTTCGGGCAACAAAAACAACAGTATTTAACTACGCGATCGCTCAAAAAACTGCCTCAAAACCGCTGAAGAGCTATGTTGGGGCTGTCTTCATAGTACCTACATCTAATGTAGACAAGAAGGCAGCTAAAAATCACAAGGCAACGTTAGCAATATTATGCGAGACAGATACCCCTAGTAGCAAACCTCCCGCCGATCCAACTTACCAAAAGGGTGTCCTGACTTGCGGTTCTAATACTCATCCGCTACCCTAGTACCACACCTAAAAAATATAGCGATCGCCTGAAACAGCAATTTTACAAATCAAGCAATTTACCGGAGGCAATCATGCAACTTAAGAAGAAAAAAGAACAAAAATTAGTAACAACACTATCCCAATTTAATTCACCAACTCCCTCTAACAAAAAACTGGAAAATGTCACAATAAATCCAGATTTAAGCAATCAATTAAAAGCAAATATTTTTCCTAAAAAACTGAATAATTTATTAGTTTTTTTAGGGATTAGGATACTGGGTGTTATGGGTCTGGGAGCCTTATTAACTGTCGGCGTATTTTACGCTATTAATACAGTTTCTATGGATTTTTGTGGTGGAAAAATGCAATCAGAAGACACTACCCAGCCTCGCTAAATCCAAAAAAGGCGTATGGTGGAGATTGCCCACCATAATTGATCAATAATGCTTAAAAGTTATGCTTCCTGATGTTGTCAAAGGCTTTTTGTTACTGCTGTTTATATTAGTCCCTATAGAAAAAATATTCTTTTTACACAAACAGAAGATATTTCGTAAAGGATGGGGAACAGATGCCATCCATTATTTTATCGGTTACTTTGTTGGCAGAACGGCAGGAATAGCAATTAGTGGAATATTAATAGGGCATCTTCTCAGAAGCTTAATCAATTCAGAATTACAAACAAAAGTTGCCTCTCAACCTGTATGGTTGCAGTTTATAGAAGCACTTTTAATCGCTGATACTGGATATTACATTGCTCATAAACTCACTCACAAGATTCCTTGGCTGTGGAAATTCCATGCGATTCACCATAGCGTAGAAAATATGGACTGGTTGGCTGCGGTGCGTCTGCATCCCATTGACCAAATATTTACAAAAATTTTTCAGATAGTCCCTCTATACATATTAGGCTTCACTAAAGAAACATTCACTGTATTTTTTCTTTTTGGTGCTTTTGAAGCCTTCTTTATCCATGCCAATATCAAGATTGGATTTGGATGGCTCAGGTGGATAATTGCTACACCAGAATTTCATCATTGGCATCATACTGCCGATCGAAAGTTATATGACAAAAACTTTGCGGCTCAGCTTCCAATTTTAGATTTAGTATTCGGCACCCTTTATATGCCTGCGGGTAAAATGCCGGAGAAGTATGGTATATCTGAGCCTGTGCCTTCTGGGTATCTTGGACAAATACTCTACCCGTTTTTTAAACGAAAAAAGTTTATGAATCATGCTAAAAAAATAGAGAGTATATAAAAAAATTTGATATTTTAAAGTTTTTATTTCTAATTGTGAATAATGACATCTCAGTATTACGGTTGCTATGGTAGTGAGATCGAGATGCCACTCATCGGAAAGTTTTATGCAAATAATGACTAAAATAACCAGTCGTTTACGCCCTTTACCTGTAATTTTAGGGATTGTCGCTTTCAGTGTAGGTGCTTTAGGTGCCGCGATCGCGATCGCAGACATCGACATCCAAGCGATCGCGACTGGCAAATATGCAAACAAAGTGACGGTAGCACAGTTGCAGCAAGGAAAACTAAAGCCAGTGTTCCTAATTGATGTGCGATCGCCAGAAGAGTACGCTAAAGATCATATTGCCCAAACTCCACTGGTACCCCTGACTCAGATTGAAACAGGGATAGGAGTTGAGCGCGTTAAGGCATTGGTGAAAAAGAGCGTTCAACCCAATCAACCCGAACCAACGGTAGTGTTATATTGCACCAAAGGAGCGCGTTCAACTAAAGCCTACTGGATGTTAGAGGGGACGGGGTTAAAGATGGCAGTCTTATCTGGCGGCATCACTGCATGGCGGAAAGCCGTGCCTGCGGGACAAGACAAAGCGGTATTATCTCCAATTATTTTACAGGCTAAGAAGTTGAATTTTGACCAACTTCCTGCAAAAACTGATTGAATGCAAATCAAACCCAGATTACTTTTTGCTCAAGAGTTGGTTAATTTGACTTTGCAGCTTTTCTTGTAATAGTTGTGCGTGTCGGTAAGCAGTGGTTCGCTCTTGCCGCGCCGAAGTTTTTGGTTCGGGAAGTTGCTCGTCTTCAACAGCTTCTGTTGACCAAGTTTGATAGAGAGGCTGAATAAAATAACGCAGCCGACTTCGCATCGCCCAAACACCCATTGATGGGAAGAGAATAAAGGCGAACATCAAAAAAGATAGAGGCAAGAAAGGCAAGTAGATGGCTCTTGCAAATTTTTTGAGATTGATTGCCCAAGGATGCAAAGATTCATTGCCGATGCAAGCAACTGGCAGAATGGGAATGCGATAGCGATCGCTTAACTGGATAAAACTTGGATGAAAAGTGTCTAACTGATAACGTTTTCTCCAACCTTTCCCCGGCCCGCGTATGCCCTCCGGGGCGTATAGTAAGATTGTTTTTTGAGCCACCGCCGCTTCAAATTCATCAGCTTCTGCCCTAACACCACCCAAAACTTGCGACCATCCCGGAGGTAGCCACCAAATCACCCAGGGATGTTCAAACAAAGAAACACCCGCCAGCGGTTGCACAATCCATTCCCGTGTCTGACTTAAGAGAGTTCCTAATCCCAAAATATCCCAAGGAAAAGACATTCCCGCATGGTTCATTGATACAATCAATGGCCCGGTTTGAGGTAAATTTTCGAGTTGTTGTAGTTCTCCCTGGAAATAATATTTCACAATTGGAGCTAGCACTTCATCTCGGAAAGCTTGCTGATAATTTGGATCGAACTGCCCTTCTCCCTGGTGGGGGGAACGAAAACCGAGACGTATCCAGCGAATCAGCAACGCCAGATAAAATCCCCCAGGAATTAGAAACAATCCATACTCCAGCCAATTCCAACCATCGGGATCGGCGTGATAGTGTTGCCAGTGGCGGTTGAATAAAATCAGCCAGCCTGGAGGATACCAAAGACAAAACCAATCAAACCAATTCCAGCAATAATCGTGAATACGCCCAGCCATGCCATCCTCAATCTCGCCCTTCTCGCCAAACCGCAACAATCGCACTTTAATCTCCTAATCGTGTTCGGCGCTATATTACCCGATATTCCAATTTTTGTTTTCTACCTTGTGGCGAAATATATTCAACACCTACCGAAACGCCAAATCTGGTCAACCGCTTACTACCAACCTTTTTGGCAAAATATTATCCACCTATTTCATTCAATTCCACTCGCTTTAATTGGGGTAGCGATCGCTCACTACTACGGGTGGAAACCCATTGAAATCGTCTTTCTGAGCATGATGCTACATTCCCTCGGAGACTTACCCGTCCACAGCGATGACGCGCACAGGCATTTTTTACCCTTCAGCGATTATCGTTTTATCAGCCCTATCTCCTATTGGGATACTAACAAATACGGCACGATTGTTTCTTTCGTTGAGCGGTTGCTGGTGCTGGTAGCGACAGTTTACGTCTTCGGGATGGTTCACTCCTACATCGGCAAAGCACTACTCATAGCCGTTAACTTGATTTACTGGCTCGGTTATCTCTACTTCTCTGTTTTCTAAGTAGGGACACAACGCAATGACCGATTTCTACGATAATACTAACTTTTTTGAAAGTGCCGAAAGATATAAGCGTTTTCGGAACACGTCGCCTGTCCTGGCGGCAATGCGCCTGTCCATTGGGCTATTTTAAATGGTTTTGCGATCTCTCCCACCATTCCAACTGGGCTGAGAATACTGGCTAATCAAGTCAAGCGTGTATTTCAGGACTTACGCAAAGCTTATACATATAGCGTTTTTTCGGGTTCAATCCCCCTGTGGTTGCCCTTACTATGTGGTGATATTTGCGTAAGTCCTGTATTTGATCTTACCGTGGGTTTTTCTCCACCTCAATGAAACCATCCTGCCCTCCTGAAGTCGAAGAGAGGTTGGGGGCGAGGTTCCTCCACTGTCCTACTTAAAACTGGTAGCCCCCTGCGACTCCTCAATCGCTTTAATTGCTTTGGGTTCGGAGGATTCTATACTTGAACCGTATAGGTCTACGAATCTTTGAAAAAGCCACATTGTTTCATGATTTGAAACCCTATTTAAGCTAACTAACCGCTGTATATTTCTTTGGGCTAGTTTCTGTAGGTAGGGCAAATCTTCAAACAGTGTCAAACAAGAGGCAAAATGCAAGATAATTTGCAATAAAGGTCTGGGCCACTCCAAGTCACTGTAAATGTCTACCAAGAATTTATGTTCGGTGTTACTGAGCGGAATGGCATTGAAGATTACAACGATCCTTTTGCCATTGTAAACCGGAATGCTGAGTTCAACCGTATAGGGACTATGCAATGTTAAGTCCACTTCAACGATAGGTTGTCTCCAAATTCTTAAAGGATTGATTGGAGAATTTAAAACGGTTTGGAATTTCACCATTCCACCGATGGCTGTAGGCTGGAAATAACTCACATTAATAATTTTTAAGTTATTCAGGCTAAAGTTGTGAATGCTTTCCAAATGTTTTAAATTCAATAAATGATAGATTTGGCAGAGATAGGGAAAAGGTAAAATATATTCCTGCCCTATCATGTGCTGCTCTTGCAATTCAAGCATTCTGGCTTGAATTGATAGATATCCTTCATACTGGTAAGAATTTGCATCGGCTCGGTAGTTTTGGATTATGCCTAAAGTATCGCTCGTTAAGCTTTGATCTGGCTTTAAATACAGCCAACTTAGAAAGAAGAAAGAAGCTGTAAATAAGTGTATAACTTCTATCGCTGATAAATAGCCATCAGCAAAGGATGCAACTGTTCTATCGGTGATTCCGAATAGCCAAGATGGAATCCCAAATACCCAAATTCCATTCTTGAAGTTGGTGATAAAAAGAGAAATTTCTAGGTACTGATTGTTTATGACTTTAAAGTCATTTTTTTGAAGAATATTGCTAGACATAATAATTCAAAAGATTGAAATTTTTTCTACTGATTCATGCTTGACTCTGCACTACCAATGGTGCTTCGCCGCCTGTGCTAGATGCGATCGCTCGTCTTTTGCTGGCGACTTGATGCCCCTAGAAAAACCCTCCGAGTGCCACCTGTCTTAAACCTGCTTTTGCCTTGAGGTTGGCTTTAAAAGGAGCCAGCTCACAAAGAAAAACGTCGCCGTAGCTAGTTGCGCGATGTCTGTGGCAGAAAGATATCCATCTGAAAATGAAGCGATACTTCTATCGGTAATCCCAAATAGCCAAAAGGAAATACCGAAGAACCATAGACCGATTTTGAAGTTTGCCAAGAACTTAGCAGCTTCTGTTGGTTGCTGGTTATTCATTTTTTTAGCCTTTTTTCTGAGGAGACTTAATCGTTATTTAGCAATTAAAAGGCTTGAGGACTTTTAATAACTCCTGACATTTCCATTGACACTTCCATGTTAAAAAATGTTTCATTTACTTGCCATGCGTCCAAAGAGGGAGTTGCCAAAGTACCAGAGAAATCAACAAAAGGCAAGGAAAATGTATATTAAACTACTAAAAAAGCGATAAGCTCGACAGCATAGAGGTTTAGCAGCCTTCAAGTCAGACAAAAAAAGCGGGAAAACTGAGTTTGAAGGGAAACAGGGATATTCGTTGATAAAATCCTTGAGGACGTGATGCCGGTTTGTCGGTGTGAAGCTGAATGGCGATCGCAATTGATTTTGGAACTAGCAATACGGTTATCGCTCGCTGGAATCCAGCCCTCCAGCAACCAGAAACCGTGAGCCTACCTGGGTTATCGGTCATCGCTGGGCAGAATCCCCCCCTGATTCCCAGTTTGCTCTATGTTGAGGATGCTGCACTCTCGACGGTAGTGGTGGGGCAAGCTGTACGCGATCGCGGTCTCGATCTCACCACCGATGCCCGCTTTTTCCGCAGCTTTAAACGAGGAATTGGTGCTGATATTCAAGGATTTCTCCCAGAACTGGATGGGCAGTTCGTTACTTTTGAGCAAGTCGGGCAATGGTTCCTCAACCAGCTGATTGAGAAACTCCATGCCGTTACCCCCGATGTAGGACAGTCTCTGGTATTAACGGTGCCAGTAGACAGTTTTGAAGCCTACCGCAAGTGGCTGGGGCAGGTATGCCAATCTCTTCCGGTGGAACAAGTGCGGATGTTGGATGAACCCACAGCGGCTGCCTTGGGCTATGGAATGAAAGATGGGGGTGTGGTGCTGGTGGTAGATTTTGGCGGCGGGACGCTGGATCTTTCCCTGGTGCGGCTGGATATGACAGAAACTCAGAAGCCACTTGGTTTTATTCTCAAATGGGGAAAAAAACAGCTAGCTGAAAAGTCAGGACAGAAGGCAAAAACGGCCAGGGTATTAGCGAAAGCTGGACAAAATTTAGGCGGTTCCGATCTGGACAACTGGGTTGTTGATTATTTTGCCAAAACTCAAGAATTGAAGCCGACACCTTTGACGACACGATTGGCAGAACGGTTAAAGATTCAGTTATCTGTGCAAACAGAGGCGAATGAGGTTTATTTTAATGATGAAACTTTTGAGAGTTACGAACTAGAACTAAATCGCGATCGCTTTGAAGCCATCCTCAAAGAACACCAATTTTTTGTTCGCTTAGATGAATCGATGACTCAAGTGTTGCAGCAAGCGCGTCGGCAAGGCATCGAAGTGTCAGATATTGATGCTGTTTTATTAGTGGGCGGTACTGTACAAATCCCCGCCGTACAGACGTGGGTGCAGCAATACTTTGACAAGAGCAAAATTCGTTGCGATCGCCCCTTTGAAGCGATCGCGCAAGGTGCCCTCCAGCTGAGTCAAGGCGTCGAACTGCAAGATTTTCTCTACCATAGCTACGGCATCCGCTACTGGGATCGCCGGAATACCCGCCACAACTGGCATAAGCTAATTAACTCAGGGCAAGCTTACCCGATGAGCCAACCTGTGGAATTAGTTCTGGGTGCTTCGGTGGAAAACCAACCCAGCATCGAATTAATTATCGGAGAGTTAGGCGCTGAAACCGGCAGCACAGAAGTGTATTTCGATGGCGATCGCTTAATCACCCGTCGTCTGGGCAGCGACCAGACATCGGTACAGCCCCTCAACGACCGCGAGGGTGCCCGTACCATTGCCAAGTTGACACCACCGGGGTATCCAGGAAGCGATCGCATTAAACTTATGTTTCGCGTCGATCGAGATCGCTTCCTGCGAATCACCGTTGAAGACCTGCTGACCAATCAAACACTATTGGACAATCAGCCTGTCGTTGAGCTGAGCTAGGTTTAAGTCATCAGTCCTTATATCAAATCCGGTTGATTACCGGCAATTAAGAAGAACCCCACCCCCAGAGCGATCGCCTCCGGCTCCCCTCCCTGCAAGCGGGGAGGGGTGGGGGTGGGGTTCTTTTATAATGGGTAAATAGATGGATTTGATATTACCCATTCCCCCTTAGCGACGTACAACCACTTTTGTGCCCGGTGAGGCGAAGCTGTACAACTTGCGGGCTTGACCGACCGGCATATTGACGCAGCCGTGGCTGACTGGGGTGCCAAAGCGGTTATGCCAGTATGCTCCATGAATGGCATAGCCGCCGGAGTAGTACATCGTGTAGGGCACATTGGCAACGTTGTAGCCCCTGCCTCGCATCCGGGTCGAGCGGTGCTTTGATTGAATGGTGAAAGTACCGACGCGAGTCGGGGTGGAGCGCTTACCACTGGAGATGGGGACAGAATAAACCCGTCTTCCACCTTCCCAGGCAATTAACCGTTGCTTTGAGAGGTTAACTTCAATCCAGCGTCGCTGCGATCGCCGAGCGCGAATACTGTTGCTGGCGACTCTTCTGCGAAGGCGAACCTTGTTGCTGGCGACTCTTCTGCGAAGGCGAACCTTATTGCTGGCGGCTGTTCTCCGAACCCGGATGCGCTTCCTCATGGCTCTGCGCGATCGCGCGGATCGTCTAGTAGATTGGTTGAGCTGTTGCGATGTCTCCCTTGCCCTTACTGACTTTGATGCTGACAGCGCCGGTGTTGACCAAGAAAACAAAGTCGCAAAGATTAGGGCGATACTTGCCCAGAAGGTTCCAGAACGACGTAACCAAGCAAAGCAAATTTGGCTTTTAATGACACACCTCACTTTCGAGTCTATGAAAGTAGCTAAGGTTAGGTTTCCCTATCTGATATTTAGCTAAAACTATCTTTAGGCAGATTTTTGCAATTGCTGCCCGATTTTTACATAATAAAAACGTTTCAGGGCGAAAGAAACTATGTTTTCCTTTTTTTTCTCACTTATGAACTACCACCGGCGTCCCTACCGCAGCCCAGTTAAATACCCATTTAGAATGATTAACGGCTACATTAATGCAACCGTGGCTAACGGGAGTCCCAAATCGGCGATGCCAATAAGCACCGTGAATGGCATAACCACCGTAGTAATACATCGTGTAAGGAACATTCGGAACATCATAATCAGCCCCACGCATCCGGGCGTACCGATGTTTGGATTTAATGGCAAAAGTGCCAGTGCGAGTGGGAGTTGAACCTTTGCCTGTGGAAACAACAACTGCATAGACGGGTTTTCCACCTTCCCAGGCAACCAGTCGTTGCTTAGACAGGTCAATCTGAATCCAGCGTTGCTCAGATTGTTGCAACTCCTGCATTTTTGCAGCGACGATCTGCTGCTTTGTTTGAGCCAGAGCGGGTGCTAAAGCAGCATCTAAAGCCGTAAGCGCCACCACTGCCCCGGCAAATAATGCAACTGGGCGACGCAGCAAAGTAGAAGAAATGATGCTTTTCATGGCCAATCATCTCACTCGGTGGATCGGTTAGAGAAATTCAGCGAAAAGCTCTTGGTAGCTGCTAGGAGCAACTAATGTCGGTTTTTTATTAGCTCAATCGTAACTCAGCTTGTGGAGTCATTTACCAATTGCATCAGAGTTTGAGCGCGTTTGGCGATCGCATCCCATCCAGAGTGTGACGCAATGGCTTCCCAGTTTTGGGGAAATAAACTGCCGGAAAGTCCGACAGCGATCGCTCCGGCTGCTAGAAATTCTTTGGCATTTTCCACCGTGACACCGCCACTCGGAATTAAGGGAATCTGTCCCAATGGTCCTTGCAAACTTTTGATGTAGCTGGCACCGCCTACCGCTTGGACGGGGAACACTTTGACACAACTGGCACCTGCTTGCCACGCAGTGACAATTTCCGTCGGAGACAGCGCCCCTGGCACCATCGGCACGCCGCTATCCATTGCTGTCTGAATCAAGATTGGGTCAACGTGGGGAGTAAAGACGAACTGGGCACCTGCGGCGATCGCGTCTTTAAGCTGTTCCCGATTTAATACAGTGCCCGTGCCAATCGTACACGCGGGTAATTCTGAACGCAAATCAGCAATCAATTCTGCTGGCGAGTCGCTATTCCAGGTAATTTCAATCAACTGCATTCCCCCAGACGCAACCGCATGAGCCATTTGGCGACCCAGCTTTATCTGTGGTGCGCGAATGACTGCGATCGCACGGTGCTTTTGCACCTGCTTGAACCACGACTGATTATACATTCTGATTTTCTACCGTTAGGCAGATTAATTTTTGAACTTATTAGATAATATTAAATATTTCCTATTTAACCCTTAATGACTTTTCACCCCTTAAAAATACGCATTTGTTTATCTTAACTTTCTGTTAATTAATATTCCTTAATATTTGTTGCTATCAGTTACTGCCAAGAAAACTCAAGCTCAACCACCAAGCTACATCCTCAATAACCCAAGTTTAAATTTTTATTTGATTTAATTTTTGCATGAGTTACTTAACGCGAGTTAATTCAGTCGCTAGGGAGATGGAGATAACTAAAGAAATTCATAAGATGGCAAATATAGGATAATGTTGAGGGAATAGAATCATGCCTCTTTTAAAACTCACTGACTTCGATCCAAACTACAGCGAGACTTTTGAAGGAGATGACCTTCATGGAATGGGGGTCTATTCAGAAAGTAGTACCGAAGATAAAATTGGAACTGTTAGCGATGTTCTGGTTGATGAAGAAGGTCATTTTCGGTATTTAGTTGTTGACCTAGGATTTTGGATTTTCGGCAAAAAAGTTCTACTACCAATTGGTCGTTCTCGAATCGATTACGACACCGATCGGGTCTATGCCATTGGGATGACCAGAGAGCAAGCAGAAGCTTTACCAGAGTTCAACGAGGCTACGACGACTGACTACGATTATGAAGAACGGGTAAGAGGCGTTTATCGCACTCCTTCTACTGGAGCGTCTGTTAGCTCTGCTACCGTTGATGCAGCACCTGTTGATACCTCCTACGCAGCGGCTATGCCTAACAATGACGCTTACGATCGGGGTACCTACAACTATCAGCAAGAGCCAGCTTTGTACGGACTGAACGATCGGGATCATCAAACTCTCAAACTGTACCAAGAGCGGTTGATTGCTAACAAAACTCGCGTTAAAACCGGGGAAGTAGCGGTTGGTAAGCGCATTGAAACCGAAACTGCACGAGTTTCAGTGCCAGTTGAAAAAGAGCGAGTGGTGATTGAGCGAGTCACTCCAGCAGACGCGGGAACAGCCGTTGCTCCTGGTCAAGCTAATTTCCAAGAAGGGGAAGTTGCCCGCATGGAAATCTACGAAGAAACTCCTGACATCCACAAGGAAGCTTTTGTGCGTGAAGAAGTCAGAGTGAAAAAAGTCGTAGACCGCGAAACGGTTGACGCGGAAGAAACGATTCGTCGGGAAGAGTTGGATGTGAATACGGACGGTCAACCCATGAGCGATCGCCCTACTAACTTACCTTCTGACCGGATTTAAGAAGCCCTCCAACGAGCGGTTAAATCAGCTGATTTGAGCGAATAAAAACCGTGCAGGCAGGCAGGGCAAATTATTAGCTCTGCCTGCGCCTTTAGAGGTAGCTTTGCACTACCACTGCCTTGCACTCGATCATCTATTTAGAAAGTCCTCATGTTTCTCAAAAACAAACAAACTGGCGATTTGATAGAAATCCTCAATATTGAGGAGCTGTTCAATCCTAATAAGGATGCTATTTCAGGACGAGATCAAGCAGGACAAGAGGAACAGGAGGAAGCTTCTTTTGATAAGAAAGACTTAATTTTTCCTTCTGGAGAAAGCCTACCTCGCTGTTGGATGGATGAAAATTATACAACCACCTAATTTTCAATAAAACGCTTAAGCATATCGGGTGTTTATTAGTCAATTCTTCCTAGATACTCTTTGAGTTTGGGGAAAGGAATGTAAATTTTGAAACACTGACACAGAGGGAACCATATTACCTTTGTATCTTGATAGGTTGGGTTGTTGTCCGCGCCAACATTCTGGTCTATTTGGTTGGGTAACGCTTAGTCGCTCAACCCATCTGAAGATTTGTTGCTTGCAAAACGGATATGCTCCCGGCGGCGATTCCCTTTCCCCATGCTAAATCCCAAATCTAAAATTCAAACTGGGATCGGGGCTGGCTTTTTATCTTTATAAACACCCGTTCATAAATGGAAGTAAAGACGATTGCTTCAAGATCATTTAGGAAGTTTGTAAAATGAACAATCAAACGTTGGCACAAGGGCAAGGAGCAAGGCGAAACGATATCCGGATTAATGTCTTGCTAAATAAATTGCAGAATAAACTAAAAGATTTTGCAGTCAGAGATCGGGAGAACTTGCTGTTAGGAAATGTGAAGGATGTAAATCTCGATCCAGAGCGTCAGCTAAACCTAGTTATATCTCAAGATGGGTTGACTAAAAATGCCCCTCTATTTCTCATCAGAAGCAAGCATATTCAGCAGGTTGACTCGCCCAGGAAAACGCTTTTTGTAGACGTTAGCAAAGCGGAAACCCAGTATTTGCCTGAATATGTACTATCAGAACAAACGACGGATGTGGAGCTTTTAGAAACTACACAAATGTCAAGGACAACTGCACGGGAAGTAACAGATGCCTCGACTGCCTCCGTCATACCAACGCCAGATGAATTAAATAGTCACCCCGAAGAATTGGAGCGAGATAGTATGCCAGAAGATGCTTCTAATACTTTTAGTACAGAGTCAGAAGTTGTCGAGGAAGAAATCTTTCGGTTGCTAGAAGAGCGATTAATCATTGACAGTAGCAAACATAAAGTCGGCGAAGTGATCGTTCGCAAAGAAATCGAAACCCGCATGGTAGAGGTGCCAGTCCGCCGAGAGATTCTAATTGTTGAACAAGTCAGCCCCGAACACAAAAAACTTGCAGAAATTGATTTAGGACAAGGAGAAATTCCTGGTCTTGAGCTGATTGAAACGGCTAGTTTCGACACTAAATCTACAATTGACACTCAGCCAACAGTCAGAGGTGAATTTGATTCACCAAGAACAGCAAGTCGAATTTTAGATGCGATCGCTCATCAGCGTCATCATGGGTGCGCCAAAGTGCGAGTGGAAATCATTCTAGAAGATGCAGAGCATCAGGCAACTTACCAAGAATGGTTCGATCGCTGTTCAATCAAGCAATCGCCAAATGGAAAGTAAGGCGGTTGGGATATAAAGTTTCATACAAGTGTCTAAAGAGTAGAAACGTGTTACTTGGGTGATAGGGAACTGGTCACTTCTCAATTTCCTATCACAAACTGATGGGAGCATCCCGTGAATTGCAAATACACGCCCACACCCTTCATCAGGGTGTGGGCGCAATTCATTGGGATGCTCCCCAAACTGATGACCTACCCTTTTTTATTGCTCTACAACAGCTCCTCCCTTGCCCCCCCGAACTTCACAAAGTTGGGGTAATTTTTTCATTGGGTCTGCTATTTTGTTGTGCGTGCAAGAAGATATAGAGGCTTTTATCGTTTTGCTTGTAGCTTGGCAAGGAATAATGAGCGCAATTCCAGCCTACCAGGACTTGGCTGGAAACGGAGAATAGGTTAATAAAACTGCAAAAAAGCCTGAAAAGAAAAGGGTGAAGTACACAAACTCTGTTTACCTTTAACCTCGATCCCTAAGTATTTACCCTGAATTCTTTAGGGTTTATCCCGACCAGTTACCGATCGCCTCTTTGCCAATTGGCAGCTTTAATCTCTGGAAATTATAACCAAAACCGGCTGACTTTGCAGCGATCCCAAAGAAATTACAAAATTAATGAAGAAGTGATCTAATTTACCCATTCTTAGCCTCGCCATCGCTAGACTAAAGCTACAAAAGGAGAAAAAGCTATGGTTACAGCGGCGACAGAAAGGTCATTGCACTTATCCAAAGAGCGATCGCTAATTCTCTGGTTCGATGAAGTTGGGATTATCGATGTCCCTTTGGTAGGCGGCAAAAATGCTTCCTTAGGGGAAATGATTCAGCAGCTAACGCGCCAGGGAGTCAATGTTCCCAACGGGTTTGCTACAACGGCGTATGCTTACCGCTATTTCATTCAGTCAGCGGGATTAGAAGACAAGCTGCGATCGCTATTTTCTGACTTGGATGTTGAAGACCTCAAAAACCTGCGGGAACGGGGGAAAAAGGCACGAGCATTGCTAATGCATACGCCTTTCCCTGAGGAACTACGGACAGCAATTACCGCAGCTTACCAACAGATGTGCAAGCTTTATGGCTCAGACATGGATGTAGCCGTTCGCTCCTCTGCCACCGCTGAAGATTTGCCCGATGCTAGTTTTGCCGGTCAACAAGAAACCTTCCTAAACGTTCAAACCGTTCCCGGAGTTTTGGCAGCTTGTCATCGATGCTTTGCCTCCCTATTTACCGACCGTGCGATTTCTTACCGCCACATCAAGAACTTCGACCATTTTGATGTTGCGCTCTCCGTCGGCGTGCAAAAAATGGTGCGTTCGGATTTAGCCTCCTCTGGTGTTATGTTCTCGATTGACACCGAAACTGGCTTTAAAAATGCCGCCTTAATTACAGCCGCCTATGGGTTAGGGGAAAATGTGGTTCAAGGGGCAGTCAACCCCGATGAATATCTAGTTTTCAAGCCCACTTTAAAAGATGGATTCCGCCCGATTATTGACAAACGGCTGGGCAGCAAAGAATTCAAATTAGTGTGTGATGTTGGGGGCTGCAAAATTACTAAAAATGAGCGAGTTCCCTTAAGCGATCAACAGAAATTTGCCCTCAACGATGACGAAATTTTGCAACTCGCTAAGTGGGCTTGTTTGATTGAAAATCACTACAGTGATGTCCACGGCAAGGATATGCCGATGGATATTGAGTGGGCAAAAGATGGCGTTACCAATGAACTTTTCATTGTACAAGCTCGTCCAGAAACGGTGCAATCTCAAAAGAGTAAAACAGTCCTGCGTAGCTATCATCTAGTAGGGGCGCAGCAGGTGCCTTTGCTAACAGGGCGTAGCGTTGGAGAGGCGATCGGGCAGGGCAAAGCCAGGGTAATTCTCAATGCTAACAAAATTGATTTGTTCCAAGCCGGGGAAGTTTTAGTAACTGATAAAACTGACCCCGACTGGGAACCGATCATGAAAAAAGCTAGCGCCATTATTACGAATAAAGGGGGGCGCACCTGCTTTGACGGCGACACTAGAATTTTAACCAACAAAGGCTTCATGACCTTGCAACAAATTCACGAGCAAGGTTATGAAGGATTATTAACCCTCGCCTTAAACACCCAGACACACAAAATCGAGTGGAAACCTATTATTGACTCGATGAAAAGGCGCTCAAAAATGATTGATATCAGTGTGTCTCAGACAGGAAAAGTTACTGACAACACCCTTCGCCTCACTCCCGATCATAAAATGATCAACATCCGTGGGGGTCAATATGTCAAAACTGAAATCCAAGAAATGCTAGCTCAAAAGGAAATGGTTGTCATCAGCCAACACATTCCAGAATTGAATCACAGCACCAAAGAACAACAAAACACGGCTTACCTATTAGGCGGACTGCTTACAGACGGTTCTATTTACCGAAGCCGCACTCATGGGGAAGTACAATTCATTCAGAAAGATATCCCGGAAAAACAAGCATTTATCGCTGCCATGAATGAGAGTATCAGCACTCTTTATGGTAAGTCTTTTACCCCTTCCCCCAAAAAAGAATCTGTCGGTTATATTCGGGGACAACAGGTTGTAGGACAAGCAACCGCTTACAGACTCTACTCTAAAGCGATCGCATACGAATTACATCAGCGAGAGCAAAACATCGTTAGTACCCTGCTCAACAGCAGTCCCGAAGTCTGCTATCAGTTCCTAGCGGGAGTCATCGACGGGGATGGGAGTTACTTCAACAATCGCATCAATATCTACGTCAGTGAAGAGCTTCTGCTGCAAGCCATTATTGTCGCTTGTTTGAAGATAAATACCGTTCCCCAAGTAACAAGAAACCGAAACATTTATAATGTCCAAATCGTAGAGAAGCTGAACGAAATCTTCCTTCATACCAAACGAGTCAAAGGAAATGTTGCCCCAAGAACAATCCAAACACGCTTCTTTGCCACTAACCAACTCTTTGGCGAAGATGCTTTAGGGCAAATTAAGATGAGAAAAGATAATAATTTACTCATCTCAGAGCGAGAAATTCGACCGTCTGGCAAGTTTGACGAACTCTTGGCGGGAGATATCCGGATGCTGCGAGTCGTGTCAACTGGTGAAGAAAGTTATGGTGATGTCTTCAATATTACCGTTGCGGAACATCATAATTATGTCGTATTCACTCGCAAATACACGCCTGTTATTGTTTGTAACTGTCATGCCGCAATTATTGCTCGCGAAATGGGTATTCCCGCAATTGTCGGATCTGGCGATGCTACTGATATCTTGAAAACAGGTCAAGAAGTAACAGTTTCTTGTGCGGAAGGTGAAGAAGGACGAGTTTATTCTGGGTTGCTACCTTTTGATGTCAAAGAAGTAGCGCTAGAAAATTTACCTCGCACCCGCACCAAAATAATGATGAATGTGGGGAATCCAGAAGAAGCGTTTGGTCTTTCCCATCTTCCCTGCGATGGTGTTGGTTTAGCGCGGTTAGAATTTATTATTGCCAATCACATCAAAGTGCATCCTTTAGCCTTGATTCACTTCGACAAGCTGCAAGATGAATCTGCACAAGTAAAGATTGCCCAAATGACCGCACTTTATGAAGAGAAACCGCAGTACTTTGTGGATAAATTAGCCCAAGGGGTAGCGAGAATTGCTGCGGCATTTTATCCCAAACCAGTGATAGTGCGGATGAGCGATTTCAAAAGTAATGAATATGCCAATCTTTTGGGCGGTCGGCAATTTGAACCCAAAGAAGAAAACCCGATGCTTGGTTGGCGCGGGGCGTCTCGTTATTATGATGAGAAATACAGGGACGCATTTGCTTTGGAATGTCACGCAATGAAAAAGGTGCGGGACGTGATGGGGTTGACCAATGTTATCCTGATGGGGCCTTTCTGCCGCACCCCTGCCGAAGGACGCAAGGTGTTAGCTGAAATGGCAGAAAATGGTCTGGAACAGGGCAAAAATGGGTTAGAAGTTTACGTAATGTGCGAGTTACCCAGTAATGTTATTTTGGCTGATGAGTTTAGCGAGGTATTTGATGGGTTCTCGATCGGTTCTAATGACCTAACTCAGCTAACCTTGGGATTAGACCGGGATTCGGCTTTGGTTTCTCATTTATTTGATGAACGTAACGAAGCCGTGAAACGGATGATCCAGATGGCTATTGCAGCTGCTAAAAGGAATGGTCGCAAAATTGGTATCTGCGGTCAAGCCCCCAGCGATTACCCTGAATTCGCCCGTTTCTTGGTTGAGCAAGGTATCGATTCAATCAGCCTCAATCCCGACACCGTGCTAAAGACACTCCTCATTGTGGCTGAAGCCGAGGGCATTAAATCGTAATCTAATCTACCAGTAAGTAGTAGGGTGGGCAATGTCCACCCTCTTTTATGGATAAGCGTCATAATAACCTATCCTGCGATAGCTACATAGCCCTATGACCCAAGAACGCATCAAAGCTTATCACCAACTCATCAGAGACTTACTTAGCAACTCCAGTCAGGGACAGGAGATTTTGATCGCCAACTCACACTTGCTTGATGAAGGCTTAGTGCAGACGATGGTAGAAGTGGCAGAAGAGTGGGCGCAAAGGAGTGAGTCTCCAGAGGTGAAACTTCTCTGTCGTCAAGTTGCTGATTTTTTAATTAAAATTGCCCGTCAAATGGCTGCTTCCTTGGGAATATCATTATCAACTTCTACTTTTTCGCCACCTACAACTCGCGACTCCCAACTTATTTTCCTTTTCCAGGCATTGCAGTTAGCCTCTGAGAGCGAAGACAACCCGCAAGCTTTGTACTCGCTGCTCCAAGATAACCTAAAATTACTTGATGATAACTTTGCTGAACTGTTGCGAACTAGAGCGACAGCTACCCTACCGAAAGCAGAGCTAAAGGAAGCGCAAAGCTTGGCAGGCAATATTCTCCTTTTCACGGCTATGATTAAGCAGTTCCCTTTGGAGAACCAGGCTAACAATTTAGAAATTGCCATTGCAGGTTATGAGGTAGCTGCGACAGTCTTCACTCCCCAAGTAATCCCTGAAATGTGGGCAATGATCCAGAACGGTTTGGGTGATGCCTATTGCGAGCGTAGTCGAGGAGAACGGGCGGAGAATTTAGAAATTGCCATTGGCTGTTTCTCAAACGCTTTGCAGGTATTCAATCGGGAAGGTTTCGCAAAGGAATGGGCAAATATCCAAAATAATATGGATATTGCCTACAGTCATCGCATTCTTGGAGAGCGGGCGAAGAATTTAGAAACCGCAATTGGCTGTTTTGTAGCTGCTTTGCAGGTAAATAGCCGCGAAGCCTTGCCCTTCGAGTGGGCTAGAACTCAAGCAAATCTGGGTAGTGCCTACTTTTATCGTATCCGGGGGGAGCAAACAAAGAACTTGGAAATAGGGATCAACTATCACTCAAATGCCTTGGGAGTATTTACCCGCCAAGACTTTCCCCAACAATGGACAGATATCCAAATCGCTTTGGGTGGTGCTTATGCGAGGCACACCGGGGAGCCACGGGTAGCTCATTCAAAAGCAGCAATCAAATGTCTCTCAGATGCTTTGGAGGTAGCCACTTATCAAACTTATCCCTACCAATGGGCTAAGCTCCAACATAATTTGGGTGCTGCCTATTGTAGTCTTAGCAGGGAAGAACGAGGAGATAATTTAGAAAAGGCTATCGATTGTTTCAAGGCTGCTTTGCAGGTATACACTCGTGACCCTTTCCAGAAAGAATGGGCGCAGATTCAACACAATATAGGTAATGTTTATTTTGAAATGGAAGAGATTACTAAGGCGATGGAGAGTTTCCAGTTAGCCCTAGAAATCTACACACCTGCTACTTTTCCCATAAATTGCCTCCAAACTGGGCGAAGCCTCGGTTTGGCAGCTTTTGAGATAGGAGACTGGGCAACAGCTATTCAGGGGTTAGACTATGCGATTCAAGGTGTAGAACAGAGCCAAGCTTGGGCAGTCTACCAAAAAAGCAAGCAAGAAATATTAGAAAATGCGATTAAAATTTATGAGCTAATCATCGCTGCCTGTCTGTTGATTGGTCAACCAGAGAAAGCAGTAGAATACGCTGAGCGCAGCAAAGCTCGGAACTTAGTCGAACTTTTGGTAAATCGAGATGTTTACCCACAAGGAGAAGTCCCATCAGAAATTTTGATTGAACTCGATCGCTTACGCCGCCAAATGCTAGCGATGCAGCCACAAGAGAACTCTGAAGAAATTGGAAATTTGGCTAGTGAGCAAGTTATAACTAATGATATTCAAGCAAGAAATCAACTCTTTACCAGTTTGTCAACAGAGCTAAATCCAACTCAAAGCTACCTCAACACATTACAGCAACAGTTAGCTGAAATTTTAGAGCAAATAAAACTCTACGATCCAGAGTTCAGCATTACTCAAAAGGTTAAACCTATCCAATTTTCTGAAATCCAAGATCTGTTAGATGACTACACGGCAATTGTAGAGTGGTACATCAGCGATCCATTCTTCCGTACCTTCATCATCACTCGCAACCACCCACAGCCCATTGTTTGCTATTCATCCGACACAGGCAGAAAAGAACTAGAAAGATGGGCAAATAACTATCGGCATAGCTACACAAAGAAAAAAGAGCAATGGCGTAGTGAATTGAACACTCAACTAGCAGAACTGTCAAAAATACTGCATATCGATGAGATTATTGAACTGATTCCACCACACATCACCCAATTAATTTTAATACCTCATCGTTGGTTGCACCTGTTTCCTCTCCATGCTTTGCCAGTTGGGGATGCTGTAGTGCGATCGCGCCGACTCATACCCGAAAACAGCGAACTAGGCGATCGCCCTCCAGATGGATATCGTCTTCTAGACTGCTTCCCCAATGGCGTGCGTTATGCCCCCAGTTGCCAACTCCTACAACTTGCCCAAAAACGCGATCGTCCTGAATTTTCTCACCTGTTCGCCATTGCCAATCCCACCAAAGACCGCTACTTACTTGAGCTTCAAGCCGCAAACATCCGTCACCGATTCAAGTCTGAGCATTCTTTGGCGAAAGATGATGCTAACAAAAAAGCAATTCAAAACCAACAACTCAGCCTTACTAACTGCGTCCATTTCGGCTGTCACGGTGAGTTTAACCCTGACTCGCCTCTAGAATCAGCCCTCATCTTGGCAAATAAGGAACGTTTGACACTGCTGGAAATTTTAGCTCTCAACCTCAGTCAATGCCGCCTTGTCACCCTCTCCGCCTGCGAAACTGGATTGACAGAATCTAGCACCACCGATGAATATATTGGTTTACCTTTCGGCTTCTTGTTGGCAGGTAGCCCCAGTATGGTCAGCACCCTCTGGAAAGTGGATCAACTCGCCAGCACTTTGTTACTGATCCGGTTCCATGAAAACCTGGAAACTCCGTCAACTATTACTGCTTTCAGCGAGGCACAGCAATGGCTGCGGAATCTGACATCAGAGAAGCTTGAAGCCGAATTGGAACGCCTCTAACCCCAAATCGATCAAATCTTTGACCAACTACCCCCAAAAGAACGCAGACGTTATATTGATGCTCCTTTGAATAGCCCACTTAGTCGTAAGCCGTTTCCCTTTGCTGAACCTCATTACTGGGCTGGCTTCACCGCGATCGGCGTTTAGCAATCCTTACAAAACTCGTCCAGATTTTTTCTACTTATGTAAATAACTACCAGTGTTACTGGTACTGCTGGGTACGCAGCGATAGCTATTAGCCAACCTACTGCACCAGCGAAACCTTGATTTAAGGCTTCTTTAAAGGCTTGCGTACAAATATGAGGACGCAATTTCTGGATCGACTTTTCTAACCAGCTAGGCTCATTCGGGTCTTTGTCACCCAGATCGTTCTGTAATTCTCCTGACTCTATTGCTATGGTTTCGGCTGCATATTCTAAATTACCTTCACACTCCTCAAGCACATCTAGAGCTTCCAGGGCTTCTGGGTTATCTGCCAGTTCAGTCCGAAACTTCGCAATTTCTTCGGGTGTAACAATAGTCATAGGCTTATGCTTGCAATTATGCCATCGGGGAAAGAATCAGGTGGGCACTTACAACTATTCTGCCAGAAGCTATAGGACTTTGTAGATAGCTTAAGCTTCTTGGAGAATGCGATCGCAAGCCACAATATCTTTATGCTTTATGCAAAAATACTCATTCACCAAACTCTGCGCTTGGTCGCTGTTTATTTTCCTCCTCTGCGTTTTGCCTGCTTATTCCCAAAAAATATCCAGCCCTCAAACGCAGCAAAGCTATACTACACCCGAAGTTTTGCAACAACTCGCAAGGGTAAACGTCATTTATTTAGGGGAAACCCACGATAGCCCTGAAGATCACCAAGCTCAACTGGAGATAATTCAGGAACTCTATCGGCGCAATCGGAAAGTAGCGATCGCTATGGAAATGTTCCAGCGTCCCTATCAAGGCGTACTCGATCGATATCTGGCGGGAAAGATAACAGAAACTCAGTTAATCGAACAAAGTGAATATGAAAAACGCTGGGGTTTTTCTTGGGAATATTACGCCCCAATTCTGGGTTTTGCCAAGGAAAAGAAACTGCCTGTCTTAGCTTTGAATACTCCCAGCGAAGTCACCCGCAAAGTTGCCCGAAAAGGATTAGAAAGCCTAACACCAGAGGAACGACGCTATATTCCACCAGATGCTGAAATTCGTACCGATAATACTGAATATCGCCAAATGGTACAACAGACTTTTCAACAACATCAAGTAGCGGGTCATAGCAGTGCCAACTTTGAACGATTTTTCACCGCGCAAGTGCTGTGGGATGAAACAATGGCAGATGCGATCGCGCAGTTTCTAAAAATCCATCCAGATTATCAAGTCGTCGTGCTGGCTGGACAAGCTCATATAGTCTACGGCTACGGAATTCCCAGTCGTGTTGCTCGACGCTTGGGCAATAAAATAGTCCAACGCTCGATTTTATTTAATCCTACTGTAGAAGATCCAGCACCAACTGATAAAGCGATCGCTGATTACTTTTGGATAACATCACCAGACAAGTGACTGAGCAATAAGTTATAAACGAATAAATTAAAGCTCTCCCTATGGATAGATTCCTAATCACAGCCATTCTAATAGCGATTCCCACATTTATTTACATCCGCATCGTTATTAGCATCGATCGGTTTGAAAAAGAACCGACACGCTACCTGATTGCAGCATTTTTGTGGGGGGCGCTGCCAGCAGTGATTGGTGGCATCATTGTGCAATTAATTTTAAACGTACCCATACAACTAATATTTGGTGCAGAAAGTCTTGGGGGTCAATTTATCACCACTGCTGTCAATGCACCAGTGACCGAAGAAATCCTCAAAGGCACTGCCGTAGCAATTATTTACCTGTGGTATCGCAGAGAATTTGATGGCTGGGTAGATGGTATCGTCTACGGGGCGATGGCGGGTTTCGGATTTGCCTATGTAGAAAATATCCTGTACTTGCTGGGCACAAAGACGTGGGAAGAATGGGGACAGCTGCTGCTGCTGCGTGTCATCGTTTTGGGCTTCATGCACGGCTTTTGGACAGCCCTCACCGGGATAGGTTTTGGTTTGGCACGCCATCGGCATAACCTGCTTACGAAAATATTGTTAATCTCTGGCGGGTTGATTGCGGCGATGAGTGCCCATTTAATCCACAATGGCGCACTGATTTTAGCAAAAGCCAGCGGTGGTGCGACCCTAGCGATCGCTTTGTGGAATTACGGGTTTCTGGCAGCCTTAATGATTGTTTTAGGGTTTGTTGCTGCCGAGAGCGATCGCAAAATGCTCAAAACTTACCTCAGCGACGAAGTGCCAACTGTAATTTCAGATGCTGACTACGAGGCACTGTGTAACCGGCTCTCCAACACCCTAGCGCGGTTGCGGGTAGCACCCAAACAAAAACGCGCTTTCATTCAAACCGCAGCCGAGTTGGCTCAAAAGAAATTTCAGTTATTTAAAATGGGCGAAGAAAACGGTAACAGTACCGAAATCGCCCTACTCCGCAAACAATTAAAGCAATTAAGAAATTAACGCCATCTGCAACTTTTTCTTAGCCCCCAATTTATCAGGAATTGGGAGCTAAGAAATGTCCTAGATATCAATCAACGCTGCATTAGCAAGAACGGTCTCCAGCCACTTATGTGTAGCAGGCATTTCTACACTTGGCATTGTTAATTTGCTTTGCATAATGGTTAGGTTTTATCAGCTTTGCTCTGAATTTATACAAGAAAATTCCTGTGCCTTTGCACTGGGAACCAAAGTCCAGCCTGTCCGGATTAGCTTTTGGTAAGTTGCCCAACCCTTAGAAATTCCTGGTTCGCGGTAGTCGGGTACAGCGTATTGCGGAAAGGCTGTGTAAGGTCGCCAGGGTTCATTCGGTTGGTTTTGCAAATACAAAATCTTCTCATCATCCGTCGCAGACTTAGGCAACCAAGACATTTGTTTAGGCATCAGAAAACTCCTTTCTCAAAACAAAGGGGATGAACCCTTGAGCAGATTTTCTTGGAGTAAATGCTTGCAGTAAGCTTCCCTTAACAATAGCTGTCTATACAGCTCAACCAAGAGTTGCTGAGACGGCTCAAGGTCGATCGGCTTGATTTGATCCTGAAAAGCTCTTAAGATGAACTGCTGCTCCAAGGAAAGTTAGATTTGTTGATCGTTTACAATAACATACCTTTAAAGAACTCACAAAATTCTTGCACCAATCAATCTTTGGCGATTTATTTATAAAAATTATCACTTGTTTCTTGACAAATTATGCAAAATGAATATAGAAATCGGTTATTCAGCCTAGTTGTATATAGTGCAAATTGTGGAATAAGTTGTCTAGTAGCATTCATTCTTAACTCGACATCAAAGCGATCGCTTTGACGCCGAACCGATTGAGAGGAATTCTTCGCCCCTCTCACCCAATACCTTTGACCTATCGCTATAATTACTTTTGCTCAAAGGTCGTTGCCAGTCGCTTTTTTTGGTGAAACATTATTTAGGTAGAGCAGTTGAGTCTCATCCAATCGGGTGAGTTACCTTTCACTTGGTAGCACCAGCGAATTGGAGCGACTTCCCTACTCGGAGGAAATATACAACAAGTAAGATGTATTCAATAAAACCCAAAGCCTAAGATCGGGATGAAATAATCAAATAATCCTGCATATTTATTGCGGAATTCGGAAAAGCTAGAATGTGCAGCTCTACTGAAGCTATACAGTATCTAATGAATCTAGGCACAAAACCAAGCTTACCGAAGGAGACGAAGTTACCGATTTAAGCTAGTTTGACGTGGTCTGTCCTTGTTTGACGCCAGGAATAGAGCATATCAACGTAGCTGGTATCTTGTGTGTATGCGATCGCCATTGCGTAGTCTATACCGCTATAGGCGGCTTCTCGCTGGCAGTTGGCTCGAAGAAGCAGGAAAATGGGGATCGTAAACAGCTTCTTAAAGCTCTTCTATCAAGAAAACTTGTGAGCGATCGCATTCGTACTGAACAAGAAGCTAATCAGTTGGCTAATCGTAGCACTGTACTTGGCAACGCGGCTAGTTATGATGAGCAGATTCAAGCGCAGAATGTCTAGAGAGTTTGAAATACGACTTAAAGCACAAACTCCAAAGCTTCTCAAAGCCAAAGAAGCGTTGCAAGCTGCATTAACCCAGTGCCAGCAAACAGAGGCGGCGTTGCACGAAGCTCATGAAGAGTTAGAAAAGCGGGTAAAAGACCGGACTGCGGAACTGGCGCAAGCCAACGAACAATTGCAACGTGAAATCAATCAGCGCCAACAAACGGAGGCAGTGCTGCGCCAAAACGAACAGATGTATCGCCGCATTGTGGATGCTACGGGTGAAGGCATTTGGATAATCGACGCTGAGGGAAAAACGACATACGTCAACCAGCGAACCGCCGAAATCCTCGGCTATCCGACTGAGGAAATTCTCGGTCGTTCTGCATTTGATTTCCTCTTTGAGGAAGACTTAGCTGAAGCACAGTCTTATTACCAGCGGATGCAGCAGGGGACCCAAGAACAGCATGACTGGCGTTGGCGTTGCAAAAACGATCGAGAACTGTGGGTATTCGCTAGAAACAATCCAATTCTCGACGAAGAAGGTCAATTTCAGGGATTAATCAGCATATTCACGGATATAACCAACCGCAGGCAAGCGCAAGAGGCACACATAAAAAGCGAAAGGTTATTCCAGGCTACATTCAACCAAGCTGCTGTCGGCATCGCTCACGTCAGCATCGACGGACAGTGGTTACTGGTTAACCAAAAACTCTGCGAGATTGTGGGTTATACGCCAGAGGAACTGCGAGAGCGGACTTTTCAGGATATAACCCACCCCGACGATTTGAATGCGGATCTTGAACACGTCCGCCAAATGTTGGCGTCAGAGATTCAGACCTACTCAATAGAGAAGCGCTACATCCGCAAAGATGGTTCTCAAGTTTGGATTAATTTGACTGTATCGCTGGTACGAGAACCAACGGGTGAGCCGAAGTATTTCATTTCGGTGCTTGAAAACATTGATGAACGCAAGCAAGCTGAAGAGGCATTAGAACAATCGTTGAAGGAATTATCAGACATCAAGTTTGCTTTAGATAAAGCTGCGATCGCAGTGGCAACTGACGAGAAAGGAATTATTAACTATGTTAATGATAAATTCTGTCAGATTTCTAAATACGCCAGGGAAGAATTGATAGGTAAAACTCATCGCTTGATCAATTCTGGATTTCATTCAAAAGAATTCTTCCAAAACCTTTGGACAACTATTTCTAGCGGAAAAGTTTGGCAAGGTGAAATTAAAAATAGAGCGAAAGATGGCACTGGTTACTGGGTCGATACCACCATTGTGCCATTTATAAACGACCAAGGAAAACCCTTCCAATATTTAGCAATTCGATTCGATATCACGAAACGCAAGCAAGCAGAAGAGGCACTGCGACAAAGTGAGGAGCGATTGAGACTAGCCCTGGAAGCTGCACAAATGGGCATTTGGGACTGGAACATCCTCACGAATCAAATGACCTGGACTGACAACAATGAAAAGCTATTTGGTCTAGCTCCAGGTAGCTTTGAGAAAACCTATGACGCCTTTCTCGGATACATTCATCCAGAAAACCGCCAATCCGTACAGCAAGCAGCGATTCGTGCCTTGGAAGAAAACCGGGGTTACGAACAGGAATTTCGCATTGTCTGCCCTGATGGCAGCATTCGTTGGATGATGACAAAAAGCCAGTTGCTGTGCGACGAAACGGGTAGAGCGGTGCGGATGATTGGAACTACGCTGGATATTACCAAACAGAAGCTAGCACAATTCGCCTTAACGCAACAGACTGAGCGACAGCGGTTGGTGGCAGCGATCGCTCAACACATTCGCCAATCTCTAGACTTAGACGAGATTCTGAATACGACCGTCACTGAAGTCCGGGAATTTCTCCAGATTGACCGGGTCATCATTTACCGTTTCGAGCCAGACTTGAGTGGAGTCGTGATGATGGAATCGGTCGGTTCTGGTTGGATGTCTCTCCAGGGAAGACTCATCTCTACCCCATTGGGGGAAACCTATGTCCAGCGCTACCAAAAAGGGCAAATCGCAGCTATAGAAGATATTTATACAGCAGATATAGATCGGACTTATCTTGACCTCATGGCTGAGATTCAAGTTAGGGCTAATTTGGTAGTCCCGATTTTGCAAAGAGGCAGGGAGGAAGTCTTCACAGTCGGGCAAAATACGGGAGCGAATGCCGTACTTTGCACCGCCACCCCCACGCCGGTATTGTGGGGGTTGCTGTGTGCCCATCATTGTTCGGAAACCCGACAGTGGCAGCAATTAGAAATTGACTTGCTCACTTCATTGGCGAATCAGTTAGCGATCGCCATTGAGCAATCGGCACTGTTTAAGCAGGTGCAACAGATGAACTCCAGTCTGGAACGCCAAGTACAACAACGAACCACCCAACTGCAAAAAGCGCTTGGCTTTGATGCGGTACTGAAACGCATCACAGACAAAGTCCGCGATAGTTTGGACGAAAGCCAAATTTTGCAAGCAGCGGTTCGGGAGTTAGGGCTATCTCTCAACATGAGCAGCTGCCATGCTTCGCTCTACAACCTAGAACAAGAAACTGCTACCATTTGCTACGAGTATGTCGCCTCAATGCCTTCCTCGAAGGGTCGCGTATTGCAAATGACTTCTTTCCCAGAGATTTACCAACCCCTCCGGCAAGGAAAACATTTTCAATTGTGTTCCTTCGCTGCCAACTCGATCCACGGTCAGGCGGCTATGTTAGCTTGTCCGATGTTCGACGATCAAGGAGTCCTGGGGGATTTGTGGTTATTCCATCGTCCAGACTATACCTTCAAAAAACTAGAGATCCGGCTAGTCAAGCAGGTCGCAACTCAATGCGCGATCGCCATTCGTCAAGCCCGACTTTATCAAGCATCGCTTGCCCAAGTGCAGGAACTGGAAAAACTCAATCAACTCAAAGATGACTTCCTCAGCACCGTTTCCCACGAATTGCGGACTCCCATCGCCAATATGAAAATGGCGATCCAAATGCTCAAAGTTTCTCCGACAGGCGATCGCACTCAGCGCTATCTACAAATATTGCAAGCAGAGTGCAACCGAGAAACTGAGCTAATCAATGACCTTCTAGACTTGCAACGGCTAGCAGCTGCGTCTTATCCCAGCTTTCTTGCCACGGCAATCGACCTACCAGAGTGGTTGCCTAATATTGTTGAGTCATTTCGCTCCCGCATCCAGGAACGCGAACAAATCTTACAGGTTGATATTCCCTCGGACTTGCCCAGCCTGGTCTCTGAATTAGCCAGTCTGGAGCGTATCTTGACAGAATTGCTCAATAATGCCTGCAAGTATACCCCACCGGGAGAACGCATTACGGTGACAGTTCGTGCTTCTTCGGCAATGATGCAAATCAAGGTGAGCAATTTTGGTGTAGAGATTCCGCCTGATGAGCTACCCCGCATTTTTGACAAGTTCTACCGCATTCCCCGTGCCGATCGCTGGAAGCAGGGCGGAACTGGTTTAGGATTAGCGCTGGTGCAGAAACTCACCCAACATTTAGGCGGCATTCTTCGAGTCAGGAGTGCTTCTGATGAGACAACGTTTACTCTGGAGTTACCTCTGACACATCCAATGTCTGGTGATGAGTAATGGGATACCAAGCACCAATTAACGCGGTGTGCAACTTTCTGTATTTCTCCCCCTTGTCAAGGGGGCTAAGAAAAGTCGCACATCGCGTCAATTAGCAATTATAGGACTTACGTTTACGCAGAGATACCCCTAAATCCCCCGATAAATTGGGGGAATTTTCCGGTTAGGGAGGATCTAGGTTTCAAGCTTTCAGTACATAAGTCCTGAAGTAGCAATTTGCCGAATTGTTGTTACTTGCTGGGCGTATTCTGCATCATCTAAAACAGGTTTTGCTTCCTCAATTGCGATCGCGATCGCAATATCGATCCACGACTTACAACCTCCGTATTCCGTGCGGTAAGCGATGATCTGCGCTTGGGGAAGTCTGTAAGTGCGTAGTAGCAGCACATAAATCGGCTGACGCGGCTTCCATTTGAGGCGATCGCTTACAAATTGCTCGTTCCAAATATGGTACGGTAGCAGCCCTCTCACCGCTGATTCTTCACTCACAGGCAAAATATCAGTAATTTCCGCCCAAGCACCGATTCGGATGGTTTCTGGATGCCAACCGGAGGGTACTGGTGTCACCAAATTGGAATATTCTGCTTTCAATAAATCTGGCTGTTGATGTTCATAAGTCGGATAAAGCAAAACTTCTTTTTCGGCAACTGTGAAGCGGTTGTTTTCCTCGCGGATGCCGCCTTTGCGTAGCAGCATAATCGTTTTGCCTTGTTCTAAGGCATCGACAGCAACCGCCCATTCTTTGAGGGCGTGGGTTGTGGTTGTAGTGGTCGTGGATTGCATAAGTATCGGGTATTCTAATTCCAGGGTAACGGCGATCGCCCCATAGGTCAGTTAACATCGTTACTTTGATGCTGGGAACCAAGGAAGCGATCGCATCCCTTCCCCCCAAGTGTTGCGTAATATGAAGGCAGAACCCTATCAACCAGGATTTACGCATGGAAAAGCGACACTTAGGTACTTCCGACATCCAAATCTCTCCGATTGTCATGGGTACATGGCAAGCTGGCAAAAAGATGTGGGTGGGAATTGAAGACACCGAGATAATCAAAGCAATCCGGGCGGCATTTGATGCCGGTATCACCACAGTTGACACAGCTGAAGTCTACGGTGAGGGGCACTCTGAGCAGATTGTCACACAAGCGCTATCAGATGTGCGCGACCAAGCGATTTATGCAACTAAAGTGTTTGCCAATCATCTCAAGTATGACCAAGTGATTGAAGCGTGCGATCGCTCTCTCAAAAACTTGAAAACCGACTATATCGACCTATACCAAATTCACTGGCCTTCTGGAGTGTTCAAGACTGAAATAGTCCCAATTGAAGAAACCATGAGCGCCCTCAACCATCTGAAAGAACAAGGTAAAATTCGGGCAATAGGCGTTTCTAATTTCTCCCGCGCCCAGTTAGAAGAAGCCGCCCAGTATGGACGCATTGATAGTTTGCAACCGCCTTATTCCCTATTTTGGCGTTGGGTGGAAAAAGATTTAACACCTTACTGCGTTGCAAACAATATTTCAATCATTGCCTATTCTTCTCTAGCTCAAGGTTTATTAACTGGCAAATTCGGTTCCGCTCATCAATTCGATCCAGCAGATAATCGCGCGAAAAATAAGCTCTTTCAAGGGGAGAACTACGAACGCGCCCAGCAAGCTTTAGACAAACTGCGTCCAATTGCCGAACGCCATCAGTGTAGCCTTGCTCAACTGGCATTGGCGTGGTTAATTGCCCAACCCCAAGCGAATGCGATCGCTGGTGCGAGAAATGCTCAACAAGCCGTAGACAACGCCAAGGCGGGTGATATTAAACTATCGGCTGATGAATTGCCGGAAATTGACGCAATTGGGCGGATTGTCACCGATTGTCTAGATGATAGTCCTATCATGTGGAATTGGTAATCAGAACGCAGAGAAATTATCGTTTCAGAATTTCAGGGAGTAAGCCGTGAAAGCGCTGTATCGGTAAAATACAACAATAGCGATCGCGGCAACTTTCTCCTATTTAATTAGCAGATTTAACAATAGCAAATTGCTAGTGGCGCACCATCAGCTTATTCGGGCGGCAATAATTCGTAACGGCTGGCGCGAATCGTGTATCCCTATTGAAGAGAAAGTGTTTCTGGTTGAGTTATGGCAAGTTACCGATCTGCTATTTGGGTCAATAGTTTATCTTTCCTAGTGGTTATTTCTTTGATTGTCTATACCAAATTGTTTGGTGCCTCAGCAGGAATATTATTCGAGCCGCCACTTGCCCCACCAGATCCGAATGCGGGTTTGTTAACTCATACGTTCCAATTATTATGTGCTGTACCGCCCATTGTTTGCACCTTTAGTTTTGCCTTGCTGAGAACGATTCAACCACAACAAAAAGGAAATTTATTTATCCTGTATTCAGCAATCATAACCGGAGGTTTTCTCGTCAATGAAATTTTTCGGATTCACATTATTCTTTTAAGAGCAGGGATTCCCAAGTTGATAACCATAGTCGTATATGCCATGACTACCTTGGGATACGGATTAGCCTTCAGGCGCAAAATAAAATCAACGCCCTACATTCTACTACTGAGTGGTATCGGTTTATTGTTCAGCGCGATCGCTGTAGATTCGCTAAAGTTAAGCGGTGATGGAGTTTCTGTCTTGCTAGAGGGTGTCCCAAAGTTGTTCAGCGAAATCAATATTGCACTTTATTTTTGGTCTGTCTGCTACGGAGAGATATTGCGATCGCGCAATTCTTCCCCTCATGATTAAATGAGTCAGCAAAACTCTCCTTCTCTTTGCCTTCTGTTGTCTCGCCGTTCAAATTCTTAACCCTGCGTCACTTCAACATAAATATGCTCTAACCGTACAGGTTGCCGAGAAATCGAATCGAGAGGAATCCCATCAAAACAGGAGATAATTTCCTTCAGTTCTAGATGTTCTGGTAGCCAAAAAGCTAAGTCATTACCATAACGCCGAGGAGTAAAATTATATTTTTTAGCACGAGCGATCGCTTGTTCCTCCTCCGGCGTCTCCACCACCACAACTTCCACTGCTGGCACTAATTTCCGCAGTTCTGTTAAACTTCCCTCCGCTAAAATACTACCCCCTTTAAGAATCCCGATTTTTTGACAAAGGCGTTCGGCTTCATCTAACAAATGAGTCGTGAGCAGAATCGTAATCCCCTGATTTTTCAGATGCCGAATTAACTCCCAAATTTCGTAACGCGCTTCAATATCCAACCCAGTCGTAGGTTCATCCAGAACGATCAACTTAGGCTGATGTACCAAAGCAACAGCAATATTTAACCGCCGCTGCATTCCACCACTCAACGTTTCCACCGGACTTTTCGCTCTATCTAATAAATTGACAGCCGCCAAACTTGCTTCTACCTGTTGACGCCGCTGCTGATTCGTTAAGCCATAAATCCGAGCAAAGAAATGGAGATTTTCCTCACAACTTAGGGTTTTATAAAGTAAATTTTCTTGTGGTGCCACACCAATCAGCTTTTTTGTCGCCTTCGAGACGGGTTGGTTATTAATCTTAATTTCTCCACTATCCGCCCGCAGTAAATTACAAATGATATTAATCGTTGTGGTTTTCCCCGCTCCATTTGGCCCTAGTAAACCGTAAATTTCTCCGGGTGGAATATGCAGCGTTAACTCCTGTAAAACAGGTCGCGTTCCGTAAGATTTATTTAGCTTCTCAATTCGCAGCACAATATTTCCTAATTGATTGCAGGCTGAACGATATTTTTAACCCACAGAGGTACGGCAAGAGAACCGCAAAGTATGCCAAGAATAAAATTAAACTTTGCTGACCTTTGCGTAAAACTTCGCGTAACTTTGCGTTAAAAAACTATATTGACATCCCCATTCTTAACCTATCAAAGCCTCCTTTCAACACTCAGCATCCGCTGGTAGGATAGCCATCCTCCTGCAACCATCAAAATTGCAAACACGCATAAAAACCAAAAGTGAGATGCAATTTCTCCCAGTCCGCTGCCGTCAGCAGAAACACCTATCAAGGCTTCATTCATGTGATAAATTGGATTAAACTTAGCAAGTTCTAGCAGCGTCTTGGAAAATAGCGAGGTCGGTAAAAATGCGCCTCCTAAAATTAATAATGGCACCCCAAATGCTGCCACTAAAGCATTGACATCCTCAGTGCGACGAGCAAACTGCGTACCGAGAATAAATCCTACCCCAACATAGGAAATAATACTTAGAAAAATAATCAGTATTCCTAGCACAATAGAACCCTGAAACTGAGCATTCCAAAAGGCAGCAATCGTGTAAACTAAAAGGGCTTGACCGACACCAATACAGCTGTGAGCTAGAAAAATTCCTAAGAAATAAGACGTTCCACTGAGCGGTGAGATAAAAAGACGTTTGAGCGTTTGCTGTTCTCGCTCCGCCACCACGGTTGCTACACTACCACCCAAGCAACTGAAAAATAGTGCAGCACCCACCAGTGTTGAGGGAGCAGCCTTTTCAAAAGCCTGAGCCATAGACAGCTTGGCATTTTCTGCCAGAATTACCCCATTAATCAGCAAAACAGAAACTGGAAAAATACACCAAAAAATCAGGCTGCGTCGCCGTCGTAACAATTCAATCAAAATTCGCTGGCAAACTGCTAGCGTTTCACGCCCGTATTTCATGGTGAGAATTTACCCCAATACCAGATAAATCAATGATTAAGGCACGCGCTTTCGCAACCTATCTGTAGACGCACGACTACTTAATATGTTCGTGTCGCTGCTGCTAGAATATTAAAATACTCTCGCTTTCCTAAGCCTCCGCCCACGGTTTTTCAACAAGATACGCTAGACTTGCTGCGACTGTTGAATCAATGATGAGTGTTGTAGTGGTAGGGGCTGGGTTGACTAGGTTAACTTGTGCCGATGCTTCTTTGATAACTTTGGCTAGAAAAAATCGACTCAAGTCTGAAAACCTTATGCTACCTGGGATTGGATAGCAGCAAGAATGTAAGTGGGCGATACTGGATTTGAACCAGTGACCCCTTCCGTGTGAAGGAAGTGCGCTACCACTGTGCTAATCGCCCTAGGTTTTTAAGTGTATCACAGGCATTCACAGCCAACAACCCTTTTAGAGAAAGGAAGTGCCGAGTAATCTGCAAGTAACCTGAAATCCAGGAATTCTGACTCAGTTGCAAATAGCGATCGCATCGCATCTGACGATACCTTGCAACCAGACGCTACTGAGGTTCAAAGCTGCAATCGATTTTTGAGCGGGATGAGCGCCGAACCCAAGATGACAACCTTAATTACATCATTCAATCAAGTGTTGCCTCAAATCGCCGACATATTTGCTGTCGAGGGAAGCCTACTTATCCTCGCCACCTGTAGAGATGGATGCTCATGCCTCTCTATATAAACGAAACTTTTTACTTCAGATTCCGCATCATCACCCTGTAAAACCCACCTATTTAGTAGTACTGGTTATTGGAGTTTCAGTACCTTGTAAGACCGATTTTGAAAAGCGACAGGAAACGTAGAAGGGTGATTCGCTGGAACAATCCAATAGTTAATTATAAAGCGGGATTGAAGCCGTTTAATATCCTCATCCCGAAGTTTTTTATACAGACTTTTGAGCTTATTTATAGCATTAGTGGACTCTTCTTTAGTAATATCAAAACCGAGCGCCTTCAGGCGTTCTGCCCAGGCTTGTACATACGGTCGATCCCAAAGTATCGCTGAACCATCTTTCCAAGTTACGAAAACCGGGCGCTTTGCCAGACCCCGAAACTCTTCCCAACCTGGCAAGCGCGGGTCGGAGAACAACTCTACTAGGAATTGTGCATCTAAAGGAGTATTGGCACTTGTCCAGTTAATAACTTCTTCCATAGAAGATGAAGGTCGTCTGATCAAAGCTGCATCAAAACTTCCAGTCTGTGATATGCGATATCGAAAGCTCTTAACTCCCATCACAAAAACCACCAGTGTTAGCAATAAAGCCACACGGTTAGTACTTCCCCGACCAAGAATGTAGTACCACACGGGTCGGAAAGTAAGGGCAATCAAACAAACTGCAATGATGTAGGTTCCAACAGGTTGATGCCAAATCAGAATGCTTGAGGCGAAGACTACTGCGGCGAGAATCCACCTTGCTTTGCCTCTACTTGCTTCCAGTTGAATCGCACATACTGAAATTAATGCTATTTCAGCAAAGCAATACCACAAGTCAGTAGCTCTTGCAGGGTGCATGATTATCATTGAAGGTGATTTAGCAATGTAAGCAGCCACAAATGCATAAAACACCCAAAGAATGCTCATTCCAGCCCAAATTACACCATGCTTGAAAAGCTTTTCTATCCTCTGTTTATTCTGATAGAGGATAACCAACAGTAATACAATCAATATTGCAAAGTGAGCAAAGCTTTGGCTGCTCCAAGTAAGCGGATAAAGATGATGGGGAAAACGAAATTTGCTTGCTGCCAGCCACAATTGTTTATCAACGGCTTCTCGACCAAAGGCAGCAGCAGTAAGATATATAGCTGGTGAAGCTAACAAGAGGAACAAACCGAAAAATAACATCCATTTTTTCCAGGCTCTCCGGTAAGTAGAGTCAAGTAGAAACACTGCTCCCAAGTATGTTAGGGCGTAAACTCCATACATACTATTCAGGTTAAATCCGATGGCTAGCCAAATAGCACACGGCAGGGGTCGCTCTTTATAAAATGAAGCTGTTGCTAATAAGAAAAAAGGTATAAAAAAGCCAGTTTGTTCAAAGTAGTCTTCAACTATGGTGCCCGAACCAATAATCGGACTGATTGCTAATGCAAACAGTGCCATTGTACCACCAACCGCTAGTTTAGATTGGGGTGCAAAAGCTTGAGCGAGTTGCCCTGCTGCGTAGATAACTAAAATTCTTTCAAATAAAAATAGCGTCAGCAGTACGGGTTCCAGTGGGATAAAGCGATGAAGCAGCGCCACTCCATACCAAAGTGTGGAAGAGTAATAGGGTAGAGTGGCACCAAATGGGTCGTTTGGGTAAAGAGAAGGATTGTTTAGGAGATGAACAAGGGGGAGCTGGAGCGCTTGGTTTTGGACATAAACGGCATATCCTGTTTGAAGTAATGAACAGAAGAAGAATATTAATGTATAGGTAAGGATAGATAGTTCTAGATCAAATACCGATCCTCTTTTACGAGTTGATGGAAGAATCTTGCTTGCACTCGACATATCTGGTTTTATAGGAGTATTTGAATTGTTATTTATAATAACTGTTATTTCGTATTTGTGTCGAAATTATTATTTTTTAAGAGAGGATTTATTGAGTAGCAAGCATTTTATTAAAAATATTAGTTTTATTTATTGAATTTATTAGCAAACATTATAGAAAATGACTTTATATTTCTTAAAGAAGGTTTCAAAGCTAATTCCGTCAAAATTTCACCTTCTATCAGTCACTGGTCACGATAATCTCATATCTGATTTTAATAGGAGCGATCGCTTGATCTCGGCAACAAGAGCGATCGCGCGAACCAGAGCATATCTCAAATTTGTTAAAATTCTAGCCTTTAACCCTCTCCTTGGCTTTCTAACCAAGCAGCCAAATCTGCTACATCCGAAAAATCTAACAACGCCTCAGCTAAATCTTCTAACTGGGTGAGAGATAACTGGCGAATTCGCTCTTGCAACTCCGGCTCAACTGTACCGATTCGGCGATTGAGTTGACGCATAATCACTGCCAATTCTCCTTCTTGTCTTCCTTGTTGCAACCCTCGTTCTATACCTTGCTGCATCCAACTGGTGACGATTTCCATAACTACCTCCTGTTGTGCTGGTTCAAACTTGGCTATTTCCGCCTGAAAAATCTCTTCTTCTACTGCATTTAGCTGGAGATAAGTGTCAACAAACCCAGAAATCATCCTCATTCTGGCGGAATTTACTCGCAACGTTGCTAGCAGACGCAGACACTCAGATTTGACTCTGGGACGGTCTTCAGGCGCTATGTTCATTTTAGCCATGAGCGCACTAGCTACTGGATTGTGTTGTTGCAGAAAATCCCGCCAATTCAGGCGATTTAGCTGAATTAGCTGATAGTTAAAGTCCAATACAACTTTATCGGGGAATTCTACGCGGTGATAGTTGGGCTGTGGAAGTTTCGGGGCATTATAGGAAAAAATAGCAATTGGATATACAGGTTTGGCAAACTTTTCATACAAACGGGCAAAATAGCGAAACATCCGCCTGCCAAAATTCGCTTGTGGTTGCGCTTGATGTTCTAGGTGAATTAGAAAGTATGTTTCTTGGTCTCTAAATTTAACGTCTACCAATAAATCAGCTTCATATTTTTCCCCAGCCGTGACATCTGTAAATATTTCTTTGTCTTGAAACTTGATGGAATCGGGTTCTAGATAGGCAACAATTTCTGGAAAAAATAACTCTATAAATTCTATAAAGAACTCGGTGAGCAGTTCCTTGAATAAGCGGTCGTGGTCAATCATGTTAAGATTGCCCCACCCATTAAGCGCTGGTAACGATAGTCTAACTCAGCTTTTAATAAGGGCGATCGCTCTAAGTTGACATCTTGTGCGATCGCTCTCTCGGCGGCATCCCGCGCTATATTCAAAACTTCCTGATCTTCCACCAAACTCGCCAAGGCAAAATCTGGCACCCCCGACTGGCGAGTTCCCAGCACTTGACCGGGACCCCGCAGCCGCATATCCATCTCAGCAATAAAAAAGCCGTCTTGGGATTGTTCTAATACATTGAGCCGGTAACGAGCATCTGCGGTTTTGGTGCTGCTCATCAGCAGGCAGTAAGATTGATGGGCACCGCGACCAACGCGCCCCCGCAACTGGTGCAACTGCGATAAGCCAAAGCGTTCGGCATTCTCGATCATCATCACCGTGGCATTCGGCACATCCACACCCACTTCAATCACGGTGGTGGAGACAATGATTTGAGTCTGGTTATCGCGGAATCGGGTAATTGCCTCATCTTTTTCCGCTGAAGTCATGCGCCCGTGCAGCAATCCTACTTGGAACTGAGGGAAAATACTTTCACACAGGCGCTGATGCTCCTCAACTGCCGAACGCACATCCAACTTTTCCGATTCTTCAATCAGGGGCAAGACGATATACGCTTGACGCCCTTGAGCAACTTCGCGGCAGATAAGATCGTAGGCATTAGTGCGTTCTTTGCCGGTTAGTACGGTCGTATGAATTGCTTGCCGACCGGGTGGCATCTCATCAATCTGACTCACATCCAAATCCCCATGCACCGTCAGCGCTAGGGTGCGGGGAATTGGTGTAGCTGTCATGGTTAATACATGGGGTTGTTCGCCTTTTTGCTGCAACAGCGCCCGTTGTTCTACTCCAAAACGGTGCTGTTCGTCAATCACCACTAACCCCAGCTTATGAAAATTGACTTTCTCTTGAATCAGAGCATGAGTCCCCACTAATAAAGGTAGTTCGCCCGTTTCTAGATGGGCATGGATTTGGCGGCGTTTGGCAGTTTTGGTGGAACCTGTCAGCAGTTCTACGGGCAAGTACAGAAGATTGAACCAACTGACTAACTTGCGATAGTGCTGTTCTGCCAAAACTTCTGTGGGAGCCATCAGCGCCGCTTGGTAGCCGGATTGAATTGCGGCGAGGATGGCAATGACTGCCACAACAGTTTTACCAGAACCGACATCGCCTTGCACCAACCGATTCATCGGGTTGGATGATTGCAAATCGTTGAGGATGTCGTTCAGTACCCGCTGCTGGGCACCCGTTAATCGAAAGGGCAAAACTTGGTGGAATTGTTCAATCAGCTTCCCTCTGGGAGCCAAGATAGCGCTGGACTGCTTTTGCCGCTGGGCTTGGCGACGCATCAGGAAACCCAACTGAAGGTAGAAAAACTCATCGAAGACTAAACGGCGACGGGCGGCTTCCTTGGCGGCGCTGTCGGTGGGAAAATGGATATTTGCGATCGCATCCGACAACTTCATCAATCCATACCCATCCCGTAAAACCGTGGGTAAAGGATCTTTCAGCTGGGCGGCGGCGGGGAGAGCCGCAATTACCGCCTGTCTCACCATATCTGCCGCCACGCCTTCGGTTAGGGGATACACCGGCACGACTCGACCAATTGTGTGGGAGTCAATCGGGTCTCCAGGGTGTGCCAAAACTTCCAGTTGTGGATCTTCCAAAGTCAGACCATATTGACTTTTTTTCACCAAGCCAGAAGCCGCCACGACTGCACCTTGGGGATACCGATTCTTGATCCCTTCTTGCCAGCCGCGATTGCTGTAGCGAGAACCGGCAAAAAAGCGGCTGAGGCTGATTTGACCCGTGCGATCTTTCAGCACCACCTGTAATATGGTTAATTTCTTGTTCTTTGGGCTACTAAAGCAGGTACAGCGCTTCACCGTTCCCACCAGCGTCACCGTTTCGCCCGATTCCAGCTCAGAGATATTCACCTGACGTGCATAGTCAATGTGGTCGCGGGGGTAATAGAAGAGGATATCCCGCACCGTATGTAGATCCAGCTTGGCTAAATACCCGCCTTTTCTGATTCCCACGTCTGGCAAACTGGTCAGCGGTTGGTCAAGAGAAATCGCTGAGTTGGACTGGACGAGGGGCGTGGTGCGCGGAGCTTGAGTATCAGGGGATGGGGGCGTTGAACTTGTCTCTACTTCTTGCTGATTGTCTTCATTTCGCTGATGCAAGCGCGATCGCTGCCTCTCCATGACTTGTTGCATCTGGTGGAGAAATCGCCGCGTTTCCAAGACTAAATGTTGTCGCTGGGAGAGGGTGAGGTTCGGGTAACGGGCAAACTGAGACGCCATCTCCTGCCACCGATGTCGCTCTATCAGCGGCAAAAAAGATGGAGTTTTGCCGAACTCCAGGCTTAAGAATTCACTGAAGCGATATTGTTTCCCTATTAAGTCCGTAAAGCCCCGTTCTGCCTCGACTGAAAGGGCTTTCTGCAATCGCAGCCAATCCGGTGATTCTATTTGCATCTTCTCTCCCCTTTTTTGTTAATTGCTAATAGCGAATGGCTGATTGCCCAATTCTGCTGACAATTCGCGATTAACCATTAGCCAATAGCCGTCCTCACCCGGATATGGTCGATCTTCACGACGATTCCCATTATTCTTCAAACCAACAAGCACGCCAAGCCGCTTCTGCCGCAGCCACGGTACGCTCTCGTTGCTTTTTCTGAAATTCTCGGCGCAGCGTGCTAAGCCGTGCGCTGAGGTTCCGAATCTGGTTGCGCCCAGCCATTACCGTTGAATCAGCAAATTCAATCTCAGATAACCGCAGATGGATGGCGATAATCGGCATCAAGGTAGGATTTTGTAAAGTCGGGAGATTTGACGTTTCTACCGGCTCATTTTCCATTTGAACCACAAATTTTAAAAGATTGGCACGTCCCACCACAGGCTCACCAGATGGCTCCGATCTGACAGCAGCTTCCAGAACAGCTTCCGGAAAGTTTTTCGGTAAGATCCCCACTTCCTGTAATAGACGATTGCTTTGGCAAGAAACGGCGAGCAACGTTGCGCTGATGGCGTTTTCCACCTCTTCCTGCCATTGAGCCAAATCCTCTGGGTTGTTTGTCGGGATGTTAGAAAAGGTAAAGCGACTGGTTGAGTCGCTATTGAGGTTTAGGGTGTCGGGAATGTCTTGTGGCGCTGGCATCTCGATGGCTAAGTCATCAGTCGGGGCGGGGAAACCCTCTTCTTGAGATGAGTCCCAGTGCGATGTCCCAGAGGAACGACTTCTTTCGAGGTTTCGCAGTTGTGGTTGAGCAAGCCTTGCCAGTTGCTGAAGGTTCTGTTGCAATTGTTGTCGTTCTCTGAGAGCCAGACTCAGAAACGCTTCTGGATAGACTTGGGTGCAAAGATAATAACTCGCCACGATCAACTGCTGCCGCATGGCTTGTCCCAACGCAGTCAGGTAATCGTTGTAGGTATCGTGGAATTCTATAGCGATCGCTTTGATTGCTTCTTCCAGCGCTGCCATATCCCGCTTTATTTCCTCTACTGTTCTCGCCATTGCTACTTACATCTGTCCATCGGGACGGTACGGGCGTACAGATGTACTTCCCTAGTTTAGAATACCGACCCATAACCATTAGTCATTCGCCATTAGTCCGTTGCTACTGACTAAGTAGGCGGATGCAATTAAATTGAAGATTTATCGTCGGGAATGGGAGCCACACGAAAAGTGGGGGTTCCCCTGCCCTAGCGCGACGTGGCGTTTGACGTAGGAAACCCAACACTTGCATGGGTTACGCGATCGCTAACCACTACTACAAATAATTAATTCCACCTACTTAATGCCTAAGAACTAACGACTCATAATAAAAGACAGGTCAGCCTGAAGGCGAAACCTGTCTTCTCTAATTACCAGTGAAAAAGCTCACTTATGTATTGCTACCCATTTGAGCCGCAACTTCCTCAGCAAAATTGCTCTCTTTCTTTTCCAGTCCTTCACCCAAAATAAATCGGACGAAGCGACGGACTTGGATATTTTCACCCAGAGTCGCAATATGTTGCTTTACCAACTCTTCCACCGTGATACTTTGGTCACGAATGTATGGCTGATCGAGCAAGCTCAGCTCTTGCAGGCGTTTGTCAATCCGACCCTGAACAATCTTTTCTTTGATGTTCTGTGGCTTGTTTCCCAGGTCATCCCGCCCCATTTCGATTTCTTTTTCCTTCTCAACGACTTGAGAGGGAATGTCGCCAACCTTCACGTATTCAACGTTGGGGCAAGCTGCAATCTGCATGGCTATGTTTCGCACCAGAGTTTGGAAGGCTTCGTTGCGGGCGACAAAGTCTGTCTCGCAGTTCACTTCCACCAGGACGCCGACTCGACCTCCAGTATGGATGTAGCTGCCGACGAGTCCTTCTGAGGCTTGGCGATCGCCTTTTTTCCCAGCGCTAACCATTCCCTTTTGCCGCAGCCATTCCATAGCTTTGGTCATATCGCCATCGGTTTCTTTTAGCGCTTTTTTGCAGTCCATCATGCCGACACCAGTTTTTTGGCGCAGCTCGTTAACGAGTTTTGCAGATATTTCCGCCATTTCCTCAGTTCCTAACTAAGAATTGATGTTTCTAACGCTGAATTATCCCTCGGTTTCTTCTTCCTCTTCTTCAGGAATAACCGACTCGGTTTCCTCATATTCCAAATCGTCTTCAGCGCCTTCGTAATCTTCGTAATCTTCTTCTGCTTCTGCGTCTAGCTGACCGTGACGACCTTCATAGATGGCGTCTGCCAACTTACCCACTATTAGCTTAATCGAGCGGATGGCATCGTCATTGGCTGGAACGGGAATATCCACTACATCCGGGTCGCAGTTTGTATCCAGCAGCGCTACGATGGGAATCCCCAGTTTCTGGCATTCTTGAACTGCATTATATTCCCGACGTTGATCCACGATCAGCACAATGTCGGGAACTTTCCGCATCTGCTTAATACCGCCGAGGTATTTCTGCAATTTAGTCATTTCCCGGCGCAGCATCGAAGCTTCTTTCTTAGGCAGCAAGTCGAGGACTCCGGTTTCTTCCCGGCGTTCCAAGTCCTTTAGGCGCTCTACCCGCGTCTTAATTGTCGTCCAGTTGGTGAGCATTCCCCCCAACCAACGTTGGTTGATGTAATAAGAACCACAACGAGTAGCTTCTTGAGCCACAATTCCTGCGGCTTGACGCTTGGTACCGATGAAGAGAACCTTCTTGCCCTGTTCCGCTGCGGTTCGCATATAGATGTAGGCATCTTCCATCAGTTGGGCAGTCTGCACCAAATCGATGATGTGGACGCCATTGCGGGATGTATAGATGTATGGAGCCATTTTCGGGTTCCACCGACGGGTCTGGTGCCCAAAGTGAACACCTGACTCCATCATCTGAGCCAAAGAAACAACTGACATATTTTTTTCCTTTCGGGTTAATCCTCCATCCAGGTGTATTTCCAACGGAAACACCCGAAATCCTGAATGTGCGAATTTGAGACAACTCTTCCAGTTTATCAGAGTTATAAGGGCTTTGATGGAAAAACTTGATGGAAAAACATTGAAAAATAGGCTAGCACAGTTGTGATACCCTATTTCTGGATATTTGGCAATAAAAATATTAAAAGATTAGCGATCGCAAAACAAATCGCCCACTCGCATCCTTAGCAGTACAATCGTGTAAATTATGCTTTTTGCTTGGCTTCAGCGTAGGCTGCATAAACACCTTGAACGTTGTACCAATTGAGGAAAATTCGGGCAATTTCTAAGGCTAATTGGGGTTTACCTTGATTAATTAGCCATTGCAAAAAAGGTGCCATTGTGCGCTCGTTGAGTCTGCCACCGAGGGAAAGAAAACCCCAGAGGATGCGGTGAAGTAGGGTCATTTGAATCATCATTTTGACATCCCAGGTAGGGTGCTTTTGATAGAATAAAACGCCCATGCGTCCCCGTTGAATTTCTCTATCAATCATGGGGGGAATTTGTTCTAAGGCAAAGGGGGGATGCCAGTGATAGCCGACTGCGGCTGGACATTTAATCAGTTTTAAACCCAGTTGTTTGAGTCTGATGCCGAGTTCTAAATCTTCCCAGCCGTAAAGTTGAAAGCGAGTGTCAAATAATCCAGCTTTTGTGAGCCATTTACGAGCGATCGCTACATTCCCCGTGGCAAAGTAAGCGGCGGAAAAATCCGTGATTTTGTAGGGTTCGGAGGTGGGATTATCGAAGTTATTGGTATTGATCACCCAACCGTAAGTAAAGAGGCGATCGCTTCCTAGATTCTTTTCTCCCTCAACTAAAGCATCGGCGTGTGCTTGGAGAAAATGCTCGGTAACGACTAAATCGCTATCAATAAAGATAATCGTATCACCCTGAGCCTGTTCTACTCCCAGATTACGGGCGGCGGCTGGCCCTTGATGGTCTTGCAAGAGCGATCGCACATGAGGAAATTCAGCTGCGTGTTGAGCTAACCACTCCAACGTGCCATCCGTCGAACCATCATCCACCAGCACCACTTCATAGCCGCTGACGACGCTACTCTCAACTAAGTGCTGATTTTCTATCGCCCTCAGGCATTTCTCTAGAATCGGTTTGCGATTATAAGTTGGAATGACAACACTAAAAAACACGATTTCCCCCAGATTACAACACTTTTAGTATCTCTCAAAGAACTGTAAGCCAATGAACACAAAGCATTTTCATCTATCTCCTAGTGCCCCAAATGGCTATGGCTGTAGATTAATCTGTGCCATTGCTCACAAGACTTGGTATAGATTAGTTGCATAATAAGAACTCGTTGTTTTGCGGAAGTGAGAGATCAATGGGTCGTGCTACCAAAGTTGTGCTGGCATATTCAGGTGGAGTCGATACCTCCGTCTGCATCCCATACCTGAAAGAGGAGTGGGGAGTTGAAGAGGTAATTACCCTGGCGGCGGATTTAGGACAGGGAGACGAACTGGAGCCAGTCCGGGAAAAAGCGTTAAAATCGGGTGCTAGCGAATCGCTAGTTGCCGATGCTACAGAAAGTTTTGTCAAAGATTATGCGTTTCCAGCGATTCAAGCGAACGCTCTCTATGAAAATCGCTATCCCCTTCAGACTGCTTTGGCACGTCCGCTGATTGCCAAACTTTTAGTGGAAGCGGCTGAAAAATACGGTGCGGATGCGATCGCTCACGGTTGCACGGGTAAGGGTAACGACCAGGTTCGCTTTGATGTGTCGATTGGCGCACTTAACCCGAATTTGAAGATTCTAGCACCGGCGCGGGAGTGGGGGATGAGCCGAGAGGAAACGATCGCTTACGGTGAGCGTTATGGGATTCCTTCGCCAGTGAAAAAGAAATCTCCCTACAGTATCGATCGCAATTTATTTGGTCGTAGCATTGAAGCAGGACCCCTGGAAGATCCTTGGACAGAACCGCTAGAAGAAATCTATGTAATGACCAAAGCGATCGCTGACACACCCAATGAGCCAGAATACGTTGAAATTGGCTTTGAAAAAGGCATCCCCATCACCCTCAACGGTGAAGCTTTGCCGCCAGTGGCACTGATTGCGAAACTCAACGAAATTGCTGGAAATCATGGCGTTGGGCGGATCGATATGATCGAAAACCGCCTAGTGGGTATCAAATCGCGGGAAATTTACGAAGCCCCAGCTTTAATGGTTTTAATTCATGCCCACCGCGACTTAGAAAGCCTCACCTTAACCGCAGATGTGACCCACTACAAGCGCGGTATCGAAGAAACTTACACTCAGCTAGTTTATAACGGTCTTTGGTATAGTCCGCTCAAAGCTGCTCTGGATGCCTTCATTCAACAAACACAGGAGCGGGTATCGGGAACCGTGCGGATTAAACTCTTTAAAGGCAACGCGATGACTGTGGGGCGTCAGTCTGACAAGTCCCTTTACAGCCCAACCTTAGCAACTTATGGGGCTGAAGACCAGTTTGACCATAAAGCTGCTGAAGGATTTATCTACGTTTGGGGATTACCGACTCGCGTTTGGTCGCAAAAAGCTCGCCAATAAAACAGTCAATTTTTTAACCCAAAGGTACGCAAACGATGGCGCAAAGTACGCAAAGTTATCGGTCATCCTTGGCGAAACTTTGCGATTACCTTTGCGTACCGAGAGCGTTAAAAATTCAATTCTATCCCCCGGCTTGGCGCTTGGCTTCGCGGGCTTCTAGCCAGAGAGGAACGACAATCCAGGCAATTAGCAGGAATAACGCGATTAAACCAAATTGTGCAACCCACACAACTAATTGTTCCAGGGGTACGAGTCGCCCTGCAAAAAAGGACAACGTAACCATCACCGATGCCCAGGCGGCTGCCCCAGCTAAGTTATAAGCCATAAACTTGAGGAAGGGCATTTGGGCAATTCCAGCTAGGGGACTGGCTACAATTCGCAGCAGGGCAAGGAAACGACCGAGAAATACGGTTTTTCCGGCGTTCTCGCTAACCTGTTGCTTTAGTTGTAAGAGTTTTTCTTCGCGGATGCGGAAAAATCCCCCAATTTTCACAAGGAGTGGCCAGCCGCCTTTTCTGCCAATCCAGTAACCGCAAGTACCGCCGACAACTGCACCCGCGATCGCGCTCCCTAGCACGAACCAGTAATTCAGTTCCTTACTACCAGCCAAGAAACCCCCGGCGAGCGTAATCGTTTCACCAGGGATGGGAATGCCAAGATTCTCTAGCAAAATCCCCAAAAAAACTGCCCAGTAACCGTAGTGGTGGGCAATTTCTTTGATATTTTCCACAGATACAAATTCTAAAGACATTTATCTGGGTCTTTACATAGATTCATACTTCTATCATAGTGGCTCGATCCGCTCAGGGTGTCAATCAGGGCGGCAAATCTTGAGATTGTTATCGAGACGGCTAGTAGAGAGGGTTTTGCCGCCAGCAGTTTTATTTATACTGGCTGTTTAGTTTTAAAAAGCATTTTCAGCAGTTCCTCCTGCGGACAGATGCCAAATTAAAATTTGGTTATGCTTAAGACTGTTAAAGAGTGACGAGCGTAAGGACTCAAGCCAAAAACCAGTTGTGACTGAATTTGCAACTCTGGCTGAGAGACGACTTCTCTAGCTTTACCCGTGGAGATAGGAACTCTAAGATAGAGATATTTCGCTTCTAATATTATTTTATGTCTAAAGACTTCATAAAAGTGCTTTTAATTGAGGATGACGAGGATGACTATGTTCTTACTCGCGATCTCCTCTCAGAAATTGAGAGAGAAAAGTTTGAACTGGAATGGGTAGACAGTTATGATGCTGCTTTAGAAAAGATTCAGATGCATCAACATGATGTCTATTTAGTAGACTATCGTCTTGGCGCGCACAACGGCTTGGAATTGTTAAAAGAAGCAATTTTAAATAATTGTAAAGCGCCGCTCATCTTGCTGACGGGGCAAGGGGATCGGGAAGTAGACGTTGCGGCGATGAAAGCGGGAGCCGCCGATTACTTAGTCAAGGGGAAGATGGATGCACCGCTATTAGAGCGGGCGATCCGCTACTCAATCGAGCGAGTCAAAACGTCAGAGGCGCTGCGGGAGAGCGAATCGCGGCTGGAGAGCATCCTTGGCTCACTCGAAGACAGCGTGTGGTCGGTTTCAGCCACCACCTGGGAGCCGATTTACATCAGTCCGGCGGCGGCGGAAATTTATGGTCGTCCAGTCTCCCAGTTCTTCGAGCGCCCGAACCTTTGGCTGGAGGTGATTCACCCAGACGATCGAGAACGATTGAAAGCTGTGACGCAAGCTTTACCACAAGTCGGTGCAACAGACGAAGAGTATCGCATTTTCCGACCTGACGGGGAAGAGCGTTGGATTCGCAATCGCGCTCATCTAGGGCGTGATGCCAATGGGAATGTCATCCGAATCGATGGTTTGGCTGCCGATATTACCAAACGCAAGCAGGCAGAAGAAGCCCTCCGGGCAGCCATGCGCGAAAACAGCCAGCTAGCTGCGGCGATCGCTAACCTGACAACTGGAGTAGCGATCACAGATCCAACTTTACCTGACAATCCCATTATCTTCGTCAATCCGGCTTTTTCTGCCATCACCGGCTACTCGGCGGCGGAAGTGATGGGTCGTAATTGCCGCTTCCTACAAGGAAAAGATAGCGATCGCGCTGTTGTGAAAGTGATGCGAGAAGCGATCGCCTCAAAGCAACCTATTATCTGTGTACTGCTGAACTACTGCAAAGATGGGACACCGTTTTGGAATGAACTCACCATCAACCCGGTTTTTGATAACGAAGGGAAACTCATCAACTTCATCGGGTTGCAGAACGATATCACGGTTCGCAAGCAAACCGAAGAGGCAATTGAACGACTGCGCCACCAAAACGAACTGATTCTCAACTCAGCAGGTGAAGGAATTTATGGTTTGGATCTTCATGGAAATGCCACCTTTGTCAATCCAGCTGCTGCGAGAATGCTGGGATGGGAAGTTGAAGAACTCATTGGCAAGCCCTTACATTTTATCTGCCATTATTCAAAAGCCGATGGCGCTCCCTATCCGCGAGAAGCGTGTCCAATTTATACAGCCTTTCACGATGGCAAAGTTCAACAAATAGACGAAGAAGTCTTTTGGCGAAAAGACGGCACGAGTTTTCCCGTTGAGTACATCAGCACCCCCATTCGAGAAAATGGTCAGTTGGTGGGTGCAGTCGTTACCTTCCAAGATATTACCGAGCGCGTAAAGGCTGCCCTTGCGGCTGCCCAAACCCAGGAGGCATTGCGTGAGAGTCAAGAACGTTATGAACTCGCCGTTTCTGGTGCTAACGACGGACTTTGGGACTGGAATTTAAAAACCAACGAAATTTATTTTTCTCCCCGCTGGAAATCCATGCTGGGCTGCGAGGAGAACGAAATTAGCAATACTCCGGATGCTTGGTTTGAGCGAGTCCATCCTGAGGATATAGAGCGGTTGAAAGCGCAGATTTCTTTACATCTCGAAGAGCTGACCCCCCATTTCGAGAACGAACATCGCATACTACACAAAGATGGAACATACCTTTGGATGCTAATTCGGGGGATGGCTGTACGAGACACTAATGGGAAAGCCTCTCGCATGGCTGGTTCTCAGACTGACATCACCGAGCGCAAGCAAGTTGAGAAACAACTCCTCCATGATGCTTTTCATGACGTGTTGACTGGCTTGCCAAACCGAGCCTTGTTTATCGATCGGTTGGGACAGGCAATTGAACGGTCAAAACGAACCAGTAACTATTTCTTCGCCGTCCTTTTTATAGATATTGACCGCTTCAAGGTGATTAATGACAGTTTGGGACACATGATAGGCGATCAATTGCTGGTAGCGATCGCGCAGCGGTTGAAAACTTGCCTGCGGGGTGGCGATACAGTCGCGCGGCTAGGCGGAGATGAATTCACCATCCTGCTCGAAGATATCAGAAATATCAACAATGCCACTGACATTGCCGAGCGCATCCACTTAGAACTCATGTATCCTTTCAACCTCAACGAACAAGAGGTATTCTCGACAGCAAGCATCGGCATTGCCATCGGGGGCGGTTCGCAAAGTGCCCCAGCAATCGGATATGACTGTCCGGAAAATCTCCTGCGCGATGCTGACACCGCCATGTATCGTGCCAAATCGATGGGTAGAGCGCGTCATGAAGTCTTTGATACCACCATGCACACCCGCGCGGTGGCACTCTTGCAACTGGAAAACGACTTGCGGCGTGCGATCGAGCGGCATGAATTTCAGCTTCACTATCAACCCATTGTGTCATTGACAACTGGCAGACTTGACGGGTTCGAGGCGCTTGTACGCTGGCAGCATCCAGAGCGCGGTTTGATCTCTCCAGCGGAATTTATTCCAATTGCCGAAGAAACAGGTTTGATCGTTCCCATCGGACTGTGGGTACTCTGCAAAGCGTGTTACCAAATGCATGATTGGCAGCAGCAATTTTCTCCAGAGTTACTATTAACGATCAGTGTTAATCTTTCCAGTAAACAGTTTTTACAACCAGATTTAGTTAAGCAAATCGACCAAATTTTGCAGGAAACCCGCCTGGATGCACGAAGTTTGAAGTTAGAAATTACTGAAAGTGCAGTCATGGAAAACGCCGAATCGGCAATTAAAATGCTTTTCCAATTAAAAGCTTTGGGCGTACATCTGCATATTGATGACTTCGGCACTGGCTATTCATCCTTAAGTTATCTGCATCGGTTCCCCATCGATCAGTTAAAGATTGACCGTTCTTTTATTAGCAGAATGGGGGTCAAAGACGACAGTTTAGAAATTGTCCGCGCCATCGTGACCCTGGCTCATACTTTAGAGCTGAATGTGACAGCAGAAGGGGTGGAAACAGTCGAGCAACTCTCGCAACTCAGAGAAATGGAATGCGAATATGGGCAAGGATATTTTTTCTCTAAACCCTTAACTCAAGAGGAAGCAGAAGAATTAATTGTTACAGCACAGCAGCTCACCACCGATTTTAATTGTTTTGCCTCAAGCTTTGTAAAGCCACAATAATTTTGGGTAATCGGGAATGGGTAAAAAATAATTACTCGCTTTCCATGATTAAATTACCGAAATTTAGTTAGGAAAAATTGTTGAAACCCAACCAACCTAATATTAGCGTTGGGTTTCGATACCTCAACCCAACCTACGTGGTTTCAAATTGTCGCTTATCCGAGAAGTCTTGGGTTAGGGAGTTAGCTAGGAAAAATTGTAGGTTGGGTTGAGCGCGAGTGAAACCCAACCAACCTAATATTAGCGTTGGGTTTCGTTACCTCAACCCAACCTACGTGGTTTCAAATTGTTGCTTATCCAAGAAGTCTTGGGTTAGGGAGTTAGCTAGGAAAAATTGTAGGTTGGGTTGAGCGCGAGTGAAACCCAACCAACCTAATATTAGCGTTGGGTTTCGATACCTTAACCCAACCTACGTGGTTTCAAATTGTCGCTTATCCAAGAAGTATTGGGTTAGGTCATTTGCCCTGATTAAATTACCGAAATTTAGGATTGCTTAATATTGAGTTTCGCAATCGCAAACCCTAACCTATTAATTCTGCAAAGTTTTATTTTATAGTGTTTATCCCGCTTCATTTAGCGGTAATTCAACAATTTCAAACCAGTATTTTCCCAAAGTTTTCATCACGGAAACGAGGGATTCAAATGTGACTGGCTTAGCAATGTAAGAGTTTGCACCTAAATCGTAAGTGCGATAGATGTCTTCCTCAGCCTTTGATGTAGTCAGCACGATAACTGGAATAGGTCGCAGTTCGGGGTTGCCTTTAATTTCTTGGAGAGCCTCCCGTCCATCCTTTTTAGGCATATTCAGATCCAGCAGGATTAAACTTGGGCGGGGCGACTTTATTAACTGGGCATACTTACCCCGATGGTAAAGATAATCCATCAGATCCTCACCATCTACAACAAAGTGCAGATCGTTAGCGAGTCGGCATTCTTCTAATGCATCCTTTGCTAGCAGACGATCGTCTTCATCATCGTCAGCCATCAAGATAGTAATTGATTTTCCAGCTTTATTCACAGCGTTTTACTCACACCAAGTTGCAGAATCGTTGCATCATTTCCAATTCCTATAAGAGACTTAATTTCACGCAGTTTGCAACTTTGTGTATTTCTCCCCCTTGTGAGGGAAGCTAGGGGTAATCTGACAAAATTGGCTTTACATTTCGATCCCCCCAACCCCCCTGGAAAAAGGGGGCTAAGAAAAATCGTAGGGAATGGTAGAGCGATCGCGTTACCCAACAAACTGCACCAGTGTGGGGTTGAGTTCGCGAAACTCAGCCTACACATCCGAGATTTGTCAGTCAATCAGTTTCGATCCCCCAACTCCCCTGGAAAAAGGGGGCTAAGAAAAAGTTGCATATGGCGTTAATTTCTAAGGTTTTTCATCCAAAATATAAAATCTCAAATGATAAAATTTCTCACTTAGATTGCTCAACAGGTAGCGTGACAATGAATGTCACTCCTTGCCCCAATATGCTTTTTGCGGTGATACTACCACCATGACGCTCGACTATTTTACGGCAAATCGCTAAGCCAACTCCCGTTCCTTCATACTCGTTGCGACCGTGTAGGCGTTGGAAAACTGTGAAGATCCGATCCAGATACTTCTCGTCAAAACCAATGCCATTATCTTCTACCATAATTTGACACATCGGACGAGCAGATAATTCTTGTGTCCAAAGCTGCTCGTCCCCCTGTAATAACTGACCCCAAATCTTGATGACTGGTGCTTCTTCCTCACGCCGAAATTTCAGCGCATTGCTAATCAAATTTTGTAATAATTGCCGCATCTGCGACGGATCGGCATCAATCGTTGGCAGATCGCCAATTTCTATTTGTGCGCTTACCTTATGGATATGCACCTCCAAATCAGACAAGACCTCTTGTAGCACGTTGGTGATATTGACGGGAGTAAAAGGCTGAGCTTTGCTTGTCACCCGCGAGAAGGCTAGGAGGTCATTAATCAGGGTTTGCATCCGTTGCGCCGCTTTTTGCATCCGCTCCAGGTAGTCTTTCCCCTCATTGGTCAGGGATTCACTGTATTTGAGTTTGAGGCGATCGCCAAAAGCTTGAATCTTCCGCAATGGTTCTTGCAAGTCGTGGGAGGCGACGAAGGCAAAGTCTTGCAATTCCCGGTTGCTTTGTTCCAGTTTGAAGGTATAGGCTTTTAATTTTTCCTCGGTTCGCTTTCGTTCGGCAATTTCAGCTTCAAGTTCTGTATTAATAATTAATAATTTTTGGGTACGTTCTTGCACCCGCTCTTCAAGTATTTCGTTGACGCTTTTGATTTCCGAAAACTTTTGATTAAGCGTCGCCGCCATTGACTTGAAATTGCGAACTAGAGCGTCCAGTTCTGTCACCGAACTATTAGGCCAATCGATTAATTCTTGCTCTAGAAGTTTATGAGGCAGGTTTGTCGTCACTTGGGCTAGTTTTGAGAGAGGGCTAACTAAGCTGCGACTTAGAAGGGTTGCGAAGATGAGCGCGATCGCTGAAATTAGCATCAAAATCGCTAAACTATTAGTATGAACGCGCTCTATATGGCGGACGTATGGTGTCGCAGACAATTCTGCAATTAGAGTCCACGGAAGTTGGCTATCAATCGGAGTCTCTTGCACGAAGAACGAATTGTTCCAACGCACCATGACAAGCCGACTGCCAGTTATCGGTAGCCACTGATAAGTCATCGGCGCAATTAGACGAATTTCGCCATCCTTACGACGATCAAATGTTTGCATTGCTACTCGCTCAGGCTGAGTACTAGCAATTACAGACTTTCTTCGATCGACGAGAGTAATTTGCAGTCCCCGGTCGTCAAGATTTGATTTTAGGAGTTCGTCAATACCGTTCAAATCGAGTTCTGCAATTACTAAACCACGGAAGCGATTGTCTCTCAGTAGGGGTACACTGAGAACTACTTTTTGTCCGGTTAATACATCCGATAGAGTAGGTTGCAGAGTATTATTTATTTCCTTGAAGTAGGGTTTAACAGCGAGATTCAATCCAATAGTGGACTCTCCCGCTTCATTCAAGCTAGGGGAAGATGCAATTGTTTTACCTTCAGCATTGACCACATAAATATTACGGAAATCCGGAAATGTACGTTTAGCGAATTCTATACTTGACTGCAATGCATCCAATTGGGTTAGCTCAGAGTCAGCAGCAATCCGAGCGAATTCCTGAACGATCTTTAGATGTTGCTGATGCCAAGAACGCACTTCAACAACTAAATCTGTAGAAGCTGCTTTGAGTTCTGCATTAGCTGTTGTCTTGATGTTGTCAATTACGCGGCGGCTGTCTAAAATTATAAGAATTAAAGTAGGAAAAAAAACAAAAGCTACTAACAAATTAAATACAGTTTGTTGCAAGGAAAGCGTACTAACTGCTTGAGGACGACTTAGCCATTTATGAATCGGTAAATGAGTCAGCATTAAGCTAGCAATTAAAGCATTGAAAATCGCGTTTACAGGCTGCTTTAACAGGATAATCAGCGCTTGTGTAGTATCTACGTGCAAGATAATTGCATAAAACAGCCAGATGAGAGGCATTCCGATCAACAGCCAAAAAATTCCGTCTAGCAGCACGATATTCTGGCGTAGACGATGAAATAATAAACTGACAAAGAATGCTTCAAGAGTAAAGGTAATTACCGTGTATGGATGATGCCAAATAACATAGGTACAAATGCCAGAAATGAAGCCTGCAAAAGTACCCCAACCTGTGCCATACAAAGACACTACAATCCAAACGGCAATGCTGCCAAATAGAAAATCAATATCGAAAAATAATGACCAGCGGAAATAATTACCTAAATATCCGGCGACAATTAAAAGACTCAGTCCAAAGACGGCTCTATTACGGGCGTAAAACGGTGTTATTCTTGGTAAATGATGGCTTAAATTCATAACTCCGCCTTGGTATTCTTGAGTGAGATTAAGCTAGATAAATTCTGTTAGAGCCAGTCGCTTTACTCAGAAATTAGGCTTCTTATTAGCTACCCTTTTTTCAAGCGTAGCAGTGCGTAAGCGCGGGGAAATGGGGAAGATAATGTGTATCCTCGCAAAAGTAAAATGGGATAAGGGCTATTAAAAATTCCTAACGATCGTTGCTAATATTTCATAAATTAATTCAGATTACTATGCTAATTATTAGGGAATGCGGTTTAGAGCGATCGCTTGCCTAATCCCTACTACCATCTCCACCAGTTTCTCCACCAGATATATTCATTTTTGCTTACCTGCTTAGGTATAGTTGCCGCAACCAGATAAAAAAAGCATTAGTTTATTAATTACTGTAAAAACTCTAAAACAGTGCAGATTCTTAGCCAATCGTTACTCTTGTTGTCTGTATTGTTATCAACTATTAAGAAGCAAGTAATTTTTCTTAGTAATTCACAATATTTTTCGTGACTAAGTTTGACTCTATGCAGTCACCTGAATTGCCGGTAAGCGATCGCTCTACTCTCCCTCTTTTTAACCTAAACGCAACAAAACGGCTACTGAGGTAGCAGTAGCCGTCGGGTTAAAGTTTGGTAAAACAGTGTAACTTAGCGCCATCTGACGCGAGATGTTTTCAGGTTGGCACTAGCTCGCCGGGACGCAACCGAACCCATTTGCCAGTTTCCCGCTTAAAGCTGAGACAACCCACAACATCCCACTCCATCTCAATCATTTCCCCCTGCGTGCGGATATTGACATTGATGGTGGGTTCAGTGGCTTCAAAATCGGGGTCTTCAGTTAGGTGAGGCACCTGATGCTGCGTTTCTACCGCATGATAGGTGGTGCAGCGGTCTACGTATTGGCAGTTAACACAAATACACATAGCACAGCCTCCAGAGGCTTTTCTGTTAATCTAGCTCAGTCAACACGTCTATTAATTACCTATTGGGTTGATTTTTATGGCGATGTGTCGTTGGGGCGAATAAATTCATAGCGACACAAACGCTTGTCCCTGTGCGCGGACTCAGAAAATTATCTAACTGGGGTAAGTATACAGATGCACTTAAACACAGAAACTTCTACCCTATCGCCAAAAACTTGGCCTTTTAGCCTGGAATTGCTCCCACAACCCGCTTATATGGTGGGGGGTGCCGTGCGAGATGCCTTGTTGGGACGCCGCCGCGAGTACCGGGATCTAGATTTTGTCTTACTGGCGGATGCGGTAAAAACGGCGCGAAAGATTGCCAGTCGCTACAAAGCGGGGTTTGTGTTGTTAGATGCCCAGCGACAGATTGCCAGAGTCGTATTTGAGCAGGCAACTGTTGATATTGCCCAAGCCGAAGGGTCAAGTCTAGAAATCGATTTGCAGCGGCGCGACTATACAATGAATGCGATCGCTTACAATCCCCACACAGGCGAACTCATCGACCCCCTCAATGGCTATGCAGACTTGCAACAGGGCGTCATTCGTATGGTTTCCCCCAAAAATCTCCAAGATGACCCCTTACGGCTATTAAGAGCCTACCGACAAGCCGCCCAGCTGGGTTTTATCATTGAACCGGAAACCCAATCAGCGATTCGACAACTAGCGCCCTTGCTGGGGCAAGTATCGGCAGAACGAGTGCAAGCAGAGTTTGCCTATCTTCTTAACACTCCTAAAGGCACTCCTTGGATTATTGCTGCCGTTGACGATGGTTTACTCCAAACTTGGTTTAAGAGTGCCTCAACTAGCCCTGAACCTCTCCCTAACCCTCCCCTGCAAGGAGAGGGAACAATCGGGGGGTTGGAGGGATTTAGCCCGCCTTTTCCACAGGGATTGGGGGAATCTGCCATTTTCCACCAGCCGATAACCCCACCTCTTAGCCCCCTCCCCGTTGACGGGGAGGGGGTTTGGGGGAGAGGTTCCAAAAATCTCTCTACAATCTTGCCAGCGGTTGAACGTTCAGCGGTAGTGCTGGGAGAAACATGGCATGAATTAGCAATCTTTTTATCTAGCTTAGTGGGCGATACTTTAAAAACTTCTTGGTTGGGAATTGCGAAATTAGCAACTCTACTATCGCCCGTGCCTGAAATAGCCGAGGCTGAATTATTGAATTTAAAGTACAGTCGCGCTGAAGTTCGCGCAATCACCACTGCACTCAAATTGTTGCCGCAGCTGCAATCATCTCAGATGTCTTTAGGAGAGCAGTATTTATTCTTTCGGGAAGCCGGACAGGTTTTTCCAGCCATCCTCGTTCTGGCTGTAGCATCTGGGGTGTCGGTAGCAGAATTGACACCCCTCATTAACCGCTATCTTACTCCTGACGACCCAGTTGCTCATCCCGCGCCCCTCGTCACTGGCAAAGATTTGATCCAAACTTTCAATCTCCCATCTGGGCCACAAGTTGGTAAACTTCTCACCGCTATTGGACTGGCACGGGCTGAAGGTAAAATCTCCACTCCCGCAGAAGCCATAAAATTAGTTTCCCAACTACTTGACGAGCGGTAAAATTGCATCACTTTTTTGGGAGTTATGAGGGGTTTGGGTGAAAAATTTGATGTCTTGCAGACTCAAGCAGTAATGTAGGGTGCTTATCCTAGCACCCTACAGTTTTTGTTGCTAAGCCGATTATTTATGCCTTATCTTATCTCAGCAACTATACTTAGCGTTCTACTGACGAGTTAGGTTTAGTAGTTCTTTAGGGGATGCCAGTAAGTCAACCGCCACGAAGAAAATTTTGCCTTGGGGATCTAGTAAGAACCGCCACGCAATGTTCATCCCAACGCTGGCACCGAACCAAGGAGTTTCTACTTTGCCTGTGACTTTATGCTGCGTATAACCATCTTCTATACGCTCAGATACGCCTTTCTGTGGCATCATATTGAGTCCCTGGCATTCTTCGCGCATATATGCAGAAATAGCTTCACGACCGACAATTGGCTTCTGGAAGGGCGGTTGTAATGCTCCCTTTTCCGCAAATAGAGCCACAGCAGCTTCAAAGTCAAATGCGTTCATGTTTTGAATATAGTTCAGCACTGTAGGCTCACTGATGCCATCAATGCTGACCTTCGGACGAGAAGCTAGCTCGGTGGGTGACATCAAGGGATCTTCGGGTTTTGCGTAATCGTTGAGAGCCGGATCGAATCCCATGTTAATTACGGTATTCCGCAAAACTGTGATTTGCTGACCCGGATCGAGTTTCTTGATGGTTTCTAGCACTGCTGAGGCTTCAGGTGTCATTTGATAGCCAGGGGGGATGGGAGCGACGATGCCTTTTGCCATCAACTCTCCTAACTCATACCAAAAACCCAGCTTGGTGTTGACACTGAAAGAAGAATAGGAACGGCTGATGGGAGTGTCGGCATGGTTAGCAAGATCCTCCATAACTTTCGTTTGGGCGGCAGCTGGCATCTGCTTAATTTGGGCTAGTAAACCTTCCGCTAGTATCATGCGGGCGGCTCCTGTGGCGGCGCGAGTAATTGAAACACCCATTTCGGTGTAGGCAAACCAAAGTAATGCCAGTTGATCGTCAACGCTGAGCTTATCGAAAGCTTCCGTGGTAGCTGGAACCGCATTAGCAATCTGAGTTCCAGGGAAAATGCCTTGTGCGGACTCGATCGTATAGGTCATGGATGCATTATTTAGATTCGTTAAAAGTGTTAATCCAGAAACTTCTGGTTTACGAATCTTTGTCTCCTGTCTTAAAGGATATAACAAAACTTTACATTATGTAAATAAAATTTTACATAATGCGATACAGCGATCGCGCCATCTAGGACGGCTACGAATCGGCTTTCTTCATACAGGGCGTAGGGTTGATGGCAATTTCAACCCCCCGAAGTATTATGAAACAGTATGTAAATACTTGTGTTCGCTGAACGCGATCGCCTTGAAAATCAGTAACTTTGGGCAGTTGGCTCCGTAGTTGCCACAACTGGGTTGTATTTGGTTTTATAATATTAGATTGGGCAATGCTAAGCGAGCGCTTCTAAAAAACTTTCTCCTGGTAGCGATCGCATTTCCATCTGTTGATTAATTTTGACAGCAGCAGCTAATCCAGAATTCATCGCCCCTTCTACCAAGTTTCCTCCACACCAATCGCCACAACAAATTAGGGGCAATGGTGTCCCAGCGTCTAGGCAATCTCGATCCAAAGGACGACTGGGGAAAGCATAGCGCCAGCGATGGATTTGAAACCATTCGGGAGAATCCAGCCACGGAATGAGTAACTGTGCGGCACGGGATAACATCTGGCTTGCCGCTGGGTTTAAATCTTCGGCGTCCAGGTAACGTTTGGCAAATTCAGCGGTGCTTTGTAGCACGAACAGAGGCATCTGGGGATTGGGGCGTTTGCTGCTGTCTAAGCCAATCCACGCTAAGTCAGAGTCGCGTGTAACATCTGGCTGTAACCGCAAATTTCCCGTCTCTACATTACTTAAATCTTGCTGTCGAGAAGCTGGATAACCCGCCATTACACTGAGGCAGGGGTCAAACTCCACAGTGCGTAAACTATCCAGAAATTCAGTTGGTATGGTTTTGGCTAAGGGTTCCAGTAGCATCAAAGCTTGAGGCGCTGGAATTGCCACAACGACAGCCTTAGCAGTTAATTTATCGGTCTGCTCAAAAGTAAGATGCCAAGCTTTCTCATCAGTTGGGGTAATTTCTTGTACCCGTTGATTCAACCGCATTTCTAAACCTGTGACGAGAAATTTAGCGATCGCATTCATCCCCATTGGTGCCACATAACGGGGAAGGATCGAGGATGAATTCAGCTTTGCGGGTTCCCATTCGTAAACAGGATTCGTCCAGACTTGAAGAATCCCCCGATTTCCTTCAAAATCGCTTTGCTTCACCCGCAAAACATCAATAAACTTCTCAATTAACTGCCCTTGGGGTTCTAAATAGCGCAAGCCATGATCGGCACAAGTACCCTGCAATCGGCGCGTTGCCACCCTTCCCCCAACACCACGAGATTTGTCAACGACGACCACTTTATATCCAGCTTGGTGCAACTGTTGAGCAACGGTCAGTCCCGCGATACCCGCACCAATTACGGCGACATCAAACACTACTGATAACCCTCAGTCTTCAAGTATATAGAAGTAGAATAAGGGACAGCACCGAATCTGGGGTCTGGGAGGAATTGAAGTTGGACGAGCTGAGAGCCGCGCTGAAATTAGCCACAGAAGAAGAGTTACAGCAACTGACAGATATTCTATTTCGCCGCAAGTTTAACCCCTTAGATTACGTTCAGACACCTGACCCGATCGATATCCAAAGCCAAGACCGCGAAGCTTGGTTGGATGCTATCGAACAGAGATTTCGCTTTTTAGCGGCGGATGGAGTGACGGTTTTGCGAGGACGCACGGGTGAAGTAACTTATCGCCAAATTTTGATCCAAGTTTGTCGATATCTGAAAATTCCCTATTCGGCAAAACTTTCGACGACTGATTTAGAAGCAGAAGTATTTCTCAACCTGATGGGTCGGGCGTGGAAACAAATGCCACGACACGAACAGAAAGCGTTAACCGCCAGAGTACAGCGATCGCTAGCGAAGTCTCAACTCTCCGAACCCCTGCCATTACAATTGCAGCACGACCCGATGGCTTTACTCGTTAAGGGGGGCAGTGCCTTAGCCGTCAGTTCGATTGTCCAACCGCTGCTGCTACAACAACTTGCCCGTCAATTTGCGATTCACTTTGCTAGCTATCAAGTCGCCAAAGAAACTGTTATCCAAGGCAGTGCTGCGGCTGCTGCACAGTTCCAAAATTACGTGGTGATGCAAACAGCTAAGCGGGGGATGGCAATGAGTGCTGCCCGTTATGGTGCCCTCCGCAGTGTATTTGCCTTGGTGGGACCCGCGATGTGGGCGTGGTTTTTTGCCGATTTGGGCTGGAGAGCGATCGCTACCAACTATGGTCGGATTATCCCCATCATCGTTGCCTTAGCGCAAATTCGCCTGACTCGTGCCGAATGCTGGGAACCTGCTTAGGAATTAAAAGTTAAAAATTAAAAATGAAGAAATCCCCGTTTTTAATTTTTAATTTCCCATTTTTAAGTCGGCATCCTGACCCCAGCTTGCAAGCATCTTGGAACTATGCTCAACTGGGGTTCCTGATTTTCCCCTTGATTCCAATTCTGGGTGCTGTAGGAATATTTATCGGATTAGTCGGCACCTACAGAAAAAAACATCCCACGATTATCCGACGCCCTCTCAATCGCGGATTCGCTATCTTTTGCGCCTGGATAATTATTTCAGCGGGTTTCGCCCCTTTTCCTTTAGAAGCCTTGCTGGGATTGTTTAATTTCTTCCCCTTTTTCATCTTTTTTGCTGCCTATAGCGAACTTATTCAGACACCAGCACAACTACGACGGTTAGCTTGGATTTTGGTGCTGCCTTCCGTACCAGTGGTGATTCTTGGCTTGGGACAGCTATTTTTGGGTTGGGGGAGTCCAGCGCCATTGCCAGGTATCCTAGGTTGGGCGCTGCAACCCAAAGGCAATCCCATCGGGCGGATGGCTGCGGTATTTATGTATGCCAACATTTTGGCAGGATATCTGCAAATTGTGTTTATTCTGGGGCTGGGATTGTGGATTGAAGAAAGCAAAAAGCGATCGCCCCAACCTTCTCGCTTACGCGCCGCTACGCTAGAGAAAAGCGGGGAAGCACAAGGCAAAAGAAAATATATTTTTCCTCCTATTACTTGGCGAATGGGGTTTCTGAGTGTAGCGGTAATTGGAAATGCAGCTGCACTTATTTTGACGAATTCCCGCAATGCTTGGGCGATTGTCGTTCTCAGCTGTCTTACCTTTGCCTTCTATCAAGGTTGGCGTTGGCTAGTTGCCATAGTTACAGGTATTGCTACTAGCATCCTCTGGGCAGCTTTTGGCCCTTCACCCGTGCGAGAATGGCTTCGCACGATTGTCCCCTATTACTTTTGGGCGCGACTCACCGACCAAATGTATCCAGATCGACCTGTGGCGCTGTTACGAACAACTCAGTGGCAGTTTGCTTGGTCGATGACTCAGCAACGTCCCTGGACGGGCTGGGGTTTAAGGAATTTTACCCCACTCTACGAGGCACAGATGAAAGTTTGGCTGGGACATCCTCACAGTTTGCTGTTAATGTTAACTGCTGAAACTGGCATCCCCGCAACCATTTTCTTCTGTGGTTTAGTTGGCTGGGTGATGGTTCAAGCTGTCCTAGTATTGGCAACGCGATTAATCCCGTCCCTACAATATAGGTTAATTCTATTCAGTTATTTAGTTGCTTTTGGTGCCTGTACTTTATTTAATACTGTAGACGTGACCCTCTTTGATTTACGGGTGAATACCTTGGGATGGTTGCTTTTCGCAGCGATTTGTGGAGTAGTTTATCAAAAGAGAGCGATCGCTATAGCAGTCCTAAATGATTCGTGAAGGCGAGATCCTAGGGCAACTCTTACGAAGTCGGGGATCTGAAGGGCTGGCTCACAACTCAAATAGGATTGCGATATTACTTTAAGTTAGTCATTTCCACACTTCTAGATATTATCCTTAAGGTGAGCGCCATTCTGGAAATTTCCCTAAATTCTCTGTTTTGTTACTAAATCAGGACTTACGCAAAGCTTATACATATAGCGTTCTTGTCGGTTCAATCCCTCTGTGGTTGCCCTCAGATGTGGTGATGTTGCGTAAGTCCTGTAAATATCTAATATTAATATCATTGGTTATCGCAATAGCTGCTATAGGCTTGACAGGGGTTGCTTTTATAGCAGTCCTAAACAGATTCATAAAGGCGAGATCCCCGACTTCTCCAAGAAGTCGGGGATCTGAAGCACTGGCATCTCACAACTCAAAAAGGATTGCTCTATACCCCGCGAAGGCAAGCTTAAACGCAATAGCCCCAGCATTCGATGCTACGAGACAATGTGGGGCGTCCCATGCGATCGCTTAGAATAATTGAAAACCACTCTTAACCAGGCAGAGTGAAGCTGCGGTGACTCAAAACAGGGAAAATCCGAATCATGAAGGTCGCAGGATACCATATGAAACAACCTTGGCGACCAGTCATTACGCTTTGCTAGGGCTGCATCCCTCGGCGACGCCGATCGAGATTCGGCGGGCATATCGAGAATTAAGCAAACGCTACCATCCCGATACCACAGAATTGCCCGCTAAAACAGCAACGGCTAAGTTCCAGCAGCTAAATGAAGCCTATTCCACCCTCAGTAACCCACAACGGCGAGTGGCTTATGACCTGAAAATTGGCTATTCCCGCATTAGCGTAATTCAAGCACCGCCAAACTTGAATCCTCCGGTTTCCCAACCCAAAAAGGCATATTCCTCCTCAGCCTACTTAGATCCAACCGACCGCCCCCTCTCTTCAGGAGAGGTTTTTGCCCTATTCATCATGGGTTTAACCTTTGTGGGTTGCCTACTGTTAGCGATCGCCATTGGCTTAACGCGGGGAGAAGCTGCTTTCCAGGTTTCCGGTCTACAAACCCTGCAACCAGCCGAACAGCAGGCGACTCCTCATCCTCATCATCTATCTAAACCCGTGGCATCTGGGTCGCGCCTTGCCCCACTCATCCCTCAAAACAGGCGGGTTGATTCAATCTACTGGTCGGATGACAGATAATCTGGGAAAATCCGCCCCTAGCCAACTTAAAACGACCTATGACTCTTCCCACTGCTGATACGCCCCTCTATAACCATCCCTTGCCCGATCTTGAACAGTGGCTCAAAAAGATGGGATGTCAACAAGATCGAACTCAGCTGCACTGCTGGCACATTGCTAGACCTTTTTGGAAAGCAGAACTGTCTCTAGATGTGGAGGAGCTAACCGTGCGCTATCTAGAAGCGGGTGAAGGCGGACGAGATATCCTGCGCTCCTTCAAATATTCCCTGACTCGCCAAGATGTAGAAGACGCCGTTTTTGCAGGCCCTTAGAAAAAGTTTTGAGTTTTGAGTTCAAGAAATCCCTCAAAACAGAGACGCGATAGTATCTCACATCTTGCACCAGTCGCATTACCCGCCAGGGATTTAAACCCCTGGGCTTTCAGAATCAAGTCTTCTAAGAGAAGACTCAGTAAGAATTTCAGTCCATTTCAATGGACTTGAGCTATGAGCCTTGAACTTGAGTTCAAGGCGGAATTTGGGCTTACTGAGAATGGTGCAAGATGTCAGATATATCGCGTCTCTACAAAATTTATTCATACTTTGGCAATATTCATACTTTGCCAAAGCGGCGATCGCGCTGTTGATAGGTACACAATGCCCGGTGAAACTCCGTCCGATCAAAATCGGGCCATAGCGTCTCTGTGATATAGAGTTCCGCATAAGCTAATTGCCACAGCAGGAAGTTCGAGAGGCGCATTTCCCCACTGGTGCGAATCAGCAGGTCGGGATCGCCAACTTTGGCAGTATAGAGGTGGCGTGAAAACAAAGCTTCATCAACTTCATCAGGCTGTAAAAGACCTTGCTGCACCTGAGTTGCGATCGCTCGGCAAGCTTGCAGAATTTCCTGGCGTCCCCCATAATTAGTTGCCACAGTAAACTGAATGCTGGCATTGTCCTGAGTTTCAGCCATTGACCGCTCAATTTCTGCCTGGAGACTTCGCGGTAAATCAGCTAAATTTCCCATAAAATTGATTCGCACATTCTCCTGCACCATTTCCCGGAGTTCCTGCCGCAACACCCGCTCAAACAAGGTCATTAAAAAATCAACCTCTTCCAGCGGTCGTTTCCAATTTTCCGTAGAAAACGCATAAGCAGTCAGCGCTGGAATTCCCCAATCCTTACAGCAGCGCAGTAAATCCTTCAGCGCATAGACCCCTCGCCGATGGCCCATAATTCGAGGTAGCCCTTGGCGTTTGGCCCATCGACCATTTCCATCCATGATTACTGCCACATGCTTTGGCAGACGGTCTCGATCGAGGTCAGCAGGCAAATTTTGTAAGACAGTTGATTTTGAAGTCATTTCTTGTCACGAGAACCCGGTGGTGGAAGACGAAGCAAACGCGAAACCAGTGCCTTTCCCCGATCGCTAATCTGACGTCCCAAACTGCGTAGACCGGGGGCGACGGCTCTCTCTTCGCTTGACGTGGAGAATCGCGCCTCTAGGAGTTCTTTCAGTTTACTGCTGGTTAGGGGGCGATTCAGGCTCCCCCGCTCCGCCAAGGAAATAGAGCCTGTTTCTTCAGATACAACGATACATAGGCAATTTTCGACTCGCTCCGTAATTCCCATTGCCGCCCGGTGCCGCGTCCCCAGCTGCCGCGACGCCGTGCGCTCAGAAAGGGGCAGAATCACCCCAGCGGCAACAATGCGGGAGCCACTAATGAATATTGCGCCGTCGTGCAGTAGCGTAGATGTTTGAAAGATGGTCTGTAGGAGTTCCTTAGAAACCTCAGCATTTAACTTGACGCCTTGAACGGAAAAATCCCGCTCATCAATTGGTCCCGTCGTTTCCAGTACGATCAACGCACCCGTGCGGTTTTGGGACAATTCTTTGACCGCATCCACAATCTCATCAATAACACTATCCGCTTTGGGAATTGCTCGTCGGGAGGGTTGCAGCAACTGCATCAGTTCTCCCCTGCCCAATTGTTCTAGAAACCGACGAAATTCTGACTGGAAAATGACAGCCATCGCCACAGCCGAGCCAACTACCAACTTTTCCAGCACAAAACTCAACAGTACTAGCCCCAGGCGATTACTCACCGCTGAGGCTAGCATTAAGACAATCAAACCCCGTACCATCCACAATGTGCGACGCTCCCCGATAAAGAGTAGCACCAGATACGTGAGGATGAGAACTAAAACAATATCAAGGCTTTGAAGCAACAAGGTCGAAGTTGCGGAAGGGTCTTGACCGGGACCCGAATTCATTGAACTTTTATCAGGTTTGCTGAAGTTTGCTGGATACGGGCGAGTTTAAAGGCAAAAAGCCAGGAGAGCGGTTAGCTATTAACTTTAAGTTATCTGTTTAGAGTCTAAATCTAGTGTACCTGTGGTTACGTCCCACCTAAACAGTTAATCGCTAATTGCTGTTTCTATTTTTTACTTTCTTTTGCCCTTAAGGCTCGATTTTAGCTAAAGCGCCACCTTGGGTAGTCGCTAATTAGATAGTGAATCGTGGGTTCCGATTACTGACATCTTGCATCAATCGACTATAATAGCGATTTTCATCTAAGTGAAATACAGACCTAACCCCCTGGCCCCTTCCCTACCTCTCCCTAACCCTCTTTTAAGAGGAGAGGCGTTGGGGAGAGGTCAGAATGTACGGCACCCAATTGCCAGCCGCTGTATTCCCCGCGTTTAAAGGGGAAAGCTTGTGCCCTCCCCCTTGAATCTACCGTGTACACACAAGTCGGCAGACCTATCCCCAAACCCCTCTCCGACACGGAGAGGGGCTTTGAATATGGCTCCCCTTCCCAGAATCGGGAAAGGGCTGTTCTTGCTCTTGTCTGGGAGCGCCCCTTGCAAAATAAGCCACTTGTGTGTACACGGTAGCCCTTGAATTAAGGGGGATTAAGGGGCAGGGATTTTAGTTGACGGCATTGGTGCAAAATAAAAAAATTACCCATCTAACTAACTACTAATCGCTCAGGTAGGCGATCCTGCCGAATTAAATCCTGGTAGGTTTCCCGCTGCAAAATCAGATTAGCTTCTCCTCGACCTACTAAAACCGCTGCCGGACGAGGCAGGCGATTGTAATTAGAAGCCATGCTGTAATTGTAGGCACCCGTGCCCATGACGACGAGAATATCTCCCGGCTCAGTTTTCGGCAGGGATGCTTCTTTAATCAGAATGTCTCCAGATTCGCAGTGTTTACCGGCAAGGGTGACGGTTTCCGTCAAAGGTGCCGACATCCGGTTGGCAACGACGGCTCGATAGAGGGATTGGTAGGTGATAGGACGGGGATTGTCAGACATTCCGCCATCAACGGATAGGTAGGTGCGGATGTCGGGAACGACTTTTGATGAGCCTACGGTGTAGGCGGTGACGCAAGCAGTCCCAATGAGCGATCGCCCTGGTTCGCACAATAATTTAGGTAAGGGGATTTGTTGGGATTGGCAGGCTTCGGTGATGGCATCGCTGACGGTTTTTACCCACTCGTCAATACTGGGTGGATCGTCTGATTCGGTGTAACGAATTCCTAAGCCACCTCCCACATTTAATTCTTTGACGGGTAATCCCTTGTTTGCAGCTTTCTTAAACCACTCCACCAAAACCCCCGCGAGATCGTGATGGGGTTGCTTCTCAAAGATTTGGGAACCGATGTGGGCGTGCAACCCGATACAATCCAAGGTTGACTGCTGGCCGAGCAAGGCAAAGACTTCCTCTAATTGGTTAGGATCGAAGCCAAATTTGCTATCGAGGTGTCCGGTGCGGATGTATTCGTGAGTATGACATTCGATGCCAGGGGTGAACCGCAGCACGATCCGGATTTGGGATTTGGGATGATTAAATTGCTCTGGGGACTCAATAACCTCTGATTCCTTACCCGCTTGTCTCGATCCAAAATCAGCGAGGGTGCGTAACTCTAGCCAGTTGTCTACTACAATCGTGCAGCCGGTTTCGACAGCTAGAGTCAGTTCTTCACGGGATTTGTTATTGCCGTGAAAATAAATTTTGTCGGGACTGACGCCAGCTTGCAGCGCCGTGTAGAGTTCGCAGCCAGACACGACATCGATCCCCAAGCCTTCACTCGCCGCGATCGCGCAAACGGCTAGACAACTCCAGGCTTTAGAAGCATACAGCACCTGAGACTCACCGCCATAATAGCGGCTAAAACCATCCCGATATTGACGACAAGCTGTCCGCAGCGTTTCTTCGTCCAAAATATAGAGAGGTGAACCAAATTGCTGCACGAGTTTCGTTACGTCACAACCACCAATTTCCAGGCAGTCGCGGTTGTTAACCCCAGATGTCAGGGGTAAAAGTTCCTGATTCGGTGAGCGAGTTTCTACACTGACGCGATGATTTGCGTCTGTACGGGTTGTAGGCGTAGGCGGTAAATATTGCCGTCCAGAATTTTGAACTCCGACTGGTTGAGTCGATAGCATGATCTAATAGTTGTCCTTGGATGCTTAACAGGCGTGAATGCGTCTCGTTTTTCAGTCTACAATTGAAAACTGTGACTTTTTTACAACTTCAGCCGCTGACAGCAGAGCAGCTCTTGGCGGTAGTGGAACTAGACCAACTGTGTTTTGGTCAACTCTGGACTCTAGATGGTTACAAGCGAGAGTTAGAAAGTCCCAATAGTGACTTGCTGGTTATAGAAGAAGTTAGCGGCAAGGAGCGAGTAATTAGTCAATCCACTCAGTATGGGCGGGAAAACTTCGCCCCTACCGCACTCAGTACGGAAGGGGATTCGCCTTTAGAGCGATCGCTGGTGGGCATCGGATGCCTCTGGGCAATTTTGGAGGAGGCGCACATTACGATTTTGGGAGTGCATCCAAACTATCGGGGTCAGGGTTTGGGGCAGGCACTGCTTTATGCCCTGCTCAAAAAAGCCTGGAAACGCCGATTGGAGTGGGCAACGCTGGAGGTGAGAGCATCGAATCGACCTGCCCAGTCTCTCTATGAGAAATTTGGGTTTCAGGAAGTCGGCAGGCGTCGGCGTTATTACAAAGACACTGGCGAAGATGCTTTGATTTTGTGGCGCAGCGGTCTTCAAACACCCGAATTTCAGCAAACCTTAAGCGACTGGCATTCCACAATTAGCGATCGCTTCGGTTACTCTGGCTGGCAGTTATTAGAAGCCGATGAATTTAAAGGATAGAAGGTTGACGGTTATCAGGTTCGGTTATAAGGTTGAAGGGCACATGGTGGTTCAACTGGCGCTTTTTGCCAATCTGTCAATTTACTCGCTTTCTCGCCCCGCCAATTTTCTAACTTTAGATAGTAGCGATCGCTCAGGTCTACCAACAAAGTCAGAAAAATATCGCGGGATAGATTTCATCTATCTTCAATGTGACAGGCGTAGAAAAACCCTATGCTAGAATCACCATTACAGGCACGCAGCAGGGGAAACTAAATCCGCCATGTTTGAACGCTTCACAGAAAAAGCCATTAAGGTAATCATGCTGGCCCAGGAAGAAGCTCGTCGCCTGGGACACAACTTCGTCGGTACGGAGCAGATCCTCCTGGGTCTAATTGGAGAAGGAACCGGCGTCGCCGCCAAAGTCCTGAAATCTATGGGCGTCAACCTCAAGGATGCTCGGATTGAGGTGGAAAAAATTATCGGTCGCGGTTCTGGCTTTGTGGCGGTAGAAATTCCGTTCACCCCCAGAGCTAAGCGCGTCCTGGAGTTATCTCTAGAAGAAGCTCGCCAACTAGGGCATAACTACATTGGGACGGAACACCTGCTACTGGGTCTGATCCGGGAAGGAGAAGGAGTCGCCGCCAGAGTGTTGGAAAACTTAGGTGTTGACCTCACGAAAGTGCGGACGCAAGTGATTAGAATGCTGGGAGAGACGGCAGAAGTCTCTGCGGGGCAAAGTAGCGGGCGCACCAAGACACCTACATTAGATGAGTTTGGCTCTAACCTGACCCAGATGGCAGGGGAAGGCAAACTCGATCCAGTAGTCGGTCGGGCGAAAGAAATTGAACGGGTAATCCAAATCCTGGGACGCCGCACGAAGAACAACCCAGTACTGATTGGGGAACCCGGAGTTGGTAAGACAGCTATAGCCGAAGGGTTAGCGACTCGCATCGCTAACAACGATGTTCCCGACATCCTAGAAGAAAAGCGCGTAGTTACGCTGGATATTGGCTTGCTGGTAGCGGGCACTAAATACCGGGGTGAATTTGAAGAGCGCTTGAAGAAAATCATGGATGAAATCCGCAGCGCCGGAAATGTCATCCTGGTAATTGACGAAGTTCACACCCTGATTGGTGCAGGTGCCGCAGAAGGTGCGATAGACGCGGCAAATATCCTTAAACCCGCCTTGGCGAGAGGGGAATTGCAGTGCATCGGCGCAACCACGCTGGATGAGTACCGCAAGCACATCGAACGGGATGCCGCTCTAGAGCGTAGATTCCAGCCGGTGATGGTGGGTGAGCCGACAGTTGCCGAAACCATTGAGATTTTGTACGGATTGCGCGAACGCTACGAGCAACACCACAAACTGAAAATCTCAGATACAGCCGTGGAAGCTGCTGCCAAACTTTCAGATCGTTATATTTCCGACCGCTACTTGCCGGATAAAGCGATTGACCTGATTGATGAAGCCGGAAGCCGTGTGCGCCTGCTCAACTCTCAGTTGCCACCCGCCGCGAAGGAATTGGATAAAGAACTGCGTCAGGTTCTCAAGAATAAGGATGACGCGGTGCGGAGTCAAGACTTCGACCGGGCAGGAGAACTGCGCGATCGCGAAATGGAAATCAAAGCCGAAATTCGGGCGATCGCTCAAACCAAAAAGACCGAATCAGACAAACGCGATGATGTTTCCCCCGTCGTCACCGAGGAAGATATTGCCCACATTGTCGCCTCTTGGACTGGGGTGCCGGTGAACAAGCTCACCGAATCCGAATCCGAGAAGCTGCTGCACATGGAAGACACCCTGCATAATCGGCTCATCGGTCAAGAAGAAGCCGTCAAAGCAGTTTCCAGAGCCATTCGTCGGGCACGGGTCGGCTTAAAGAACCCCAACCGACCGATTGCCAGCTTTGTCTTCTCAGGACCGACGGGCGTAGGTAAGACAGAACTCGCAAAGTCTTTAGCTGCTTACTTCTTCGGTTCGGAAGACGCGATGATTCGCTTGGATATGTCCGAATACATGGAGCGCCACACCGTTTCCAAACTGATTGGTTCGCCTCCAGGGTATGTCGGTTACAACGAAGGCGGTCAGCTCACCGAAGCAGTGCGTCGTCGTCCTTACACCGTGGTGCTATTCGACGAAATCGAAAAAGCCCACCCAGATGTATTCAATATGCTGCTGCAAATCTTGGAAGACGGTCGCCTGACCGATGCCAAGGGACGCACGGTAGACTTCAAGAACACGCTGTTGATTCTTACCTCCAACATCGGTTCTAAGGTGATTGAGAAAGGTGGAACCGGGCTTGGCTTCTTGGACACTCAAGAGAGCGAAGCAGAGGCACAATACACCCGCATTCGTTCGCTGGTGAACGAAGAACTGAAGCAATACTTCCGCCCAGAGTTCTTGAACCGTCTCGACGAGATCATCGTCTTCCGTCAATTGACGAAGGACGAGGTGAAGGAAATCGCCGAGATCATGCTCACAGAGGTGATCGGACGGTTGAGCGAACAGGGAATTATCTTAGAAGTCACGGAACGCTTCAAGGATCGTCTGGTGGAAGAAGGATACAACCCCAGCTACGGTGCCCGTCCGCTGCGTCGTGCCATCATGCGCCTGTTAGAGGACAGCTTGGCTGAAGAAATCCTCAGCGGTCGCGTCTCAGATGGAGACACGGCGATTGTGGATGTCGATGAAACCACCAAGGAAGTGAAAGTGCTGCAAGGTCAGAAGCGAGAATTGCTTCCCCAAGCGGCTGAAAGTTAAAGATTAAAAATTAAAAATGAAGAATGGACAAATTCCTTTTTAATTTTTAGTTTTTTACGGTAGAGAAGCGATAGTTTCTCTACCGTTTTTGTATGTAGCGGGTGATTAATTAGAGTTTGGCGTCATTTCAATAAAAATGAACAATAGACTTTTTGCAAAAATACCGAACTTTTAATTCTTAACCACAGATGAACTCAGATATTAGAAACGAAGCGGCTTCCCGTTCCCCGAAGGACAGGGTATGCTTTCGGAATATCCCATGAAAGCAAAAAGTCTATTGAAAAAGATTCGTCCATTTTTAATGCAAGCATTTTTAATTTTTAATTGATTATCGTGTCTTACCTCGCCCGCATTCTGGTTTATCCAATCAAATCTCTAGATGGTGTTGCCGTTACCAAGGCAACCATTCTCAAAAGTGGTGCATTACAGTATGACCGAGAATTTGCCATCTGTGACGCTCAAGGTCGATTCGTGAATGGCAAGCGCCACCCTAAAATTCACTTACTGCGGACTTCCTTTGACATTGATACTGATACTGAGAAGATTACTCGTGTCTGTTTAGAAGTCCAAGGAACAGAGCAAACCCAAATTTTTCACCTCGATCGGGAACGAACTGAACTAGAAGCTTGGTTGAGCGACTATTTCGACTTTCCCGTAAAACTCTGTCAGAACTTAGTATCTGGCTTTCCAGATGATACCAATGCCTCCGGGCCAACAGTCATCAGTACCGCCACACTGGAAACTGTTGCCTCCTGGTTTCCCTCTCTGACAGGGGATGAAATGCGGCGACGCCTGCGAGCGAATCTGGAAATTGAGGGCGTTCCCGCATTCTGGGAAGATCGGTTGTTTGCTGCGGAAGGGGATGTGGTGCCGTTTCAGGTGCGAGATGTGCGGATAAATGGGGTCAATCCCTGTCAGCGTTGTGTGGTGCCGACACGAGACTCTCGGATGGGTGAGGTTTACCCTAACTTTCAAAAAATATTTGTGCAAGCGCGGAAAGAAACTTTGCCAAGTTGGGTAGATTCATCTCGCTTCAATCACTTTTACCGACTCTCGGTAAACACGCGCATCCCTGAATCGGAAGCCGGTAATATTTTACAGGTGGGAGACGAAGTGGAAATTCAAACACTTAAAAATTAAAAATTAGAGATTATATGGCAGAGACAGGAAATAAAGACCAACAGCATCCCCTCCACGGGCGCGATCGCCAACTCGTTAACAGCCTCTTAACCGGGGAAATTAATGATTTCAATCTGGCGGAACTCGCCCGTCTACGCATTCGCTATCGGGGCTTTCCAGGGGCAAGGGATATTCAACAAGACCTGGATACTATTCTCCGCCAGTGGAACTTGACAGAAGATGCACTCTTTGAAAGAACTCGTCAGATTCATGCCACGAGTGTTGTCTATAAAAGTCGCAGCAAGCGGCAAGATGAAGAAGATTGGAATTAGCTAATTGCTATAGCAAATCTGGTTTGGATGCAGTATCTTTTGACCCCACCCCTGCTCCTCACCGAAAAACCTATGCATTATCCATAAGTCCCAGAATACTGTAGAAGAGCAGAAGCATAACCTCCCTTGAAGGCTTACGCCTACGGGCGATCGCGCTGATTGCTCCTCCAAGATTGTTGTCTCCTTTATGCTTCTTTCGTACAGATGCTCCCTTCGGTTCTCAGGTTGAGGGTGAAGCATTCGCGCCTTACACAATTTACTTCAACAGGACTTACGCAAAGCTTATACATAATAGCGTTCTTGTCGGTTCAATCCCCCTGTGGTTGCCCTCAGATGTCGCGCAAGTTGCGTAAGTCCTGTTCAACCCAAATATTTCTGCGCGAATGCTTCACCCCTACATGATTTCAACAGATGTGGGTAATGCATAGCCTTGTAGGGGAGAGGTCGGCTAATTCTTATTTTCAGAGTCAGCCAGGGGTTGAATAGATTCTTCATCCCAGTAGGCGGCGGGTAAAGCCTTTCCGATTGGTTGGCGCTGTACAGACTTTAACTGCTTCTTTTGGGCGATAGGTGTCAAGGAAGGCAATGAAGGGGGGAGCAAAGAATTATTCTGCTGTGTTCCGATTCCGGTTCCCTGATTGACTGCTGTCGATACGGGTTCTAGATCCTGAGCCACTTGAACCTGCTGCTGTAGCTGTTCTGTCGAAGACACCAGATTGCTGAGTCCATTCACCAGATTTCGCAAATTGTTACGGAAAGCTTCGTCCCCCGTCAAATCATCCAGGTCAGATGTAATTTTCTGAGCATTTTCAAACGTCATTCGCGCTGAGTCTAAAGTTTGTTGCAACACAACCAAATTCGTTGGACTGTTGAGAGCGGTGGAAAGATCGCGAAAATTAGCCGATGCCTGCGCTGCATTGATGGACGCTTGCGCCGCATTTGCAGATAGGACTTCTAAGTTACGCCGCAGTTGTCCACCTCCAAACTGGTTGACTTGTCCGGTCAGGTTAGTCGCACTCAAGCGCAGCTGTTCGCTGGCTTGGCTAAAGTTGTTCAAGGTGCTGACAAGAGTCGTGCGGTTGCCTACGACCAGACTATTCACATTATCGACGAGCTGATTGAGCTGGGTGGCAGTCACGCTATATTGATTAGCGGTTTTAGAAATCTGATTTGCTGCCAAACCAACTTGATTGGTGGTTTGATTGGCAGCACTCGTCACAGAATTGGCTGCGACTGAGAAGTTTTTAATTTCTTGTTGCACTGAGCGACTCAAACCCGTGAGTTCGCGAGTGAGTTGAGATACCCCGGCGGCGGCGACGCTGGTATTTTTAGCAACTGAGTTGAGGTTGGCAAAGAATGTGGGGTCGCTGTAGAGATTGGCGATGCGGGTGGTGCTGCGAAGCAGTTCATCAAAACTGACACCAATTTGACCTTGCAGACGATCCTTGTCACAAACAATCAGGGTGGACTGGCATTGGGGATCGAGCGGATTAGCCACCTTAGCGTCTGCCTGGAAGGACTTCAGGGGAGTAATGTCAATCGAGGTCTCGCTGAGCAGACCGGATTGATTGGCTTCAACGATGACATCACGGGGAATCAGTAAGTCAGCCGGAGCAATTTCCATCACCACATCGACGCCATTCGAGCCTGGGGTGATAGCGGTAATTTTCCCAACATTGACGCCGCGATAGCGGACGGGTGCGCCGACTTGCATCCCTCCAGCATTGACAAATTCTGCCACGACTGTGTAGGTACGGCTACCGAGGCTCATCCCGCGTATCCACAAAATCAGACCACCAAACAAGAAAAGGGATAGCAGGATTAACAAACCGACGGAGCCTTCTCGAACCGTTCGCGATCGCATCTGTTCTCCTCATACCATTAATCAATTAAAAATTAAAAATTAAAAAAGGCAGAATTTTTAATTTTTAACTGATTCTAGCCGATGACGTGGATTGGCCCAGTCACACTTCCACTAAAAAATTGTTGAACGATAGGATTTTCGGTGGTATCAATCTCGCTGACGGCACCTTCCCACTGTACCTGTCCCTGATAGAGAAATACCACTCGGTCAGCAGTGCGGCGAATGGTACTTTCTTGGTGAGTCACCATGACATAACTGCTACAACCGCCTGGGATTTGCTGCAACTGACGAACTAAATCCTCAATTACTGTCGAAGCAATGGGGTCAAGACCAGCGGTAGGCTCATCATAGAGTAAAACTTCTGGGTTGTCTTGGGGATGGTCTGGATTGGACATAATGGCACGGGCAAAGCTCACCCGCTTCCGCATTCCACCCGACAGTTGCGAGGGGTAGCGATCGCTTACTCCTGGCAACCCCACCATCTCTAGCTTTTCTTCCACCAATTCTCGTATCCGCTTTACCGACAGTTTAGAACGCTGAAACAGCAGAAAGCCGACATTTTCTTCCACCGTCAACGAATCGAATAAAGCCGCTTGCTGGAACACCATGCCAATTCCCAGGGGATCTTCGGCATCTTCGATTAAGCCGCGACGCCGCTTTCCCAGGATATAAACTTCACCCGCATCAGGAGCTAAAAGTCCAGCAATAATCCGCAAAATCGTCGATTTCCCAGTCCCGGAGGGGCCAATAATTGCCAGCGCATCGTCCCGATAAATTGTCAGATTGACCCCATCTAAGATGACATTGTTGCCAAAGGATTTACAAATTCCCTTCAGTTCGATGAGCGGTTCCATAGGGAGATTGGGGATTGGTAAAAAGTAGAGACGCGATTAATCGCCTCTGAGTGTTGAGTTTTGAATTAAAGAACTCTCTTGTAACTCAAAATTCAACGCCGATCAATTAAAAGTTTTAAATTGATCGGCGTTGAATTAAAAAACTCTCTAATCACTCAACACTCTCATTCCTGATTACCGAACACTCTGACGAACTCCATTGGCTGTAGCTGCGTTGGTTTCTGCTGAGGACGCTTCCAATCCAAAGACGCGACCAAACACTTTTTCCACCTTGTAGCCGGAATCAATCGACTCCAGGGGGTCTTTGCGGAGCCGGTGACGCAGACACAGAGTGATGACGCGGCGGATATCGTCTACGGTGACTTCAGTGCGTCCTTCCAGGGCAGCGATCGCGCGAGCGGCTCGGTTAGTGACCATATCGCCCCGTAAGCCGTCTACATCCAATTCCGAGCAAACTTCAGAGATTTTCACTCGCAAGTCATAGTCCATCGTCACCGAGGGCAGGCGTTCCTGAGCGCTGACGAGCTTTTGTTGCAATGCTTGTTGCTGCGGAAGATATTTTTCCAGGAACTTCGGGGGATTTTGGTCAAACTCAGCCCGTTGCTCCACAATTTCTACTCGCAGCGCCGGTTCCTTCACTGTGCGAATTTCTGCGTGCATTCCAAAGCGGTCGAGCAGTTGAGGTCGCAGTTCGCCTTCTTCAGGGTTGCCAGAACCGACTAGAACAAATCTCGCCGGGTGACGGATGGAAATTCCTTCCCGTTCGACAGTGTTCCAGCCACTTGCTGCTGAGTCTAGTAGCACATCTACTAGGTGGTCGTCAAGTAGGTTGACTTCATCCACATAGAGAATGCCTCGGTTGGCTTTGGCGAGGAGTCCGGGTTCAAAGGCTCTGACTCCTTGGGATAAAGCTTTTTCAATGTCGATAGTACCGCAGACGCGGTCTTCTGTCGCACCGAGAGGCAGGTCAACCATCGTAACTTTTTTCTGGGCGACGGGAATTTCTTCCTGTTTCGCCACGCGATCGCGCACGCTGTCGCTCATCAAATCGGGATCGCTGGGATGACTATTAAACGGGTCATCGGCAACGACTTCGATTTCTGGCAACAAGTCAGCCAAAGCCCGGATCGTGGTGGATTTGCCCGTTCCGCGATCGCCCATAATCATCACGCCGCCAATGTAGGGGTCAATCACATTCAGCAGCAAGGCCAGTTTCATCTCTTCCTGACCCACGATAGCAGTGAAAGGAAAAACGACACGGCGTGCCGTAGGGGACGCTGAGGCTGTCGGACTCACAGAATTGTTACCCATCTTATTATTCACCGCCTTTCATTGTGCCACTTTTCGCTTCATCCGAACCGAAAATTCCGAATCCATTGAGGATGCGTGAATTCAGAATTTTGCCCAACTGCATGGGTCAGGACTTACGCAAAGCTTATACATATAGCCTTTTGTAGGGGCAATCCCTTGTGGTTGCGGTGGCAGATGTGGTGATGTTGCGTAAGTCCTGATGGGTGCAATTTTTCCTGAGCGATCGCTTCTTTGTAAGCAAGTCTTCAATTAGAACATTTTCCGAACGATGTCAACTCCCCTGCTCTTACATTTTGACTGCCGCTTGATGTTTACACGGGAGCGTTGGGAAGGCGTTTTAAATCCTGTAGCACCTCTGTCGCCGACTGGTAACGAGTTACAAAGTGGAAGCGCACCATTTTATCCAAAATCTCGGCAAATTCGTCTCGGACTAAGGCAAATTCGCGCCAATTGATGTTGCCGGTGTTCCGATCAGTTTCCAGTTTACTAGGCGGTATTCCCGTCACCGCCTCAACACCAATCATGCCAAGGGCGTAGATATCACTGCTAAACCTTGGCTGTCCGTCGTATTGTTCAGCCGGAGTATAACCACGGGTGCCAATAGCAATCGTGCGCCTTTCCTGCTCCTCTTCTTGGGGTTGAATTTGTTTCACCGCACCAAAGTCAATTAAAACTAAGCGACCATCTTTTTCGCGGCGAATAATATTACTTGGTTTAACATCCCGGTGGATGACTTGGTTTTCATGGATAAATATCAGAATTTCCAGAACCCCGCACAAAATTTCCACCACTTGCGCTTCCGGTAAGCGCTTGTCTACCAACAATTCGTCCGTGAGCGGATGACCTTTGATAAATTCTTCGATTAAATAGAATTCTTGGTGTTCTTCAAAATAAGCGAGTAATTGTGGAATCTGAGAATGGTGCCCCAAACTTTCCAGAATGGCGGCTTCTGTAAAAAATAACCGTTTTGCCACTTTCAAGAATTTTTCATCCCGAAGCGCAGGCATTAAATGCTTAACCGCACACTGAGGCTTACCAGGTCGCATGGTATCTTCTGCCAGATACGTGTGACCAAACCCGCCCGAAGCCAGAGGTCGAAGGATCTTGTAGCGTCCCATCAATAGAGACGGTCGCAGGGAGTCGCCGTTCTTTACGGGAGAGGCATCTAATCGCTGGCGCTCCATTCGCTCAGGTTCTGTAATCACATCTAGGCTAGGCTGCCACGGCTGAGTCTCATCATCATCATCATCATCATCGCGATTGGGCAGAACCGATAGTGAAGCAGGCGCGATCGCTGTTGCTACCTCCTCAGTCTCAGGTTCCTGATTTTTCTGTTGGAGAAGTGCTTGCAGCTGTGCCAGGTTGAATTGCTGTTCCTGAACCAAAAGCGCGATTTTTTTCTGATTTTGTTCGGCTTGGTGAGCGCTATAAGCCACGACACCGGCAGCTGTACCCACCAACGCGATCGCAGCCGGTACCACTGGTACCCATCCCGCCTGCGTAAACAGCACCCAACACGTCCCAAACAGGACACCCAGCGCGGCTCCCTGTCCCAGTAACAAATGCCCTGGATGCCGCAGCCGCAAAGCCATCAACCCGCCAGTTACAGACCAACCCAACACCCACAAAGCTTCTCCCCAATCGGACCAGAACCAAAATAAACGACGCCCATCTAGGACAGCACTGAGCATCTGGCTCACCAGCTGGGCATGAGTGACAATTCCAGGCATTTTTCGGTTTCCCTTCTGGGCACCGCTGTAGGGAGTATAGAAGGCGTCATCAACGCTGGAAGCTGTAACGCCGATGAGAACGATGCGGTCTTTTACCCAGCTAGGGTCAAACTGACCATTGAGGACTTGACTCATCGTTATTTGGTTGGCAGGGCGGTTGCCAGAGCGGTAATTGAGGAGGATTTGGTAGCCCCGCGCATCCATGCCTTGATATCCTCCATCATTAGCCTCCAGAGGTTTGAAGACAGTGTTTTTCCAACGGAGATGTTCTGAGGTTTCTGAAGCAACGATTCCTTCTTTTTCTAAGTAACGTTGTACAAGCTGGAAGCCCAAAGAGTTGGGGTTGGGACAGGGTTCGTGTGCAGAGGGAGAAAGAAATAACAAAGCCCGCCGCAGAATGCCATCACGGTCAACCTTAACGTCGCTGAAGCCAACCCGACTCTCTGAAACGCTTGGGGGTGCAGCATTACCTGGACTTTCGGAGTCTTTAACTTTACACACGGGAACGATGCGACTATCCTTTTGCATCAGAGCCGCCAATCCCGCATGACCGGGCGGTACGGGCAAATCGCGAAAGATATCTAAACCAATGACACGCGGTTCTTTTGCCAGCAGTTTTGCCAGCAGCTGATGCATTCGTTCGTCAGACAGGGGGTATTGCTTGTAGGTTTGGATGTCTGCTTCGGTGACAGCGACTACCAAGATGCGGGGATCTGGCTCTTCGGCTGGTCGTAGCCGGATCATCTGGTCATAAGCACCCAGTTCCAGCGTCTCCAGCAGACCTTGTTGCCGCACTCCCAGCACTAAGAGAGAGACTACCACACTGACCACAAGTGCTGGTTGTCCCAAGATTAAGGCACCAGTGCGTCTTAGGTGCGATCGCACTGTATGCAAATTCCCCTTTGAAAGCCGATCTATCACAGGAACGTTGTCAGGTTAGAAAGTAAGAAGCTTAATTAAAAGGTTGGAATGGTTAAAACGTACTTATCGTAACAAGCGATCGCTACGAGGTACAGGAATACTTACAGTGTACAAATTTGCCAAGTCACTCTAGTCCTGCTGTCCGGTAACAGCCTACTTTTTCCACTTCAAGCCTGCACGGCTTTTGGGAATAAATGCCTCCTGACCCTATTTGCATTCTAATGTTCGTAACTAACTGTGAGTATCGCTCTGCCGTTTCGATCGATCTGTTATTTTGCTTTAGTCCTTTGTTGCTCTAGTCACTCTTTACCATAATTAAGTCTTGGCTGTAACTCCCTTAGGTGGTTATTTTGCGTGCAATTTCACCTGATCTACACTCGTAGCTAGTTTCGGGGTTGGCAGATTCTTTAGCGATTCAGGACTTACGCAAAGCTTATACATATAGCGTTTTGTAGGGGCAATCCCTCGTGGTTGCCCTCAGATGTGGTGATGTGCGGCGAGTCCTGAGTGATTGAGAGTGCGAGGCAAGAGAAGGCAAATTCGGTAATAGACAAGAAGAAAAATGAATTTATTTTTCTTCTATTTTTTTCCTCTAAAAAAAGTATTTTTTGAGCAACAACCTGCTGCCTTGCCAGGGATATTGATAATTTTTGTTTTATCTCGAATTTGGGTTCCTTACTTGGCGTTCATCTATCTATCTTCTTACTTTGTTTACTGCTAAGCCTTTTACAATTTTGCTTTGATAATTCAGTCAATTTTGAAACACTATTAATAATTAAAAATAAAGCCTTTAAAAGTATAAGCCTATTTTATCAGAACTTACGCAAATATCACCACATCTGAGGGCAACCACAGGGGGATTGCCCCTACAAAACGCTATATGTATCAGCTTTGCGTAAGTCCTGTTTATGAAAAAACATTTTTGTTTTTTTTACCTATTTTATTCCCATGCAGGCGGATAAAATTAACACTCCTCAATTTCCCCTTAATTTCGGCGCAAAGCTTGGTCTCAACCCAATGATTTGGGGGTTAATTTCGCTTAAGTGAGTGCTATTGTCCTTAAATTAGCTAAGGAACAATAGCCGCTCAAGTACCAATTCGTGATACTTAAAAAAGGTGTGATCATCTGGGTGAGGGAATTGATTAATCCGTGTCCGATGTTTCGGAGCGAATCAGATGTACGTTTTGTTCCCAATTAACCCCATCAAAAGGCACAATACGAAATCGAGACACCACATCCCCATCAAGACAACGCACGTTGACATCAATAGAATCGGGATGGGAACGGGGACGATAAAATGGGTGAATCCCACAAATACGGCAGAAGATGTGCTTGGCAACACCAGTGTTGAAGGTGTAGGTTGTCAATAAGTCTGCACCGCTCAGTAAGGTGAAACGTTCGGATGGGACAATTAGATGTAAAAAGCCCTTCTTCCTACAGATGGAACAGTTGCAATCATCGGCTTTATGTTCGTCAACGATTACCCGAAAGCGGACGGCGCTACAGTGACAGCCGCCTTCGTAGGTAATCGGTTCTTCTGTTTGTGCGCTCATATTAGTCATTCGCTGCGAGCAGATTTTAGTTTAGTTCCAGTTCCTAGTCTATTGCTAATGGCTATTTTCTAGCAAACAATGGTTAAAGTGCAGATAAAAGCGCGATCGCTACTTTTACAAGCGTACAACTACAATAAATTAAACATAAATATATATTTCTTCATAAAAAAGGACTAAATATTGTTTAGTATAAAAAAAGAACTATTTTATAATTAGTTATAAAATTCTAAAGTAGAAGAGCAATTACTTAAGTTTTCTCAGGCGGTAATGTTCTTTACCAAACTACACTGGGCGATTATAATTGTTTGCTCCAATATCTACAGTAGATATCGATTTTTATAAACCGAGCGATTGAGTTAGTTAATATGGAAGTTTAAGGTTTAGGAGCAATAACTGAGGCATTTAGACCTATCAAACAACTTGTCAACTGGTCGATTAAATTAGTTTTTTGCTAGATAAAGATTAAAAAATATTAGTCCCTCTATCTCCATGAGAAAAAAGGGGTAAGAGATTACAAAATGGACGCCAATCACCAGTCAATCAGGCATGACTGTTTACCAGGTGAAGATGCTTCTGGACAGTTGCAACAAACTAGCTTGGGTGCAGATGTAGAACCTCGCCAACTTGAGGAAGAACTGCGTAGAACGAGAGCTGAACTAGAGGCATACCAAACACTCTACGACAATACTCCCTGTATCCATTTTACCTTAGATTCGGCAGGAGTCGTTCTTGGGGTCAATCAGTTTGGGGCTACCCGTCTCGGTTATAGCGTTCGGGAGTTGATTGGAAAAACAATTTTCAGCACTTTTGCTCCTGACGACCAAGAAAGATTAACAGCAGAGTTCGCCAAGTTTTTGCAACAAGCAACTCAAGAAACATTTGATTTTAGTTCAGCAATCGAATCGAACGCTTTCGTTACCAGTTGGGAATTGCGAGTCGGCTGTAAGGACGGCAGCATTTTATGGGTAAATGTCACCGCTAGCATTGTACAAAGAGCCAATACGAATATAGTTGTCCTCTTGGTTTGCGATGATATAAGTGAGCGCAAACGGGCACAGGAACGCCTACATTTACTGGAGCAGGTTCTCCGTGATTGCTGCAATAGCATTTTCATCACCGACTGCAATCAACCAGATAATCCAATTATTTATGTCAATCCAAGTTTTGAGCGTTTAACAGGCTACTGTGCTGAGGAAGTCGTAGGGCGCAACTGCCGCTTCTTGCAGGGCGCTGACACTGCTCAGCCAGCACTTGATGAGCTACGAGTGGCGATTAGCGAGGCAAGAGAATGCCATGTCACCTTACGCAACTATCGCAAAGATGGCACCCTTTTGTGGAATGAACTCTATCTTTCTCCGATAGGAAGTCCACAGGGGAATCTCATCGGTTTTGTGGGGATTCAGACCGACATTACCGAGCGCAAACAGGCGGAAGAGGCACTAAGCAAAAGCGAAGCAAAAAATCGCGCTTTTTTCAGTGCCATCCCGGATTTGATCGTGCGAATTAGCAAAGATGGCACTTATTTGGACTTCAAAGCGGCAAGAGACTTTGATACGTTCTTACCTGCTGAGGAATTCTTAGGTAAAAACCTAGACGAGGTTTTGCCCATAGAAGTAGCTAACAGAGCCAAATACCATGTGGAGCAAGCACTCTCTACGGGCGAAATCCAAATCTTCGAGTATCAGCTTCTCAAAAATGGCAATCTGTACGATTATGAGGCGCGGCTCGTTGTCAGCGGGGAAGATGAAGTTTTAACTATTGTGCGCGACATTAGCGATCACATTGCTGCTGAAGAGTCGCTAAGGCAGCAAACCGAGCGGGAGCAACTGCTGAGGGCGATGCTAGAACGCATCCGTCAGTCTTTAAATTTAGAAGAGATTCTCAACACTACGGTGTCTGAAGTCCGGCAATTTCTCGCCTCGGATCGAGTGATTATTTTCCGCTTTCAGCCGGACTGGAGTGGGTTTGTGGCTGTGGAGTCCGTCGCTGAGGGTTGGCCTTCTATCCTGAAAATGAACATACACGACCCTTGCTTTGAGGAAAGCTATGTCCAGCTCTACAAACAAGGTCGCACTAAAGCCACAGAGGATATTTATACAGCCGGTTTGAGGCAGTGTCACATCGATTTACTGGCTCAGCTTCAAGTCAGAGCCAACTTAATAGTCCCGATTCTACAAGGGGAGAAATTGTGGGGACTGCTGATTGTCCATCACTGTCAGGCACCCCGGCAGTGGCAGCAGTCGGAAATTGATTTGCTTTGTTCCTTGGCAACTCAGGTAGCGATCGCCATTCAGCAAGCCGAACTCTACAACCAAATGCAACAGCAAGCTCAGCGAGAGCAAGCGCTGAATCGGTTTACTTGTGCAATTCGCAGCTCTCTAGAATTAGAGGTGATTTTTGACACAGCAGTAGCGGAAATTGGTCAGCTTTTGCATATCGACCATGTTTCTATCCTGCAATATCTTCCGCAGCGACAGGTTTGGCTGAATGTGGCGGAGTACCATCAAGGTTCCAGTTTGTCGAGCGGGCTGGGTATGGAAATTCCAGATTTAGACAATTTGTTGGGAAGGCAACTCAAGCAGTTAGAGGTGGTTCGCATTCACGATACTCAGACTATCGAGGATGAGGTGAATAAGCCTCTAGCAGAGGCTCATCCGGGTGCTTGGTTGTTGGTACCGCTACACTTTCAAGAAAACCTCTGGGGAAGCTTAACACTATCGATGGAAGGTCATCCTCACTACTGGCAAGACTCAGAGGTGGAATTGGTTTGTGCCTTCGCAGCTCAACTAGCGATCGCCATTGGGCAATCCGCACTCTTTAAACAGGTGCAGCAGCTGAATGCCAACTTGGAACGCCAAGTGCAACAACGTACTACCCAACTGCAAAAAGCGCTTGGCTTTGAAGCCGTGCTAAAACGCATCACCGACAAAGTCCGCGATAGCCTCGACGAAAGGCAGATTTTACAGGTAGCAGTTCGGGAGTTAGCGCTTTCATTTAATATGGGTAGCTGTCATGCTTCGCTCTACAACCTGGAGCAAGAAACTGCCACAATTTGCTACGAGTACGCCACCTCAATGCCTTCCTCTCAGGGTCGGGTGTTGGAAATGGCTGCCTTCCCGGAAATTTACGATCCCCTGCGGCAAGGTAAATGTTTCCAATCTTGTTCAATTAGTCCCGACTTTGTCCTGACTAAGGTGGCGATGTTGGCTTGTCCGATATTGGACGATCAAGGAGTGCTGGGGGATCTGTGGTTATTCCATCGCCCAGACTATACCTTCAAAAAACTAGAGATCCGGCTGGTGCAGCAAGTGGCGAATCAATGCGCGATCGCAATTCGTCAAGCCCGATTTTATCAAGCATCCCTGGCACAAGTGCAGGAACTGGAAAAACTCAATCGACTCAAAGATGAATTTCTCAGCACCGTTTCTCACGAATTACGTTCGCCCGTATCCAACATGAAAATGGCAACTCAGATGTTAGAAATCACCCTAAAGCGGGAGGGTGTATTTGACGCCATTACAGCCAAATCGAATGCAGAGGCGAGCAAAGTAAGTCTCTACTTGCAGATATTGCAGAAGGAGTGCAAACGCGAAACCGACTTAATCAACGATCTGCTTGATTTACAACGCCTAGAGGCAGGAACGCGACCCTTGGATTTAGACGTAATCGAACTTTATACCTGGTTGCCCCAAATTGTAAAACCTTTTCAAGAGCGTGCCCAAAACCGCCAACAAATCTTGCAGGTTGACATCCCCTCCCAATTACCTCAATTAGTCTCCGATTCATCTAGTTTGGAACGCATCCTCGCAGAGTTGCTCAACAATGCTTGTAAATACACTCCCCCAGGAGAAAAGATTATCCTGGCCGCTGAAGCTAAATCGGAAACGATCCAATTGAGTGTCAAAAATTCTGGTGCTGAAATTCCACAGAGCGAGTTAACCCGCATTTTTGATAAATTTTACCGCGTTCCCAATGCTGACCCCTGGAAGCAGGGTGGAACTGGCTTGGGACTGGCACTGGTGAAGAAACTGACAGAGCATTTGGGAGGCGAAATCTGGGTTGAGAGTGGGTCGGGTCAAACCGGCTTTATCATAGAGTTACCGATTAATTTTGCTTATACTTGACTTTCCCCGATGCCAAGGGAAACACGAAGGCATTCCATCCGTGCCGTGTGGCAAATATAACGATTCTCGTTGGGATGCACTACGGTTTAACCCCACCCCGTGAGCGGAAAGGGGTTCAATATTCCCCCCTCTCCGTGAAGGTCGAGGGGCTGGGGGTGAGGTTCCAAGTGTATTGCAGGCGAGAGTGAGAACCGCTATAAAGCACTGATGTCAATTCGTAGCTTCTTAAATCTCCACAATTTTTTTAGCTGGACAACTGACATGATGTGGTTTTGAATGTAAGAGCATATAAGAGGTAGTAACAAACGCCTCCCTATCCCATCTACTTCAGTTGCTAATTCAGTTGCTAAATTAACCCGATTTGAGTAGGGTGTTAAGTTATGAGTTTCGGAGTGCATCAGTTGCGACTATTTGTGGTTCAGTTACCGTTGAAAAGCAAGAGTGATGAGTGAAAAGAGTACAGCATTTCTGGCCGGGGCTGCCTTCGCCGGAATTGCAGCTTTCGTCTTGCTTAGAACTGGAGGGAATCCCGGTCAAGCCAACCTGCCGACTTACCTGCCCTCGCCACCCCAGTCAGGACAGCCCTATGGCACTATGCAGCAGCTGCCGCCTCCACCTCCAACGGCGACTGCTGTCTCGCCGGATACGACTACGACTCCTTATTGCGTACAGCAGCAGAGCGAAACTCAAAGGCTGAAGGAGCGCCTGGAACAGCAACAAAGTGAAACCGAGCAGGTGAAAGCCCAACTGCGGAATCAGCAGATGGTGATAGAGGCTCTGACCACGCAGGCAAAAGCAAATGTCTATCCTCCGCCGGTTAATCCAACGCCAGCGTTGGCTCCAGTTCAACAGCAACAGCCCCTAAATCCAGTGCTGACAGGCATACTCTGGGCTGTGGGAGGCATGGTTCTCACTGTCATTAGTGGGGTTGTGCTGGCAGCAGCGTTTGCTTTGCTATCGCAACAGCAGCGTCCTCCTCGGACAGTGCAAGTGGTTCACCCTATCCAAACTCCCCCGCCAACCCTATCCCATAGACGGCGTTCTGAGTTTCTGCCCCCGCAACTGGAAGGTAGGCGAAATGACTTCATCGACTACGACAGGTAGACAAACGTTGACATTTTCTCAGCTATCTAGCAGGATGTTGTGTCATTGCAGCTAGGGTTGAAGTTCGGACAAATCCGAAGCCACCCGCTGGTCAATCAATTCGATTATCCCAGCAGTGCGATCGCCCTGAGTGACAAAATCGGCACCCTCTTTAAGCATAGGCAGGCGACTCCACACTCGCACAGGTTCAGCAAGGTTCAGTACAGACCTAACTTCCTTCCCGGAATCGGGGAGAGGGAGAGAGTGTATTGCATACAAATGAGAACCGTTATATAAGCTATTTTTATCAATTTAAATTGCCCGATCTCGCAGCTTAATCTCTCTAGTAGCGCATTTAAAGGGTCGTTTTTGTCAATTTCCAGCACTCAGTTGCGGTAAGCGAAGCGATGCTGGAGGCGATCGCCCAATCTTCTTGCGCCTGTACAATTAAGACGCGCACGGCTGAATCGTCGCTGGCAATGTCTTCATCTATCGGCGATCGCTCATTTTTTTTCGAGTCGAGTTTTAAACCCAAAAACTCCAAGGCTTTACAAGCTGCACCTCTTACCAATGGCTGATTTTCTCCGACGCCGCCGGTAAACACCAAGGCATCCAATCCGCCAAGTGAAGCCAGCATCGCCCCGATGTGCCTGCAAAGCGAATGGATATAGACATCTAACGCCAATTGAGCGCGTTGGTTGCCTTCTGCAACGGCACTCTGAATATGGCGCATATCTCCCGATAAACCAGAAATCCCCTTCAACCCAGAAGCACGATTGAGCATTTCATCTAACTTGTCGGCATCGTAACCTTCTTGTCGCAGCCAGTATATTAAAATCCCTGGATCGACAGAACCAGAACGAGTTCCCATCATCAATCCTTCTAGGGGAGTAAACCCCATTGTGGTGTCTACACTCTTCCCTTCTCGAATTGCCGCTAGAGAACAGCCATTTCCCAAATGACAGGTAATCAGGCGCAAAGATTTCCAGTCTTTCCCCAAAATTTGACCTGTACGTTGGGCGCAGTATTGGTGATTGATGCCGTGAAACCCATAGCGGCGAATTCCTCGCTCAAACCACTCGTAGGGGATGGGGTAAATAGCAGCTTCTAAAGGTATTTGGCTGTGAAATGCGGTATCGAAGACTGCCACTTGAGGGACATCTGGCAACACTTTTTCAATCGCTTCGATTCCCTCTAAGTTGGCTGGGTTATGGAGTGGGGCAAAATTAGCTAGACGCGCGATCGCTTCTTTGACTTCTGGTGTAATTACTGTTGCCTCGCGGTACTCTTCTCCACCGTGAACAACCCGGTGTCCTACGATTTCAATCTCTGAAAGTTGGGCAATGACTTGACTTTTGCCTGCTGTAAGAATATTTAGTAGATGTGCAATGATTTCGGGTCGGGAATTTGTCTGTATTTCTTCTTCCAGAATCGTGCCGTTACTTTTTACTTTAATTTCTGCAAATCCTTGATGTCGAGTCCAATCCACTTTGGCTTCCCAAAGGGGTTCTTGTGGCAAATCTGCCAATTCATTTAACTCATATAGGCAACTTTTTTGGCTGCTCGATCCGGCATTGAATACTAAAATTTTCATAATGGCTATTGATTGCTAATATAACTGTCCTATTTAATTTTTGGAGATGCTTTCCGGACAGCGTCTCTACATTTTTAACGAACCGCCAAGACGCCAAGATCGCCAAGGAAAGAGAGGAAGAGAGAGGAAGAGAGGGGAAGAGAGGGGAAGAGAGGGGAAGAGAGAGGGACACGGGACTGCCGTGCCCCTATTTTAATTAGCACCATTGCCAATTGCTGATTTCCTCTGGATCGGTGCCGTTCTCCTCAATAAAGCGCTTGTAATCTTGCAAAATGTATTCGTAGTGGGAGAGGCTACGAACGGCTCGTGCTGCCACATAGGGATTGCCCGCAGCTGCCAGACGAATTGCTTGCATAATCAAGTGATATCGACTGGTTTGGTTGCGGACTTGCATATCAAAGGGTGTCGTCGTCGTGCCTTCTTCTCGATAGCCGTTGATGTGGAATCGCTTTAGGTTGCGACGCCCAAAAAGTAACTGCTTCACTGCGGAGGAATAACCGTGAAAATTGATAATCACGGGTTTATCTGGGGTGAATAAAGCGTCAAACATCTCGGCATCTAAACCGTGCGGATGAGCAGATTTTTCCTCTAGTACCAGCAAATCGGTGACGTTCACCACTCGCACCCGTAGTTGGGGCATCTCGGTTCGGAGGATTTGAGCGGCTGCCATGACTTCAATCGTGGGGCTATCGCCAATTCCAACTAGCACGATATCCGGGTTGATTCCCTCGTCAATGCTTGCCCAAGACCAAACAGAAGCACCCGCACGACAATGGGCGATCGCTTCTTCCATTGTTAACCACTGGGGCATCGGATTCTTGTTGGCAACCACCAAGTTTACATAACCCGTACTTTGCAAGCAGTGGTCAATCGTGCTAATCAAGCAGTTGGCATCGGGAGGTAAATACACCCGTGCGTTTTCAGCTTGTTGGTCGAGTACGCTGTTGATAAAACCGGGGTTTTGGTGGGAGAAACCGTTGTGTTCTTGTCGCCAAAGGGTGGAACTTTCTAGATAATTCAGGGAAGATACTGGCGTCCGCCAAGGAAAGTCTTCCGAAAACTTCACGAACTTGGCGAACTGATCCATCATCGTCGTGATGATGCCCAAAAATGCTTCGTAAGAGGGGAAAAGACCGTGACGACCCGTGAGCAAATACCCTTGTAACCAAGCTTGACAAGTGTGTTCGCTCAAGATTTCCAGCACTCGTCCGCCGTTAGCTCCAATATTGGTGTCGTGCGGGTTTGTGGGCCATTGATAGTTGCGCTGGGTGACATCGAATACTTTGTTCAGTTTGTTCGATTCCAGCTCATCGGGACTGAAGATGCGGAATAATTTCGGATTCCGCTCCATGACGCCCCGCAGGTACTTGCCGACTTCCTCTGTGTTGCTGACAAGACTTTCTCCGCGTCGGCAGTACCCTTCTGTTTCTGTCCGCTCTACGGGCACTTGGTAGTCAAAAATACTGGGTAAATCCAGTTCTTTACGGATGCGACCCCCCAAGGTGTGAGGATTGTAACCCATGCGACGTTTGCCTTTGGGACACTGTTCTAGTATCTCTGGCACTGGACGCCCTTGCTCGTCGAATAGCTCTTGTACGCGATAGGAACGTAGCCAGTTTTCCAACAGTTCTAGTTGGTATTGCTTGGTCTTGACTTCTCTGGCGGGAACTTGGTGAGAACGGTAGGAACCCTCAATCGGTTCTCCATCCATTTCTTTAATTCCACCCATCCCTTTGAGCGATCGCAAAATCAGCAAAGGCCATTTCGGTTTAGAAATGCGATCGCCCGATCGTGCTGCTTGTTGAATCCGACAAATCTCTTGATAAGCCCAATCCATTGAGCCATACATATCCGCGTCTAAGTCGCCATCTTGTACAATCCGTACTTGATAGCCGTAGCCTGTGAATAGATGCAGCAACTCTTCATCGCTCATCGACCCGTAAATTGTGGGACTGGAAATTTTGTAGCCGTTCAAGTGCAGAATTGGCAGCACTGCCCCTGATTCGGCGGGGTCGAGATACTTATAGCTGTGCCATGCTGTCGCCGTGGGGCCGGTTTCGGCTTCCCCATCGCCCACGATGCAAGCGACCACCAGATCCGGGTTATCCATGACCGCACCAAAGGACGTAGCGAGGGCATATCCCAGTTCGCCGCCTTCGTGGATGGTACCCGGAGTGCCGGGATATAGGTGAGAAGGAAACCCTCCGGGCCAGGAAAACCGTTTGATAAAGTCATACAGCCCCGCCTGGTTTAGGGTCAGTTGCGGGTAAAATTCGTTCAGGGAGCCTTCCAGGTACAAATTTGCTAAATTTGCGGGTGCCCCGTGTCCCGGTCCCGTCACCAGGAACATATTCGCGTCGTAGCGCCGAATCAAGCGGTTGAGGTGGGCGTAAATTAAGTTAATGCCGGGGCAGGTTCCCCAGTGACCGAGTAGGCGGTCTTTGATGTGTTCTGGTTTTAGGGGTTCCCGCAGCAGAACGTTGTCTTTGAGATAAATTTGGGCGGCGGCGAGATAGTTGGTAGCGCGTTGATAACGAGCGATCGCCTCCAGTTCTGCACCTTGGGTTTCACGAACTCGCTCAACTGAAATCTCAGGGATGGACAGGGAAAACGGCGGTGTAGAAGTCGTTACTGTCATACCAGTCCATTGAATACCTCTTTATCTAGCTCAACGACATCGAAGAAATTAGCAAATTGCCTCCCTATTCTGATAGAGATTGCGCTGCTGTTAACTCAATCTGACTAGAATTCTTAGGGTCTTACCCGAATGGTTAAGCTTCGATTAAATATTTTTTAAAATGTCAGCCTGACTTTTCCTATCTAGTTATCACAGCGTTTTGCGATCGCTCGCCTCAAACAAGGTAATGCACAAACTTTTGTATTTTGCCTATAAAGTCTGAAAGTCGGGAAAATCTTTGAACCCCAACGAGCGAGAAAATATATTTACCACTTTTTGACATTCAATATATAGCAATCCTATTTAAGTTGTGCACGAGTATTTGCTTTAGTAGAGACGCGATTAATCGCGTCTCTACAGGGGTTTGCGAATCATTTAGGACTGCTATAGTATCTTCGCAGTTTTTAAATACCTTGAGACCGACGAGAGCGGACTTCCTTTCTATTGCCATTGAGTTCTATTTACCAGATATATTTTCCCAAGTGGGGTGCTTCCCTCTTTGTCTAGCACATCAAACGAAAAACGGTATAATTTAAAACTTAATGTTGTAGGATGGGCATTACCCAGCCCGTCTTTTTTTTGTTGCCAGCTAAAAGCCTTACTACATAACAACTATCGCACTTGCATCCGGGAGCAATGGGTGGATGATTGAAAATTCCCAACATATATTAGGGATATGACAATTTTGTAGCTATCTATGAGCTACTGCATCAACCCCAACTGCCCCAAGCCTAACGATCCAGCCAACGCCAACAACCGTATTTGCCGCAATTGTGGCTCAGAGTTGTTGGTACAAGGGCGCTATCAGGTAATGCGCCTACTGAGTGACAACAGCGGCTTCGGCAATATTTATGAAGCCTACGAGGGAGCCACCCCCAAAATCCTGAAGATCCTCAAAAAAGATCGCGCCACGAATGCCAGAGTCGTCGAGCTATTTCAGCAAGAAGCCATTGTATTAAGCCAGCTGAATCATCCTGGCATCCCCAAAGTTGAGCCAGATGGATACTTCCAGTTTTATCCCAGAAATAGCCTTGAGCCGGTGTATGGCATCATCATGGAGAAAATTGATGGCCCCAACTTAAAGGAGTGGATGCAACAACAAGGCGATCGCCCACTCGATCAGCAGCTAGCTCTTGACTGGTTAAAACAGCTAGCTGAGATTTTACATCTTGTACACCAAAAAAACTATTTCCATCGAGACATTAAACCAGCAAATATCATGATGCGCTCCACAGGGCATCTGGTATTAATTGACTTTGGCACCGCCAGAGAGATGACCTATACTTACCTTGCCGAAGTCGGTGGCGCAGGCAGTGTCACAAGGATTAGTTCCGCTGGCTATACGCCTCCAGAGCAAGAAAAAGGTCATGCCGTACCCCAGTCAGATTTCTATGCATTAGGGCGTAGTTTTGTTTATTTACTGACTGGCAAACAAGCGACAGATAGCACAATTTATGAACCTTTAACGGATAAATTTCATTGGCGCAATCATGCACCGGGTATTTCACCCTTGCTGGCAGATTTCATCGATAAACTGATGGCTCCTACCGCAGGAGCGCGGCACAAAAATACTCAGGAAATTTTAGATGAACTCGCTAAAATTTCGCAGCATTTATCTCAGCCTAAACCTTCTGCCAACTTTAGTCTTATCGGTATCGGTGCGATTATTGCTATATTTCCACCTCGGAAGCGTTTATTAGCCCCAACGATAATTGCTGGTAAGACTAATAAAAATAAATGGTTGGTGGGGGGAGCCGTTGCTTGCTTGGTGGGATTAGGGGGATATGGAATTTGGCAACTATCTTACCAAGACGCGCCCAAAGTTATCGCTTATGAAAATATTTCTATAGTTAAAACTTTTTATGGGCATGAAAGTCAGGTAAATTCTCTTACTATTAGCCCGGATGGACAAATTTTAGCTAGTAGCAGTGCCGATAAAACAATTAGAATTTGGAACAAGTCTACAGGAAAAGAAATTCGCCTCATAAAAGGGCATGACAGCTACGTTAATTCCCTAGCGATTAGCCCAGATGGAAATACATTAATAAGTGGCAGTGCCGATAAAACGATTAAAATTTGGAATATCTCTACCGGCAAAGAAATCCGTAGATTAGAGGGACATTCCAGCCCAATTAATTCCGTTGCGATTAGCCTTGATTGGCAAACTTTAGCCAGTGGCAGTGCCGATAAAACGATTAAAATTTGGGGGATTTCTACGGGTAAAGAAATTCGCACCCTCAAAGGTCATTCCCAACCAGTGAATGCCATTGCCATTAGCCCAGACGGACAGATTTTAGTCAGCGGCAGTGCCGATAAAACGATTAAAATTTGGGATATTTCGACTGGCAAAGAAATTCGCACGCTTCAGGGTCATTCCCAACCTGTTAATTCCGTTGCGATTAGCCCGGATGGGCAAATTTTAGCAAGTGGTAGTGCGGACAAAACTATCAAAATTTGGGAGATTTCTACGGGTAAAGAAATTCGCACGCTTACCGGGCATTCTAATTATGTGAATTCGGTTGCCATTAGCCCCGATGGACAAACTTTAGTCAGTGGCAGTGCGGACAAAACGATTAAAATTTGGAATCTTTCTACGGGTGAAGAAATTCGCACCCTTATCGGACATTCTAGTTGGGTTAAGTTTATTGCTATTAGTCCTGATGGACAGACGATTGCAACTGGCAGCGGTGACAATACTATCAAAATTTGGCGCGTACCGGTCGCAGATGCCCAATAACTGACGCGGGGGCATACTGGGTGGGGGCGGTTGTTAAATGTTTATCGGCTTCGCTTGTGCGATCGCGCTAAAACCCGCCTCTATAGGAATTTGTTAACAGTATCCTAATAGGCATTGCCCCAGAAGTGTTGAATTTAGACATAAAATTTCACATAAAATCAGACAAGAGTCTCTGGAAGTAGATCAAAGCTCCACTGCACAAAGGAGCAACGACGACTTAATTCTAATTGCAAATAACGGAACTTATCGAGCAATCTATGTCCATAGAATGTCGGAATTTCCATCAACTCTAAAAGCAAATAAGCAATGATTTCCATATAAATTTGTAGCCGAACACCATTGATGCTTTTGGTGATGAGCTTATCCAGTTTTAAATGCATCTTTAAAAACTTCCACAGCAATTCAATTTACAAGCGTTAATGATAGATTTTTCCGACCTCTTCATTCGTCATTTCTACTAAGTTTGTTGCCAAGCGATATTCGGTTTGGCTTTCTAAGTCACAGAACCAAACCACTCGATATCTTTGATGGTAAAATTCGGTTTTCATATTGTTTTTATTCCGATCACAAATAAAGTCTTAGTTTGACTCATTTCCTCAATCAAATCCCAGCAAGCGTTGCCTCTATCCATAATGCCAATCCCGTTTTCAGGAATCATATTCATCACCGATTCGGACAATTTTGCATCATGGGTCTGTCCGAATTTTATCAGACATTCACTGGTATTTCCCTGGGTTAAGTTCAGTCCATTTATTAACTTAACTTGCTGATATCCTTGCTGTTAAAACAGCTTGCTTGTTAGTGTTATTACTGTTCAATCTATCGGAAGAAAGCATCGGCGCTGTCGCCGTATTCTGTCTCTTTAGTTTCTCCATCAATTCTTTATAGATTCGACCGAAATGCTGGTCTTCTCTCGATTTACACGATGAGAGAAAATGTCGATATATCAATCTCTATTCCCCCACGATTTAGCCGATAAAACAAGTCCCTTATGCTTGTCAAGCTCTTGTCTAACACAAAGGTTAGCGAGATTTCAGCATAATAACCTTGAGTTTAATACCGGGTAATCATGGGCTGAAAGTTGCTTCAGTATCGATTTGACAATCTTGGGAAATGACGATACCATTGAACATTATTTTTACGCTTCTTGGGGAGAGAATACTACATTCTGTCCCCTTTTTTTCTGACTTTACCTATCTTTCAACACTTCTGGTGCCCACCTTTACAGAACTTTTATGCCTCTTCAATCTGCCCTTAGGTAGATGATTGTTGAGAACTGAAAGAATTTGCCCGAAATCAACATCCCTCGTAAATCGCTTGTAAAGAAGTAACTAGGTGAAAATAAACGTAACTCACGAAGGGCGTTCTTCGTTCAGGGTATTAGACAATCCTCAATTTTTCCTACAACCATGAACAATGAATGATAAACAGTCCTATTCGGTAAGTTTATTTGTGCTGACCTACTGCTCTATTTATTTATTATCAGCTTTTCATTCTGTAGATACTAACCTTAGGTAGAGCCGAAATAATTGAGTTTATATTAGTATAAACAAAGGTTTTTAGGCGGCGAAGAGTAATGAATCCCGAAACATCGGTATCAACAGCGTGGGAAAAAATTCAGGCAATGATCAATGGCCTGGTGGTCATGCTGCCAAATATTGTGTTAGCAGTAATCGTCTTTGCGATATTCTTTTTCGCAGCAAGAACGATTAAGGCGACAGTCAGACGGCTTACCAGAAGGCATCGGCAGGCTCGTAATCTGGGGCTGGTGCTAGGTCGTTTGTCGCAGGGGATTGTTATTTTAGTCGGTTTATTTGTATCATTATCCATCGTCATCCCGACATTCCAAGCTGGAGATTTAGTTCAACTGCTAGGTATCAGTGGGGTAGCAATTGGTTTCGCCTTCCGTGATATTCTCCAGAATTTTCTGGCTGGCATCTTAATTCTATTGACTGAACCGTTCCAGATCGATGACCAGATCGTATTCAAGGATTTTGAGGGGACGGTTGAAAACATCCAGACGCGAGCCACGACGATTAGAACCTATGATGGTCGTCGCATCGTAATTCCGAATGCTGAGCTATTTACAAACTCGGTAACTGTAAACACTGCCTTCGAGAATCGCCGTCTTCAGTACGACGTGGGTATTGGTTACAGCGATGACATTGACCGGGCGAAACAACTGATTCTGGAAGCGATAGCTAGCGTCGATGATGTTTTGGAAGATCCAGCTCCCGACGCTCTTGTGGTAGAGCTGGCTGACAGTACCGTGAACATCCGCGCCCGTTGGTGGGTACAGCCGCCGCGACGTGCAGATGTTCTTGATAAGCAGGATCGAGTTCTCGCTGCCATTAAGAACAAACTCACTGCCAATGGCATCGATATGCCTTTTCCGACGCAGCAAATCCTGTTCCACGACCAAACCGAAGAAACAGACGGCGATCGCTCACGTCAGCGTGAAGGATGGCCTGCGGGTAATAAAGAAGTGCCTAAACCGCGTAGCATCGGCGGTTCCCTCCGGAAGCTGGCGGAAATGCGTGCCCAAAGAGATGGAAATAGCAGCCATAGAGACGAGAACCCCGATCGCTCTCAAACTGCCAACGATAATTGATGGATGAAAAACATCAAGCTGGGCAAACTTTGGGACTCGCTCCACTCTAGCTACTGGTTCGTACCAACGCTGATGGCGGTGATTGCGATCGCGCTAGCATTCGGAATGCTAAGCCTTGATCGAGCCGGCAAATCTGGTCCGCTAGAGTCCTTGGGCTGGATCTATACAGGGGGGCCAGATGGGGCGCGATCGCTGCTTTCAGCCGTTGCTGGTTCGATGATTACCGTTGCTGGTACCGCCTTCTCGATTACGATTGTTGCCCTCACCCTCGCTTCCTCACAATTCGGCCCGCGACTGATGCGTAACTTCATGCAGGATACGGGCAATCAAGTCGTCATAGGCACGTTCATCGGTACATTCATCTACTGCTTGCTGGTACTGCGAACCGTGCGGGGAGATGATTACGACGTGTTCGTGCCGCAAATCTCCGTCACGATCGGCATGGTGCTAGCACTCGCCAGCATCGGCGTCCTGATTTACTTTATCCATCACGTCTCAACTTCGATGCAGGCATCGCATATCATCAGAGATGTTGGCAGAGAGTTGGACAATGCCATCGATCGCTTGTTTCCGCAGAAGATCGGGCAGGGTAAATCAGCACCAAAGCAGCGGTCGGTGGCGGAAATCCCCGCCGGGTTCGATAAGGAAGCGACTCCCATATTGGCGACAACCAGCGGTTATATTCAAGCAATTGATGAGGAGCGGTTGATGAAGATCGCCACCTCAAAAGACCTCCTCCTGCGTCTGAAATATCGCCCCGGCAAGTTTATTGTGGAAGGAAGCGAACTGCTAATGATTTGGCCTGGGGAACGGGTGAATAAAAAACTCACCCAGCACCTCAACCAAGCATTTATTTTTGGCGAGCAACGCACCGAACAACAGGATGTAGAATTCCCTATCAATCAGTTAGTTGAAATTGCTGCTCGTGCCATTTCTCCTGGCATCAACGATCCGTTCACAGCCATCCAGTGTATTAACCAGATGAGTGCTGCACTTTGCCGTCTGGCGGAAAGAGAGTTTCCTTCCCCCTACCGCTACGACGACGATAACAATCTGCGAGCGATAATCGCGAATCCGGTGACATTTGCAGAGTTAGTTGACGCTGCCTTTAACCAGATTCGACAGTACAGCAAATCGGATGTAGCCGTGAGGATTCGATTGCTCGAAGCGATCGCACTCATCGCCACCCACACCCGCAACCAGAAAAATCGGGCGGCGCTGCTGCGTCATGCCCAGATGATCGAGCGCAGCAGCCAACAAGAGGTATCGGAGGAATTAGACCGACAGGATATCGAGGAGCGATATTTGGCAGCAGTGAAAGTTCTAGAGGAGTTTTAAATGACGCTCCTTAGATAGCAATCCGCTTGGAGTTGTGAACCAGCCCTTCAGATCGCCGACTTCTCTAGAATCATTGAGGACTGCTATATTTGCTTGAAAATATTTATTGAAAATATTTAACTTTCCGATTGAGGCGCTTCCAGAACGCTGACATCAATTAAAGGTGTGACATTAAACCCTTTGTCAAGTAATTGCCTTTGGATAGTGCGGGTGATGCGAGAGCGAATCTCTTCGGAAGACTCAGTAACACCCGCCTGACGCTGAACATAAACGTTACCCAACAGTGTGTTCTGACCTTTGATGTTCGTGGGGGTGAATCGAACATTTGCCTCCACCAGTTTTGCCAAACCGCTATCATTCACCACCTTCTCGATTTGGGCAACGGCACGCTGTTCGCGGCTACCGCGCTGAAGCTCCGGGGAGGAGGAAAATTGCCAAGTCAGCAAGCCCAAGAGGGCTACGGCGGTGGCTGCAAAAGCAGACGGAAATATCCAGCGCTTGCCACGGTTATAGCGGGCACCTTGAGCAGACAGACCATAGGCGCGGAACATCAGGGAGGCTGATAGATTAATCCCAACCAGTTGCAGCAACAGTACAAAGACGCCGTTTACAGCCATATCCCATCGACCCATTGCGCTTGCCATCCCCACCATTCCGGCAGGCGGTGCCAGCGAAGCCGCAACCAGCATTCCAACCGCTGCCCCCGACACGAGGCTACTTCTTTCAGATTGGACAAGATTCAGAGCGCCTGCTGCACCCGCAACCAGTGGCAGCAGCACTGCTACTGCCGAAACGGTACTGGTTGCGCTCATGGAAGATGTCACCACTTCCTGTCGCAGAATCAAGCTGAGTGCCCCAGTAACTAAGATGGTTACGGTAAGGGCTGAAAAATATCGTAAAAGACTCTGACCCAGCAGTTGTCCATCGCCGCGTGCTGTAGCGATCGCTGTATTCATCGCTGGCCCCGCAAACGGCGCAATTAGCATGGCAGCGACGAGAAGATAGCTAGTATTGGTGAACAAGCCGATCCAGACCACCACACCCGCCGCTGCCGCATATCCCAGAAAACCTTTCCACGATCCAACACTCTGTAGACCGGAGAGGAAAATTTCAATCGGACTGCGTGCCTGCACATCCTTCACCTGCTGCGGTGCTTTAAAGGGCGGTGGCTGCAAGGCGATTACTCCACGCGGAAGCAGCGTGACGTGCAATTTTGGCACCGCTTGCAACTTTTCGAGTAGTTCCTCCACTTTCCCATTCGAGACGTGAACAATTACCACGTCTAACCGTTCATCAGTCCCCGTCGATTCAAACCGGGAAAGATTCGTTCCGTCACAAGCTTGGGCGATGTCAAGGACAGTTTTCCCACACCCACGGGGAACCTGTACAAGCAATTGGCGCATTGCGGCTACATAAGTCTGCGTCCGTTGTAACCATCGCGCACAGGATAGGAGTTCGTTCTCTAGCTAGAGGAATATTTCAATGCTTTTCTATTAATCTCTGCTGAGACGTTGCATCTGCTCAAGCAGCTGGGATTCAAGTCATGAATCACTCAACTTCCAGTGATATAAATATAGCCCTGGTAGCCTTGGGCGGGCTGGTTCTCGTGCTGGGGTTGCTCTCTGGCTTTCTTAAAAAGCGTCTTTTTATCTCAGATCCCATCGTAGCTCTGCTGGTCGGGGTGCTGCTGGGGTCATCTGCGTTTGGTCTACTCGATTTGGCTGAGTGGGGTAAACCAGAGACGATCTTAGAGGAAGGTTCGCGCCTCACGATCGCTATCCAACTCATGGGGGTGGCTCTGCAACTCCCAAAAGCTTACCCGCTGAGAAACTGGCGCTCTTTAGCTGTCCTGCTAGGGCCGGTAATGCTGCTGATGTGGCTGAGCAGCGGTCTGCTAGTTTACCTGATTCTAGGTCTCCCTTTCTGGCAAGCCATGCTGATCGGGGCTGTAATTACTCCCACCGACCCGGTCGTCTCTACCTCTATCGTTACAGGTAGGGTTGCAGAGCCAAGCCTACCCGAACGTCTCCGAAATATCATCTCTGCCGAGTCTGCCGCCAATGATGGATTAGCCTACGCCTTCGTACTCTTGCCGATTCTCATCCTGACCAAACCGCCAGGAGAAGCCGTTTTCCACTGGCTAACGAAGACTTTGTTGTGGGAAGTGGCGGCGGCTGTACCTATCGGAGCGACGATCGGTTACGCAGCCGGTCGGCTTTTGCTTTGGGCTGAAGCCAACCAAACCATCGAAAAGCAATCTTTTTTAGCCTATACCGTCGCCCTCTCACTGGCTGTACTGGGGTTTGTCAAGTTGATTGGCAGCGATGGGATTCTTGCGGTTTTTGCGGCGGGAACCGTTCTTAGCATGATTGTCGGCGGTAGTGATAGAGCTGAGGAAGAAGGGGTACAAGAGGCAGTAGACCGCTTCTTTACCTTGTATATTTTCCTACTGCTGGGCTTAGCACTGCCGTGGGAAAAATGGCTGGATCTAGGGTGGAAGGGGTTGTTTCTAGCGATCTCTGTGTTACTAGTGCGCCGACTCCCGGCGCTACTATTGCTGCGTCGTTTCCTGCCTCAGGTGCGAGGGATGCAGGATGCCCTATTCATGGGATGGTTTGGACCGATTGGCGTTGCCGCAATCTTTTATGCCTTCCTCTCTCTCCGTAGAACGGGCGTGGAGGATGCCTGGGTCGTAGGTAGTTTGATAATTTGCGCCTCAATATTTGCCCACGGTCTGACCGCTGTACCCTTGGCTCAGCTTTACGGCAAGCGCGTTCAAAGCAGCCGTGCGAATCATTAAAAATTTTATGAACAACCTGAGTACATCTGAAAAAAGGGAACTCAAAAAAGAACAAGGCGAGGTTCTGCAACAGTTGGAAGACTGGTTAGAAACACCCATGCTATTACTCGGCTTTGGGTGGCTGGCGTTGTTGGTAGTCGAACTGATCTGGGGCTTAAATCCCCTGCTGGAAATCCTCAGCAACGTCATCTGGATCGTCTTTATCCTAGACTTCGCCTTACGATTAGTTCTGGCTCCTCACAAATTTGTCTATCTCAAGCAAAACTGGCTCACAGCCCTCTCCTTGCTGTTGCCAGCGTTGCGCGTCTTCCGAATTACTCGCGTACTTCGCTTACTTAGAGCTAGTCGGGGACTGCGACTGGTGCGTGTCATCAGTTCTTTGAATCGCGGCATGCGATCGCTCCGAGCCAGCATGAGTCGTCGTGGTTTTGGCTACATCATCGCACTGACGCTGGTGGTGACGCTGGTGGGAGCCGCAGGGATGTATGCTTTTGAAAACAACACCCCTGATGGGCGCGGACTGAATGATTACGGTGCTGCACTGTGGTGGACGGCAATGATTATGACAACGATGGGATCGGAATACTGGCCTCAGACTCCAGAAGGTCGGGTACTCTGCTTGATCCTATCGTTGTATGCTTTTGCTGTCTTCGGTTATGTGACTGCAACCCTCGCCACCTTCTTTGTCGGACGCGATGCGGAAGACGAACAAGCAGAAGTAGCAGGTGCTAAATCTATCGCCGCGTTGCATGAAGAAATCGTTGCATTGCGGGCTGAGATTCAGTCCCTTTTTCACCAGAAACCTGAAGCATGATATCAAATTAAATTAATTGCTTCGTTTATAGTTTGTTAGTAATGACTAATTGGGGAAAAGTTTTAAGTCTTGAATTAAAGAACTCTCTTCTCGCCTCAAAACTCAAAACTCTCTTTACCCATGACCCATTTATGAGGAAAAAGCGATGCTGAGTACCAATTGGCGAGGATATCGAATAGCCGCTTGGGTTGGACAGTTTTTACTGGCGATCGCGATCGCAGTTGAATTGTATCACCGTAACTGGGTGGGTTCATTTACACTCGCCTGCTTCCTGGCTGCTTCATTTATGTTTGTAACCCTGGAGAATCAACTGCCAACGTTGTTTGATTTTTTATTTGTCGTAGCAGCGTTGCTGAATGCGGGTGGTTGGGTTTGGGGTTTATTTTACCTACTAAAACCATACGACGAGATTGTTCATGCCTTTACAACCTTTTCCGTAACGCTGGCGCTGAGTTTTCTCATGTATGACTCAATGCTGACCCCGTTCCGCTACCACCGACTGCTGTATATTTTAGCGATCGCTAGTTTCGGAATCGCCATCGGTGCGATTTGGGAAATATTTGAGTGGCTGATCCAAGTAATTAATGACCTTGATGACACCATCGTGGATCTAATTATGGACATAATTGGAGCTTTAATTGCGGCGCTGGTTAGTGTGTGGGCGCTACAAGAGCGAGTTCATCCAAAACCAACTACCGAAGATCAACAAGTATCGCCAAGGCGCAGCCGTTAAAAATTTTTAATGAGTTGTGAGCCGTTAGTCATTAGTCATTAGCCATAAACAAGGACTAAGGACTACTGACCTTTACCTTTACTGTTGCCCATATTTCATCAATAAATTCGGATTATAGTCCCCCTTTTTTTGTTTCTAAAAGGTTGGGGAAAATTCTCACTGATTATGCACCCACTTGAGCAGCCCTAGAGCAGTAACAACATCTACAAAGTGACCGGCAATGCCATTAAAATTTGCTAACACTACAAAAACATCAAGCGCTCGAATAATCCTATAGGGGTCGGTGATTGCTACACCTGGAGGTTGGGATACAGATTTTGCTAGCAGCACTCCCACACTTGCTCCAGCACCCAACAGACATAACAATATCCCTACCAAACCCGTAATTAAAGCCAGTCGCAGAACTTGAACGGTATCAGCTTTGGATGGATGCACCGTCGAATTAGGATTTGCTAACTGTTTGCCGATGCGAGTGTAACGGAAAGCTAAAAAGACACCGAATAACAGCGCTAAAAGTCCACAAATCGCCCAAAATATACCGACTCCCAGTGCGGGATTTGCTTCATTCGCAAAGTTACGACCAGAGATAGCAAATAACAAAGCGATGCCAGAAGCAACAGCCAGTCCTAACTCTACCCAGAAAGCAATCCAGCCTACCAAACGAAAAATGTTGGCAATTTTTTGTTTAGTTGGAGAAGGGGAGTGGGTGTCTGAGTGAGTTTGCATATCTGTCTCATGTTGGAAAAAGCAGGTGATATCCCACTCCAGAACAGTACCTCCACTGGCTCTTGTTGTACCCCCACCTAGAGAGAGAAACGCTTGCCTGCCTAAAGATGAATAGACCTCTTGCACGCAGTCGATGGATGCCTACAGACTGAAGTCTGAGGCTATACACATCTATACCCGACGGGAGCGGGTTTTAAGAGTCCGCGCCGGCGGACTACCCTCCCTTGAAGGCTAAAGCCTTACGGCATGAACGCGCCTACGTTTTTGTAGCCGCGATTACGAACATCGCCAAGTATTTTTGCAAGAGGTCTAATGTTTCTCAGATGGCTGAATGGGCTTGTTTAAAACTTGAAGAATCCCAAGCAAAATCAGCTGATCGGAGGACGCCCTAGTGCCAGAATCCCATCAAGCTGAAGAAAAAAGGTAATGATTTTAGATGTGCTATTGAGCAATGACGTGTCTTTTTAGTAAAGACATTCAGCTTGAAAAATATCCCCTATTTTCAACTAAGATGCTGTTCGCAGTTGCAGAGTCTTCGGTATTCAATCCTGGTGTACGCTTCCTGTCTGCAATCCTTGCAGTCGCTCTGGCTCTCGTGCATCTCTATTCTGGTAAGCTGCGCTTTCTCGATGCCACCCCTCGCAGTATCTGGCTTTCTATAGGTAGTGGCGTATCTGTCGCCTACGTTTTCGTTCATATCCTCCCCGAACTGAGTCAAGCACAGGAGACGGTTAAGCAGACGTTGAACGGGGGACTTGCCTTTCTGGAACACCACGTTTACCTTGTGGCACTCCTAGGCGTCAGCGTGTTTTATGGACTGGAGCGAGTAGCCAAAGTGTCGCGCCAGCGCAACCAAAAGGCGGGAAAGGGAGATGTTACGGAAGCTGGGGTTTTTTGGCTGCACATCGCTTCATTCGCCGTTTACAATGCTCTAATCGGCTACCTGCTGCTCCACCGGGAGGAACCGGGTCTTCAAAGTCTTTTTCTCTTTTTCTTCGCAATGGCTTTGCATTTCGTGGTGAATGACAACGGCTTACGCGAACACCATAAGGATGCTTATCACAAGAAGGGGCGCTGGATACTAGCGGTGGCGATTATCGTGGGATGGGTAATTGGGAGCGGAACCGAAATTCACGAGGCAGCGATCGCCATCTTGTTTGCCTTCCTCGCCGGAGGGGTCGTCCTGAACGTCCTTAAGGAAGAACTCCCTGAAGATCGCGATAGCCGCTTTTGGGCTTTTATCTTGGGTGCAGGCATCTATGCAGCACTACTGCTGACATTGTGAAGCGGTGCCATTGAAGTTTTGTAGAAAAAGCGATCGCTTGAAAGCATCTTGAACGTTCAAAAAAAGGCGTTGCTGAATGAAGTATGAATTACGCAAATGCTGGTATCGATTGGTGTTTCAAGTAGTGAAGTAGCAATCTAATAGAGTGTTTCAGCATTTCTTCTGACTTCGAGTAACACAACGTTTTTCGAT